>CALRYY010000015.1:0-60480 GCA_943372515.1 Ramlibacter sp. 2FC | reverse complement strand
GGTTCGAGGGGCTGTACCTCTCGGGTGCTTCGCTGGCCTACACACGCCTGGGCCGGTCCGACATTGGCCTGACCACCTTCAGCGAGGTGCAGGACGCGCTCGCGCGCATCACCGAGCGGGTGGACTGCCCGGTCATCGTGGACGCGGACACGGGTTTTGGCAACGCGCTGAACGTGCAACGCACCGTGCGCGGTTTCGAGCGCGCGGGCGCGGCCATGGTGCAGCTGGAAGACCAGGGCTTTCCCAAGCGCTGCGGTCACCTGGACGGCAAGACGGTGGTGCCACAGGCCGAGATGGTCGGCAAGCTCAAGGCGGCGCTGGACGCTCGCCACAGCGCCGACACCCTGGTGATGGCGCGCACCGACGCCCTGGCCATCGAAGGCTGGGACCGCGCCATGGAACGCGCCGAGGCCTACCTGGCCTGCGGAGTGGATGCGCTGTTCATCGAAGCCCTGCGCAGCCCGGCGCAGCTGGCCGATGCTGCGGCCCGCTTCGCCAGTCGCATTCCGCTGCTGGCCAACATGGTCGAAGGCGGCCAGACACCGGTGACGCCGGCCGACGAGCTGGGGCGCCTGGGCTACCGCATCGTCATCTTTCCCGGCGGCACGGTGCGCGCCATCGCGCGCACCTTGCAGGGCTATTTCGCCAGTCTCAAGGCCCACCAGACCACCGCCCCCTGGCAGGCGGACATGCTCGACTTCGACCAGCTCAACGCCCTGATCGGCACGCCGGCGCTGCTGGAGCAGGGCGCCCGCTACGATGCCGGGCGTCAACCCTGAAGAGACCCCCATGCCCGTGACACAGATCACCCTGTTGCCCGGTTACAGCCCCGAGGTGCGAGAGCGGCTCGTGACGCGCGTGTCGCACGCGGTGGCGTCGGTGATCGCCGCGCCCCCGGCGGGCATCACCACCTTCATCAACGAGGCCGCAACCTACCAGCGCGATGCCCGGGTGTTCGTCGCTGGCAACCACGCCCACCCGGTGGCCACCGAGGTGGTGAAGGCCTTCCTGGCGGCCATGCAGGCGCGCGAACTGGACCGCGCCCGGGCGTTTCTCGCGCCAGGCTTCCAGATGCAGTTCCCCGGCGGCGTGCGGTTCACCACCCTGCAGCAGCTGGTGGACTGGGGGCGTCAGCGTTACCGCTCGGTGGGCAAGACCTTCGAGGCCTTCGACGAGGCCTGGAGCGGCACCACCAGCGTGGTGCATTGCCACGGCACCTTGTCTGGTGAATGGCCGGATGGGCAGGCCTTTGCCGGCATCCGGTTCATCGACCGGTTCGAGGTGCAAGACGGGCTGCTGCACCGCCAGGACGTATGGAACGACTTGGGCGAGCAGCGGGCCCACTCCTAGCCATCCCTCATACAGTTTAGGGATCTGTAGTTATTGCGTAGGCAACATCTGTTCAATCAGCGATCTACACGCGCAACTTTGAACAGTCAAACGTAGGCCCCGACATAGTTGAAATGCATTTCCTTAAAATTTGTCGAAAATCTTCGCAGTATCGTCATTTACGATTTAAGTAGTAAATTTAGACGCGATCGGACGATGCCACTAAAGAGGAAAGCGCAACTCGAACCGGTACCTGCCAGTCGGTGAGCACGATGCAGTCGCCTCGCCTGCGTGCAAATCCATGATGGCCTTTACGATGGAAAGCCCCAGGCCACGAGACTCCGCGGAGCGGCCTGCGGACGAGTCCGCTCGGTAGAAGCGGTCGAACAGCCTGAGGCACTGGTCTTGCGGGATCGGCGACCCAACACTTTCGACGACGATGGTTGCGCCAGCTTTATGCTGCTCGCCGGTGAGCGTGACAGTGGTACCGCTGGTGCTGTAACGCAAGGCGTTGAGCACCAGATTGTGCAGGGCGCGCCTGCACAACGCGGCATTCACGCGTGCTTCTCCAGCGGCTTGCACGGAGAAGCTCAACCCCGTCTCTTCTGCGGGACCTTCGAAGTATTCCGCAATGTTCGATAACTCGTACTTCAGCGCAAGGGGGGTTTTCTCGACCTGCAGCGAGGCGTGATCCGCCTGTGCAAGGAACAGGATGCTATCGACGATCGATCCGAGCCGGGCGAGCTCTTCAAGGTTGGATTCCAGGAGCCGCTGGTATTCGTCGACGGTGCGCGTGCGACCGAGGGCGACCTGCGTCTGTCCGGTCAAAGCGCCGATGGGCGTGCGGATCTCGTGCGCCAGATCGGCGGAGAATTGGGACAGGCGCTCGTAGCCGATGGCGATCCGGTCCAGCATGGAGTTGAAGGTAACCACCATCTTTCGAAGCTCCGCCGGTGCGTTGTGCTCCGACAGCCGCGTAGCTAAGTTGATCGGATTGATCAATGCCGCCTGTGCCGAGATCAGGCGCAGGGGCCGGAGGCCATTGAGCAAGACCAGCCAAACGAGCAGTGCGCACGCCACCATCGCAGCGAATGTGCTCCAGATCACGCCATTCCGGCTTCGCTCGATCATCCGCATCTCGATGGTGAGAGGGTGGCCCGCCAGTACTTCGATGACCGATCCGCCTGGGCCGCGAGTGAGGGCGGCGACCCAATGCATTCGCGGGTCGGATTTCCTGTCGATCCGGCGGACATCCAGGTTGGTGATTGACTTACCAATCTCAACCGGCGCGATGTCTGTCGGGATCGCGACTCTGGCGGGGTTGACCTCTACGACAGGAAGCTCACCGCGATGGCGCAAAATGACCACGTCGTTCGCCGAACCGAGCAACGCTTGCAGCAACATGGAGCGGTCGCGTAAGTCACGGTCATTGAGGGTCTCCGTTGCGAGTTGGCGAAAATATGTGGCGCGGCTGATGAGCTGCTCGTCGGCGTGGTCCGTGATGGCCGTTCGCGCGTTGAAAAAGAAGGAGGCACCCAGCATGCCCGTAATGGCAATCGAGATCAGGGCGCAAAGCAGCGTGACGCGCACAGCCAGGGACTGTGGCAACAACCGCGCGTTCATTCGCAGGTCTCTGCGGCTGTGCCCGGGCCATCGCCAAAGGCGTAGCCGATGCTGCGAACCGTGTGGATCAAGGGAGTGGCGAAAGGACGGTCGATTTTCGCGCGCAAACGCTTGATCGCAACGTCGACCACATTCGTGTCGCTGTCGAAGTTCATATTCCAGACTTCGGAGGCGATGATGGTCCGCGAGACCGCTTCGCCTTGGCGCCTTGCCAGCAAATGCAGAAGTAGGAACTCCTTATTGGTCAGGGTGATCTCCAGGCTGTCGCGCGTGACCTTACGGCGGAGCACGTCAAGCTTGAGATCGGCGACCTGGTAGATGTCCGCCTCCTTCGTCGTGCCACGCCGTAACAGGGTTCGGATGCGCAGCACAAGTTCCGTGAAGGAGAAGGGCTTGACCAGGTAGTCGTCGGCGCCCAGCTCGAGACCGCGTATCCGGTCGCTCAACTGGTCCCGGGCCGTCAGGAACAGGACGCGCATGTCCCCCTTCTCGCGCAGGGCGGGCATGATCTGCCAGCCGTCGATGCCGGGCAGCGTGACGTCCAGCAGCACAAGGTCATAGGTGCTGTTGAGAGCCATCCGCATGCCGTCGGTCCCGCTGCGCGACAGCTCGACGCTGTAGCCGCTCTCGCGCAGACCCTTTCGCAGGTAGTCCCCGGTCTTCACGTCGTCTTCGATGATCAGCAGCTTCATAAAGGGCAATTCTGCTTCAGCGGACTGCGCAAGCGCATGACTTTTTTGTCATGGACATGTCACCCCCAGGACGGCCTGGAATTCCTACAGTGAGCGGTCTTCAACAACCTCCTGATCTATCCAACATGATCCACTCTTCTTACTCCAGCCGCCGCTCGCTTCTCGCCTCCGCGTTTGTCGCGGCGGCGTTCCTCTGCGCAAGCCATTCCGTGTCAGCGCAGTCGACCCGAGCCCCGATCGAAACATCAATCGGTGCCAGGAACATCGTGCTCGTGCACGGCGCGTTTACCGATGGCTCGGGCTGGAGGGCCGTGTCCGACTTGCTGACGCGCGAGGGGTACCAAGTGAGCATCGCCCAGCCTCCAGAGACGTCGCTCGAGGAAGACGTCGCCGCGACGCAGCGCGTGCTTAACCGGCAGGACGGCCCCGTCGTCTTGGTCGGCCACAGCTATGGCGGGATCGTGATCACCGAAGCCGGCAACCACGCACGGGTCAAGGCGCTCGTCTATGTTGCCGCGTTTCAGCCGGATGTCGGAGAAAGCATGGGTTCGCTCGCGGCCAGCAAGCCACGCGTGTCCAGTTCGATCACCCCTTCCGAGGGGTACCTGTACGTCGATCCGGCGCGCTTTCAGGCAGACTTTGCAGCCGATCTGCCCGCTCCGGTGGCGGACTTCATGGCCAGGTCACAAGTGGGCCTGGCGCTGAAGGCTGCGGGCGCAACTGTGTCCAACATCGCATGGAAGGTTAAGCCCAGCTTCGCAGTCGTTGCGACCGAAGACCGATCAATCAACCCCGAACTCCAGCGTTCCATGTACAAGCGGTCCGGGTCGCTCACGACGGAGATCAAGGGCAGCCACGCCATCTACATCTCGCAACCGGAAGCGGTCGCCGCCGTCATCAGGCAGGCAGCGCAGGCGGCGAAATGAGCGGCATCTTGGCCGGGAACTCACCGCTCGCGGCCAATACGGCATGGCTGCGCAACTTGTACCTCGTCCGCGCCGCATTTTGTGCGATTTGGGTGGCCCTGGCGTTTACTGTGGCTACCAAGGTTGCAGCCGTCGCATCTGTACTGCTTGTGTTGTATCCCGCCTGGGACGCTCTGGCGAATGCGGCGGACTCGCGGCGCCTTGACGGCAAGGCCGTCGGCTGGCCCCAACTCATCAATGCCTGCGTCAGTGTTGCTGCGACCATCGCCATGGTCGTCGCAGTGAACAGCGGCATGCCTGCCGTTTTCCTGGTGTTCGGCGCCTGGGCGATCGTCGCCGGGCTGTTGCAGCTGGGAACGGCGGTGCGCCGATGGGGAAGATTCGGCGCGCAGTGGCCGATGGCTCTGAGCGGGGCCCAGTCCGCGCTGGCTGGCGGGTTCTTCGTGAAGATCGCGGATGGTCCGATGCTCAAGCTACAGATCCTCGCGGGCTATGCAGCGATGGGAGGCGTGTATTTCGCGGTTGCCGCGGCACTGCTGGTGCACCGGCAACGGAAGGCGCGCCGCGAAGGCCAGTGGTCCTAGGACCGGCGTTGCATCAGCCTTGGCGGTGTTGGTCCGCCGCCTTCTCAAAACTACACCTCAAGGAAATCTCTGAAAGTATCTCGTCGCTTCTTCGGCACGCATAGCTGAGCTTTCAACGAACGGAGAGCCTGAATGAAAGCACGGAGCCTTTCGGTGCATGCCGCGCCGGCCGTGGTTTTGCTGTGGGCTTGCGCGGCATTCGCCACGGACCGGTCGCATCGGCCTGCAGCCCGGGCGCAGAAACTTCCTGTTGGGCGCGGCGCCGCCGCCCGGCTTCTATGCTCTCGATGGAGGCCGGGCGTAGGCAACGCCCTCGGCGCGTTCTTCGCAGAGGACAACGGAGTGCCGCAGCCTGAGTCTCCAGCGCCTGTAGATTCTCAATTCATGAGAGTCAAAATTGACACCGTTCTGCGGTGGTGCACATTATGAACAGCACTTATTAACTATGGAGACTGAAGTCATGCCCACCCCATTGCGCACTTTTTTTTCATGTCCGGCAGTTTACGCCGCGAAGCTTTCCTTGGCGGCAATGCTCGCTTTGCTGATGGCATCTGCTGCGAAGGCTGGCCCTTTTCAGGGGGGGGTAGTAACGATCGTGGTCCCCAATGCGGCCGGCAGCTCCTTCGACAATGCCGCCCGCGCGGTCGCGGAGCCGTTGTCCAGGCTCTGGGGTGTACCCGTGGTGGTCGAAAACAAGGCCGGTGCAGCCACGACGATCGGAAGCAGCCTGGCCGCCAGGGCGCCGGCGGACGGACGGACGATCTTGCTGGTCACTACGCCGACTATCCAGGCGCCTTACCTCTACACCAAACTAAGCTACAACCCGGTCACCAGCTTCGCCCCGGTGGCGCAGATGTTCGATGGCAGGCTGTGGCTGGCGATCCATACGTCCGTCAACTCCAGAACGGTCCGCGACTTCGTGGTGCTGGCCCGGCAGGCTGGATCGAAGTTCTCCTACTCCTCGCCGGGTCCGGGATCAACGCCGCATCTCAACATGGTACAACTGAGCAGAAAGGCGAACATCGAGCTACTGCATGTTCCGTACAAGGGCGTCTCTCCTGCCGTCGTCGACTTGGCGGGGGGGGTCGTGTCCGCGACGTTCGCCAGCTATTCGGACCTGTTGCCGCATGTGAGTAGCGGCAAAATCCGGGTGCTGGCCAGCACTGGGGCAGAGCGCTCGCCGATCTCGAGGGAGATTCCCAGTATGAAGGAATCGGGCTATCCGGGCTTCGAGACGATCGGCTTTGGCGGCTTGGTCGTGCCGGCCGCCACACCCAAGGCCATCGTCGACGAGATTGCGCGAGATGTGAACAAGGTCCTGGCCACGCCGGAAGTTAAGGCCAAACTCATTTTTCTGGGCTTTGAACCGGTGATTAGCACGCCACCCCAGTTCGCAAAGGTGATCAAGGACCAGTCGGAATACTGGAAGAAGATGATGGCAGACGCCAACGTCAAGGCCGATTAGAACGTTGCAGCACGAAGGGTGTCCCTATGTACGAGCCGAAACTCGAGCGATCCCATCACCTGCGCTTCGTGGGAGACTGGGGAACCGCCAATTTCCACCGTATCTGCGCGTGGCTGTGCGAAGAATTCTGCAAACGGAGCGGGCCGCGTAGCCGGGTGGCGATCTGGAGCATTCGGGGCGGCGGGATCGAGGCGATCGACCTGGTCGAAGAGGGGGAGGCCGACCTTTGCCTCGTGACGCCGGCAATGCTGATGCCGGCGGCCCTGGACGGCCGGTTGATCTTCAAGGGGCGGGCTGCGCCGCATCTGCGATCGCTGGGAGTCCTGCCCCAGAACGACAGGATGATCTTTGCTATCCGGCCCGAGCTGGGCATTCGCAGCTTCGCGGACCTGCGCCGGCAAGCGCCGGCGCTGCGACTGGCGACTTCGCGCAATGACGGAACGAACTTCATCGGCTTCGTGGCCAGGCAGTTTCTGAACGCACATGGATTGGACGAGCAAACGCTGTCCAGCTGGGGCTGCAATTTCGTTGAGGACACAAATCCTCGTGACAGCCTTCAACGCGCGCAGGATGGTGAGGTCGACGCCGTGTTGCAGGAAGCAATCATGACGCCTTGGTGGGCGACCATCGTCGAGACCGGTAAGTTCATTCCGCTTCCGGCTGAACAGGCCGCGTTGCAGACGCTTGAAACAACTTGTGGGTTGCGCAGCAACCCGCTGCAGGCCGGCTTTTGGGCCGGCGTTAATGAGCCTCTGCCCGCCCTGGATTTCTCCGACTTCCTTGTGCTGGTGCGCGACGACATGCCGGACGATGTGGCGCGCCTGCTGACTTGGTGCCTCGTCGAAACGCGGGCCGCGATAGAGCGTCAGTATCACCATCTTCCTCCGCTGCGCAGTCCTTTGAGCGTGCCCATGGTTCCTTCTGCCATGGCCAGGCCATCGATCCCGTTGCACCCGGCAGCGCTCAACTACTACCTCGAAGCCGGCCACCTCACACCTGGTTGAGGTACCCTTGGACTTGCATAAAAAAAGCACCTCTCGAGGTGCTTTGAACTTCCCAGGTAGCTGGCCCGGGAATCCTTGGAGTTTGTCCTGCCGCGCCGCCTTTAAAAGTAGTGCCGAACGCCCGCCGCAAAGCCAGTTCCCGACGTCACTCCCGTCGCGCGGTCATTGATGACGAAGCCGTATATGTTCGTGCGCTTGGAAAGGTTGTAGATATAGCCTGCCGAAACTGTGTTGCGGGTGCGATCCGTCACGCCTGCCTGCTCACGCGTGGTGCGTGCCCAGGATGCGACGAAGCGGCCCGATCCGACGGGCACCTGTGCGCTGAGTCCGACCGTATCAAGCTCGATGCTGCGCAGGCCGCGCGGCTGCAGCTTGGCGGTCGCATACTGTGCGAAGACTTTGGCAACGGTGAAGTCGTAGGAAACGCTCGCCAGCGTATTGCCTTCCTTTTCAATCACATAAGGTGCGCCGGCAGGGTCCGTCACCGTCCGCGGGGAGGTGTAGGCGGCATCGTTAATTTGCAGGTGGCTGATGGCGGCGGCAAACTCCTTGCCACGGTAGTTCAGGGTCACGTCGGTGCGGCGGCCATCCGTGCCGCCTTCCCTTGCGGCGATCTGCACGGCGCCAGTGAATCCGCCGAGGGCGGGTGTGGTGTAGGCCACCGAATTGCCCCAGACGCCGTCGGACGCACCGTGCGACGCGAGCGTTGCCTGTCCGGTGACATAGGTGTGCATCATGAACGGTCCCAGGGCCGTGGAATCGCCTAGAGGACTGAACTGGAGGGTGTTCACGAAGGTCCCGGACGGAATCCGGCCCAGCCGGATGGAACCGAAGCCTCCGCGAAGCCCGACCCACGACGACAGCGTGAAGACCCTGCTTGCGGCCGTGTCGCCCGGATGACGGCCGAACTCGCCTGTGTCCAGCCGGAAGTGGCTGGTCAGGTTGAAGTCAGTTGCCAGGCCGCCACCCAAGTCTTCCGTTCCTCGGATGCCCCAACGCGACACCGACATCAGGCCGCCGTCAACGCGGGTGGTGGAGGCGGCCTCGCCGGCGAGGTGCTTGCGGTAGAAGCCACCATCCACGTTGCCGTACAAGGTGACTTGGGGGCTACCAGATTGCGCCAAGGCATAACCGGACCACGCCATTGCGACAAGGACGCACAGGCGGCGAAGATTCGTGGGTTTGGCAGGCATGAACTGCCCGTTAATTTGATTCATTGTTGTCTCCGTTAGGGCACTGCCCTGTGTTGTTTAGGCTCTCGCGTGAGGACTTCTGTACGCAATGTTGATGATGGTGAGGCAGTTCCCGAGCGTCAAAGCTGTGCTTCAGCATCTGAGAATCGGATGCAAATTTAGAGCTCCGCCCCGTCCCACAGAGAGCTTTCCACCTTTGTTGACTGGAACAAGCGCAGTGTCCACAGTCCCGCGTCGCGTTCCCAGACTTGGGAAACGAAGCTGCAAGCATCGACGGCTTCTCCGGTTTGCGGCCTTTGCCCCGAAAAGCGCATGAACCCGGTCATCCAAGCCACATCGACGGCCTCGACAATCTGCAATGCGCGTCGCTGGACGTCGTGGTAGCGGATGCGGGTGTTGAGGAACTCCACTAGCTGGTCGCGGCTGTGCACTAGCCCCGTCGCGTGTACATAGATCAAATTTGGCGAGAGCAGACTCACCAGCTCACCAGCCGGATCACTGACCATGAGTGCGCAACGCCGCCTTTCGGCCAAAGCTGGCGTCTCCATCTCAGCCCTCCTGAACGACTGTGTTGACCAGCCTACCGACCGAGGAAATTTCAACTTCAACCGAATCGCCTGGCTGCAGCCATAGCGGCGGTGTGCGCTTTGCGCCAACCCCGCCCGGTGTTCCGGTGGCGATGACGTCGCCGGGCTCCAGAGTCATGAAGGTCGAGACGTAAGCGATCACCGTGGGAATTGGAAAGATCATCTGGTCGGTGCGAGCGCGCTGAAGCACTTGGCCATTCACGCGGGTCGTTAGGTCGAGAACACGGTCTACCGGCAGTTCGTCCAGCGTCACCAGAGCGGGCCCCAAGCTGCCGGACTGGGCGAAATTCTTGCCGGGTGTGAACTGGCGCGTGTGGTGCTGCCAGTCCCGGACGCTGCCTTCGTTCAAGCAGGCGACCCCGGCGATGTGGTCCCAGGCGTCGGCCTCATTGATGCGGCGGCCGCCGCGGCCGATCACGATGGCGAGTTCGCCCTCATAGTCCAGTTGGGACGATTCGCGCGGGCGGACGATGGGCGCGCCGCTTCCGGTCAAGGATTCGGCGTGCCGGAAGAAGATCGAAGGGTGGTGGGTCGGATCCCGCTGGGTCTCGACGCGGTGCTCCTCGTAGTTGTGGCCGACGCAGACCACAATGCGTGCATCCGGGATGACGGCAAGCAACTCGATTTGTGCGAGCTGCAGCGACGTCTCGGCCTTGGCGAAGGAGATCGCCACCTCGCTCCAGTCCGGCAAGGCCAGAAGTGAACGCAGGGTCGGCGCCTTGGCGCCCAGATAGGCGCCAAGGTCGATGACATCGGAACCGCGCAAGATGCCGTAGGAGGACCGGCTTTGACTCCTGAAGCTGATCAGTTTCATGGATAGGATGGTTAAGAAAGTTCGGCGCGCGGCGCCGTATCGAGCGGGACAATGCTGTGCAGATACCTGTCGGGGCGTACAACGACTGCGGCTGCGGCGAACCGCTCCAGAAGGCGTCCGATTTCCCCGCTGACGTCACGCACCAGCAGAACACCTGGGGACTTGCTATCGCCGACGAAATCATCTTCACGGCGCACGAGTTGCACCAAGGCGACATGGGCTCCCGAGCGCAGGAATGGCTCTGCTGCCAGTCGCACGTGGATGTCCGACCAGCCGATCACCGCATAGCCGGTACCCAGAATGTCATCGAGCTTTACTTCATTGATGCCGTGCTGGACGACAGGCTGCGGCAGGAGTTCCGATGCCTCGAACCGACCCGAGCGGCGGAACAATCCCTGGGCAAAGCGTGGCTTCGGCTTGAAGCGCAATTGAAGGATGTAGTCCCGGCATGCGGGGATGAGGCAAGCCGCCCGCAGGGTCGCCTGCGTCAGTGCGGCACCCAGCAAGGTCTTGGGCTGCATGACCGTCCCGATCCGCAATGCCATACTGATGAGCGCAGTTGCATGTGGCCGGCGCTCCATCTCGTAAGTGTCGACGATACTTTCGGGCTGTCTTCCGCTGAGAACCTCAGCCAACTTCCATGCAAGATTGGAAGCATCGCGAATCCCGCTGTTCAGGCCCTGACCCGCGAATGGCGGCGTGAGATGTGCCGCGTCACCTGCGAACAGCACTCGGCCTTCCCTCCAGCGGGTGGCGACCCGTGCGTGGAAGCCGTAGATCGCCTTCCTGACTAGGGGCAGGTCTCGGTCCTCGGGAACCCGATGGGCGATCCAGGTGCGGAAAACTGCCTCGTCCAGTACTTCTTGGTCTACGTCGCCGGGGCGGAGCATGAATTCATACCGGAGGCTGCCATGCGGACCGGGCAGTCGAATGGCGGGGCGCCGCGGGTCGCAGTATGTGCGCGTGTGTCGCAGGGGCACAGTCCGGCCGCTGAGATCAACGATCAACCAGCGCTCAGCATAGGTTTCACCATCTAGCATGATCCCGCAGAACTCACGCAACGGGCTGCGGCCGCCGTCGCAGGCAACCAGCCATTGGCCACTGGCCACATAGCGTTCGCCGCCGCGCTCGACCGTCACCTTAACGCCCTCGCTATCCTGGGAGAAGGACTCAAAAGCATGTCCAAAGCGCACGTCCACATGCTGGAATCGCTTCAGTCCGTCGAAGAGCGCGCGAACCAGCAAGGGCTGCCGGAACGCATTGCGCTTCGGATAGCCATACTCCTGGCGGGTGGGCTGGATAGACGCGAACGGCTTCCCGCGCCAGTCGAAGTACTGCACGCCGTAGCCGAGCACGACGTCCTGCAGGACCTGCTCGACGAGGCCCGCTGACTGCATCGTGCGCAGGCTCTCGTCGTCGAGGGTCACCGCCCGCGGCTCTGGCTCCAGTGCCGGATTGCGCTCCAGGACCAGCGTGCGCACGCCGTAAGTCCCCAGCAGGTTTGCGAGGGTGAGTCCGACCGGGCCCGCTCCGACGATGATCACGTCGTGGGCAATACTATCTGTCATTGTTGGAGTCCTTATCGTTGCGCTTCCAAGCGTCCTTCGATTCGCAGTGCGGCGCGCAAGACCTGGTCCGCAATACGGAGTGGGTTCACATTGGGTGCGTTGATCCACATGACGACGCTGAGGCTGCCGAGAAGCGTCTGCCCGTGGTGTATGGGAGCGGCGAATCCGCGCGCCTCGGGGTCGACCTCAGCGGAAGTCACGCACACCTTCTCACTGCGGATGCGCGCCATTGACGCTGCCAGCGCGTCGAAGTCGTCCGGCAAATTGGCCCGGCGCAGCTCTGCGGCATCGTCGCTTACGATGTCGCGCAGGGCTTCCGGTGCCAGATGTGCAAGGATCACTTTGGACGTGGCTCCGCGGTACAGGGGCATCGCACGGCCGCGCTCATAGCTCATATTGGGAGGGCTATGGCGGCCGCGCACTTGGTGGACACAGACAACCTTCCTGCTGTGCAGCCTGCTTAGGAGCACCACGCCTCCGGTGCGCTCGGCCAGAGTCTTCATCACTTCGCCAGCTGCCTCAATCAGCGGGTCGTTCACGCGGATGAGACGGTCAAGCTCGACGATCTCCGGCCCGAGCACGTACTGGCCGATGGAAGTGCGCTCCACGAGCCCGGCCGCTTCCAAATCTGCCAGGTAGCGGTATGCAGTCGCACTGGACACGCCGAGCACCTTCTCCACGTCGCAAGCGCGCACCTGCTTGTATCCCCTCTTGAAGAGCTGGAGGATCTGGAGCGCTTTGGATGTCGTGGTCATGGCTTAGGGGGCAGGATGCGACTGTCAGCTGCGCATGATCGCGAGGCCCCATTGGTTCAGTGTCGTGGGGTGATGGGGCCATACGCCGGCCGGCCGGTCCGGTGAGCACACTTCCAGGTCGGATGAAATCTCCGCCATGTTGCCGTCACTGTCCTTGACCATGAAGAAAGTGTCGTTGCCAGGGCCGTGTCTGCCGATTCCCCAAGCCAGCGGAACCATGACCCGCGCCATGTGGTCCGCCCAGTCCCGCAGTGCGGGCCAACCCGTGGCCTCGCACGAAAAGTGGTCGAATCGGGACGCTGGGGCGCGGAAAATGGCCAGCGAGTGGTGCTCGGCGTCGGTCCGCAGGAATGCCGCTGTTAGTTCGCCTGCTTCGTTGCGCACGGCGTCGGACAGGACGAACCCGAGCTTGTCCACATAGAAAGAGGCCATGGCTTCCGGATCGGGTGTGCGTATCGCGAAGTGCTGCAACCTCGCCGAGGGGAGGCTACTCTTGCTGTGGTCCGACTCCGAATTGTCCTGCGTGTATTCGAACGCGATCTGCCTTCCTTCGGGATCCATCGCAACGCATTCATGCGCGGATGGCTCGTCGGGACGAAGTCCCTTGGACTGTAGCCGCAGCTTGTAAGCCTCCAGATCCGCCAGGCTGGCAAAACGGTAGGTGGCACGCCGAAGTTGGCCGCCGGGGCCCTGCACGAACACGATCTGTCGCGATGGTCCGGTGCACACCACAGCATCCAGTTGCCGGACTGGCTGGAGATCGAATGTGTTGCTGTAGAAGGCGGCCAGTGCCCCGGGGTCCTCCGTGGACAACTCGAGACGGGCCAGTGTTGCGCCTATTTCCATTGATAGTTTCCTTGCTGCTATAACTTAGACCGATGGTGAATGTAGGTGCTCGGCGGGGTCAAACGACTTTCTCATTTCACGAGAAATGCGCGCATCTACCCTTCGCAGAGCCTATTCACGTGGCGCCCTGCTTCGGAGTGCTTCGTCTTTCCACAGTGCCCACGGCCGGTCGGCCTGGGCTTCATGGCTGTCGCGGCAGGCCGCGCATTCGCCGACGCTCAGGTAACGCACCTCCCCCATGCCCATGGCAGCGCTCTGGATGCGCGCGTTTCTTTCCGCATAGATAGCACGGAAGACCACCTTTTGCAGAGAGTCGGCCACCACGGTTGAACCATGGCCGCGCATCAGCACGATGTCGTTACCGGTGAACTGTGCGGCAAACGCAGCGCCTAAGCGGCTGTCCGAGATGAGCAGGTTGGTGTCATGGCCGGCCACGTCCCTGATATCGAACACGGGGGCCGAGGTGCCGATGAAGCCCGCCATGTGGGAGACGGCGCGCAGCGAAACGCCGGGCACGACCGTCAGGGGGACGATGGTGCTTGAGTGGCTATGGACGATAGCTTGCACCTGCGGCCAGTGGCGGTATATGCCGGCATGCAGGAAGCGTTCAAGGTACACGCGGCGACCCTGGTCGTCCTCAGGTTCCCCGCTTAGGTTGAACTGCAGGATGTCGTCGGGGCCCACCAGACCCGGCGCCATGTTGCGCGCGAGAAGAAATCTGTCCGGCCTGCGGTCATGGCGAACGCTGACATGGCCGAACGCGTCTACGACCTGCTGGTCGTACAGGATGTGGTTGGCGGACACCAGATCCGCCAACTGTTGTGCCGACGGTTCGGATTCTGGAGATGGCGCTGTATGGTGGACTGCCATGGCGTTTTACGCCTGCGGGAGCGCAGAATTCAGGAAGGTGAAGGTGCGCTCCCAGGCGGTAACGGCGGCGCTCGCACGGTAATTGGCGGGCCTGGCATCGTTGGCGAAGGCATGGCCGGCGTCCGGATAGAGATGCTGGGTGAAGCGCGCTCCGACCGCTGTCAGGGCCAGCGCAGTGGCGTCGACGTGTTCCTTCGGAATAGTCGGATCTTCCGCGCCCACATGCAGCAGCATCGGCGCGTGGATGCCAGCTGCCCGGTCCAGGACGGCGTGCGGCCCGGCAGCAACGCCGGGGCCGTAGAAGACAACCGCGGCTCCAAGATCCGGAAGGCTGGTGGCGGCCGTGAAAGCGGCGCGGCCACCGAAACAGAAGCCAACCAGAGCCACCCGTTGGGCGACGATTCCGTGTGAGTCTTGCAAATGTGTCAGCGTCGCGGAAACGTCATCGAGGATGGCAGCGGCGCCGATCTGCGAAATGGTCGCGACCGCTTGCGCATGGTCGGAATACGGGATTTCCTCAATACCGCTGCGGTGAAACAAATCCGGAGCAATGGCCAGATAGCCACGGCTGGCGAACCTGCGGGCGATATCCTGGATGTTTGCATTGACCCCGAAGGCCTCCTGCAAAACGACGACTGCCCGCTGTGCGCGAGCGGTCGGCTGCGCGATGAAGGCGCGCATGGGACCGCCATGTGTGGAAATCGAAACCCACTGTTCATTGCTCACAGATTTCTCCTGTCGGATTGGATGTGTTGTCACGATGCGGCGTCTTGAGGATGCACCACGGACATCCAGATTGGGGCACTGCGTGTCCTGGTTGCTTCCAGTGCTTGGTTGACCTCGGCCAGTCTGAAGCGATGCGTGATCAGGTCCTCCGCGTTCAGCTTGCGTTGCGCCAGCAGTTCGAGGACCGCGTCCGTGTCGGACCGCGTGCAGGCCCTGGTCCCGACGATGCGCCAGCACTGGATCATCAGGTCTCGCAGGGCAAACGCAGGAGTGGCGCCGTTGCCTCCCATGTGGACGAGCGTGCCGCCGGCAGCCATCGAACTGGCGGCCTGCAGCGAACCGGCACCATCTGGGAAATAGTCCAGGACCGCGTCCGGGCCGCTAGGCATCAATTCACGGATGCGGGCCTTTAGGCCACCTGTCGTGGACCAATCGCTGGGCAGCTCATCCAGCGCGATGAGCTGCACGGGCAAATCACCGGCCAGAGAGCGCAAGGCGTTCAGCCTTTCGCGTGAGCGGGCAACGAGCAGCAGCTCGCGCGCGCCGTAAAACTGCGCCAGTTTGATGCTGGCTGTTCCCATCGTACCGGTGGCTGCGGTAATGACGATGCGCCCCGGTTCGGGCAGGCCGGCGCACTTGAGCGCCCGTACCGCGTTGGCGAGGTCATGGACTTTTGCCCCTACATCGAAACTGACGTGGTCAGGCAGGCGGTCGAGCAGATGAACGGGCGCGAGCGCGTACTGCGCCAGTCCGCCGTTGTGGTATCGCGAATACAGCGCCATCGGGCCACTGCCGAATGCCGCGTGGCCCACCATCGCCGACTCGCTGCACAGCTGCTGGCGGTCGGACCTGCAATAGGCGCATTGTCCGCACGAGAGCATGGGATGGACACGCACGCGCGCCCCGGCCCATGCGCTGTCGACTCCGTCGCCCACCGCGTGCACGGTCCCCGCAATTTCGTGACCGGGGGTGGTCGGCAGATGCTTGAACCGGCCCTGCTCCAGCAACTTCATCATGCCGGGGGCCACGCCAGCCGAAGCGACCTGGACGAGGACCTCGCCAGGACCGGGTGTCGGAATTGGGATGGTTTCAAGACGTAGCTCGCTGACACCGCGGTAGGCGCGGGCTGCGGTCATGGTGGACATGGGAACTCTCCAGAATGGGTTCGAATTCAGCGCGGTGCTAGTGCCCGATTCCGGCGCGCGCAGCAGCAAGCTCTTCGTCTGACATGCGCGCTCCATGACGAACGGATTCCGTCACTGCCGGAATGTGGTGCCGCGTGGCCAGGACGAGGTGTTCGCTCGCTTGGCTATGGATGCTGGTGAAGGCAACGCCTTTGGGGATCTGGACGAAGTCGCCGGCCTGCAACCGCACCGCGCCACGTTGTGTCACGAGCAGGCGTTCGCCGCTGACCTGGTACTGGATTTCATCGGCGTCGCGGTGCATGGTGTATACCGTGCCGGCGCTCTGTCGTGCCGATACTCGACCTAGGGCCGCAGCGTTCGAGCGGTACAGCCACTGCAGGCCATCACCGGAAGGACTGAGCACCTGCAGCTGCCTCCGGTCGTTCTGCGCATGCTTCAAAAGCAGCGCCTCGTCGACGGGGGCCAGCATGAGATCCTGCCCGGGCCCACCGGCCCGCTCCGTCGTCAGTTCGTTGATGATGACCGGCCTCCATCCGGGGAACGGCTCGTCCATGAACTCGGATGCACGAGCGGCGTCAACCTGCTCCGTGACGGGGCCGGGAATATAGAACAGCAGGTGGACGTCCTGGCGGCCGAAGTTGTCATGGGCAATCCCGTCTGGGATCCGGGAAAACTCGCCAGGCGCCAGTTCGACGCAGCCGAGCTCCGTCAGAACCGTCCTCTCGCCGCACACCTGGAAGGAAAGCTCATCGACTCCGCAGTTACGGTGGTAGAAGGGTTGTCGCCCATTCATGTTCTGCCACTCGACGCGCAGATCGGCGGTTTCGTAGGCGCCGCGCGGAGGCGCGAAGGCCTGCTGGACGTAGCGGTCGCCGAAGTGGATCACCCCAATCGGCGGGTGGTCGCGCGGGCGCTTCATCGGGGAGGGCAGGGGATCTGCCAATAGCAGTGCCTCCACGCGCTCAATCTCGTGGGCTGGTACTTCGAATGGGAACTCATCGATGCGTTGAAGGACTTTGGTCATGGCTTCGCGGTGTTGGTAAAGAGGTCTCAGACCACAGCCAAATCGTGACCTAAGATCATCGGCCCGTCAAAGCACTTTCTCAAATAATGAGAAGTTGATATCCACCCGAGTCAGTTTGCAGTAGCGTCAGGGCCAGAGTACGTCTAGAGGCAGAAATCATCGACAGGCAAGCTATGACGCCGGTCTTTCCTGCGCCGGTGGGATTCCGGATGGCCGCGATGCCTACCGAACGCGTGGAGAGGGCTAGCAATGAAAAGACTTTCCTTGTGTGTCGCGGTCCCTCGCTACGACGATCAAACTGGACCTTTTGTCCCGTACTCCCTGTAATCTCATTGGCTGAGACTGCAAGTTGACTACCGCTGGGCGACTGAACAAAAATTCTTCGGCATAGCGCTCTCATACTCAGGATTGAAATGACCGAACCGAATCTCATAGTCGACACTGAAGGCGTCCATCTCTTTCACGGCCTAGCATCCACCTGCTCCAAAAAAGTACGCTTGTGCCTGTACGAAAAGAACATCCCGTTCGAGAGCCATTTGCTGGATTTACAGAAGTTCGATCAGCACCGCCCGGAGTTCCTTGCCATCAACCCAAATGGCGTTGTACCTGCACTTGTTTTTGAAGGCCGTCCGGTAGTTGAGTCAACAGTCATCATTGAATATCTGGACGATGCATTTCCCCAGACCCCTTTGAAGCCATCGGATCCGTACCAGAGGTATCAAATGAGACTTTGGACCAAATACTCGGACGAAGTCGCGTACAAAGCTGTCTATGCGCCAACGTGGCAGAAGCTTCGCGAGCGAGCTGCAGAAGGGCTGACGGATTCCAACGTGAATGACACGCTTTCCCGCGTGCCGACGAAGGAGCGGCGCGAGCGCTGGGAAAAGATGGCCAAGGGCGGGTTTTCTGAGGCAGAACTTCAAGATGCAGTCGAGAAGATGCATGCATGTCTTGATCGAGCAGAGCATGACCTTGCAGGCAGACGGTGGCTTGCCGGCGATTCGTATTCGCTTGCCGATATTGCCATGGTGCCGTTCATCGACCGGATTCTCAACCTCAGGCCGGATTTCACGCCAGATGGAACGTATCCCAATCTGAAAGACTGGTACAGCCGCCTTCGCGCTCGTCCAGCATTCAAGAAAGCATTTGAATTCAACGACGATCCTCGCGCAGCCGAGCTGCCAAATTTCTGAACTACTCGCGCCATATGCGTGGAAAGCGTGTTTCTATCCAGTATTTGACCTGACTGCGAAACGGCAAGCACGGACCACTCATACCTTCGCCACGAGCCACCAGCACAAATCCCACCAAATCCCCGTGCTGAGAATCCGTATGCGCCATCTATGGCCCCTCATTCGGTGATCCGTTGGCCGCCGGAAGAATCAACGCCCGGTGAATCTGCTTATCCACCCCAACGAAGTACGGCAGAAAGTCATCCACAAATGCACAAGGCGTCAACGCATTCAATGTCTCAGCCTTTGGGCTCACCGCCGTTGATTCATGCCCAGTCGCATGCACTAGGTCAATTGGAGACCCATACAACCGAAGATTGCGCTCTCGAGCCGCGCTGAATTCCCAGGCAGGGCCGTCACACAGACCAGCTCATGCCCAGCGCCCGCCGTCGCCCGACAGGCATCCACCGCGCCCGCTACAGGTGGAATCGAAGCCCAGAAGTCTTCGTTGAATGCCCTCCTCAACCGCTCCAGGCGCTCCCCCCTCCACCCGTTCCAGCTCCCAGCGATCCATCGGCCTCCAGCAGTACCCATCGGCGTCCAGCGCAATGATTCCCTTGCCCATTCTGTGTTCCTCCCTCTGTTAACCGGTTGACCCAGCAGGGCCGCCACCGGCACGGCGGCCTCCATCCCCGCAGTAAAGCGCAGGAAGTCCGCCTCAATGCCATCCGAGAAGATTGATCCCGCACTCCGGCATGCGCCAACGCATCTGCAGCGGTTGGTCCGCCTGCACGTGCCCGTACACCAGGCTGGTGCTTGAAGTCCGACTCGGAAGCGGTTGGCATAGCGACAAGAACGCCCATGCCTTCCGACGATTGATTCAACGCCGTGGCGACCATGGCCGAAAGAAACATCCCAACCCACGCCAAGATGCCACCAAGCACCAGTAGACCCAACGAAATCCACAACCCAGGCCAAAGTCCCAAGCTCTTCGAGGCATATGTGCCATCAAGAACCGCGAGATGGGGCGCATGGAATCCGGCCGCCTGGGACGGAATCGAACCATAGACACGCGGATTTTCAATTCGTAGCGGGGCCCTGCCGGTACTTGCAGCAACCGTAGGCCCCCTCCTCGAGGTTTTGGCGCCCAACTTCAGGTCAATACCTCGAACACGTTCGTTGCGAAGTCACCAACTACGGATCCCTACCGCCAGCTTTGCCAAAAAGTCAAAACCGCTCCACCCGTTTACGCAGAATCCCGTACTAGGGTTTTCCCGCGCCCACGTCTACAATCGCGTTCCCTTACAAAAGCTGACGGCGCGCTGGTTTCACGGCGTAAGCTTGCTGGCACAGGAGACCTGACAACATGGCAACGACCCCCCCGGCAACTTCCCCGGCAATCGATCAAACCCAGCAGGACAAACGCGCCGAGCTGCGCCGTGCGGCGCTTGAATACCACGAGTTCCCCACCCCCGGCAAAGTGGCCATTGCCGCCACCAAGCAGCTGATCAACCAGCACGACCTGTCACTGGCCTATTCGCCCGGTGTGGCCGCCCCCTGCGAAGAGATCGTCAAGGACCCGGCCAACGCCTTCAAGTACACCAGCCGCGGCAACCTGGTGGCTGTGATCACCAACGGCACGGCTGTGCTGGGCCTGGGTGACATCGGCCCGCTGGCGTCCAAGCCGGTGATGGAAGGCAAGGGCGTGCTGTTCAAGAAGTTCGCCGGCGTGGACGTGTTTGACATCGAAATCGCCGAGAAAGACCCGGCCCGGCTGGTGGAGGTGATCGCCGCGCTGGAGCCGACCTTTGGCGCCATCAACCTGGAAGACATCAAGGCGCCGGACTGCTTTTATGTCGAGCGCGAGCTGCGCAAGCGCATGAAGATCCCGGTCTTTCACGACGACCAGCACGGCACGGCCATCACCGTGGCCGCCGCCATGCTCAACGGCCTGAAGGTCGTGGGCAAGGACATTTCCAAGGTCAAGCTCGTCACATCCGGCGCGGGCGCTGCGGCGCTGGCCTGCCTGAACCTGCTGCTCAAGGTGGGCCTCAAGCGTGAAAACGTCTTTGTGACCGACCTGGCCGGCGTGGTTTATGAAGGCCGCACCGAGCTGATGGACGAAGACAAGATCCAGTACGCCCAAAAGACCAGCGCCCGCACGCTGGCCGAGGTGATGAACGGCGCCGACGTGTTCCTGGGCCTGTCGGCCGGTGGTGTGCTCAAACCCGCCATGGTCGCCACCATGGCGGCCAAGCCGGTGATCTTTGCGCTGGCCAACCCCAACCCCGAAATCGCACCTGAAGACGCGCATGCCGTGCGCAACGACATCGTCATGGCCACGGGCCGCACCGATTACCCCAACCAGGTCAACAACGTCCTGTGCTTCCCGTACATCTTTCGCGGCGCCCTGGACAGTGGCGCCACCACCATCACGGACGAGATGGAAATTGCAGCGGTGCACGCCATTGCCGAGCTGGCCCAGGCCGAGCAAAGCGAAGTGGTGGCTGCGGCCTATGCCGGCCAGAAACTCGCCTTTGGCCCTGAATACCTGATCCCCAAGCCGTTCGATCCGCGGCTCATGATGAAGATCGCGCCCGCGGTAGCCCAGGCCGCCATGGACAGCGGCGTGGCCGCGCGCCCCATCAAGGACATGGACGCGTACCGCGACCGCCTGCAGAGCTTTGTGTATGCGTCGGGCACCACCATGAAGCCGATCTTCATGGCCGCCAAGGCCGCGCTGAAAAAGCGCGTAGCCTACGCCGAGGGCGAAGAAGAGCGCGTGCTGCGCGCCGCCCAGATCGTGGTAGACGAGGGCCTGGCCCGCCCCACGCTGATCGGCCGCCCGTCCATCATCGCCCAACGCATTGAAAAGTTCGGACTGCGCCTGAAGGAAGAGCTGGACTACGACGTGGTCAACGTCGAGCAGGACCACCGCTACCGCGATTTCTGGCAGACCTACCACCGCATGACCGAGCGCAAGGGCGTCACGGCCCAGATGGCCAAGATCGAAATGCGCCGGCGCCTGACGCTGATTGGCGCCATGCTGCTGCACAAGGGCGACGTGGACGGCATGATCTGTGGCACCTGGGGCACCACGGCCATGCACCTGCAGTACATCGATCAGGTGATTGGCAAGCGCGTGGGCGGAAGCCCCAGCACCCCGCAAGACGTGCAGATCTACGCCTGCATGAACGGCCTGATGCTGCCGGGGCGCCAGGTGTTTCTGGTGGACACCCACGTCAATTACGACCCCACGCCCGAAGAGCTGACCGAGATCACCGTCATGGCGGCCGAGGAAATGATGCGTTTTGGCCTCAAGCCCAAGGCGGCGCTGCTCAGCCATTCCAACTTTGGCAGCAGCAACCAGCCCAGCGCCGTCAAAATGCGCCGCACGCTGGAACTGCTGCGCGAGCAGGCGCCCTGGCTGGAAGTGGACGGCGAAATGCACGGTGATGTGGCACTGGACGGCCAGGCGCGCGCAGCCATGATGCCCCACAGCACGCTGGCCGGCGACGCCAACCTGCTGGTGTTGCCCAACATTGATGCAGCCAATATTTCTTACAACCTGCTCAAAACAGCGGCAGGCGGCAACATTGCCGTCGGCCCGGTGCTGCTGGGTGCGGCCAAACCGGTGCATGTATTAACAGCCAGCGCCACAGTGCGCCGCATTGTCAACATGACAGCATTGACCGTCGCAGACGCGAATGCCAGCCGGTAAGGCGTAAATCAAAAGTTAGTACCCACAAATTTCAGGGCAGAAAGCCCTGAATCCCCTTACGCGGCTGCTCAAAATTTGTGCAGCCGCTTGCGTTTTCAGGGCGGATCAGTCACACTAGCGCTCTTGAATTTCCGGGTTTACCCGGGGTTCTTTCAGGCGTCCCTAGAACAACAGGTCCTCCAAAACTTTCGCCATGGCGCGTGTCGCTGCTGTCAAGTTTGCACTTACTAGCCTATTGCTGGCGGCGGTGTTTACCGTCCCCACAATGGTGCAGGCCAAGGGCTCGCCTGACGGGCTGGCAGACAGCCGATCGGCCACGGTTCGCCTGGCGCAGCTGCCCAGGCAGGGCCAGGAAACTTATGAACTGATCCGCCAGGGCGGACCGTTCCCGTATGACAAGGATGGCACGGTATTCGGCAACCGCGAGCGTTTGCTCCCGGCCGAAAAACGCGGGTATTACCGCGAATACACCGTCAAGACGCCAGGATCACGCGACCGGGGAGCCCGGCGCATTGTGTGTGGTGGCCCCAGCCGGGCACCCCATGCTTGTTTTTATACCGCCGACCATTACGCGAGCTTTCGCAAGATTGTGGAGTAGCAGATGAAGCGGGATTTGTTTTTGACTATGGAAAGAGAAGCGGAGATGGATACACCACTTCGTACCGTTAGGACCAACATCGTGCAGTCGATCCGCGCCTTCCGGGTGCAGGACCTGCACGAGGCCGCGCAGTCGCTCGGCCAGCACTTCCTGTACGCCAACCTGGCCAACGCCCAGAGCAAGCAGGACGTGCTGGACATGATCGCCCAGCAGTTCACGTTCCCGTCGCACTTCGGCAAGAACTTTGATGCGCTGTACGACTGCATGACCGATCCGCTGCACAAGTCGGGCCCGCAGCCTGGCTTTGTCGTGGTGCTGGAGCAGATCCCTGCCAACGCCAAGTTCGACAAAGAGGCGCGCGAACAGCTGCTGGACATCTTCCGCGACACCGCGGATTACTGGGCGGACCGGAAGATACCCTTCCGATGCTTCTATTCTTTTCTGTAGCCCGTTCTGCACACACCAGCCAAGCAGAACGGGCGAACGAGGCTCCCAAGGCCGAAGGCCTGCCCACCACCGCCGCACCGACCGGCATCGATCTGACCACCGAGTCCGGCGAGAAAATGCCCACCGACAAGCTGGTGGACGTGTCGCCCCTGGCGCTGCGCATGAGCAGCCCCTTCAACGCAGGGTACTGGCTGGCAGCGGCCTGACCCGATCCCCGCAGTGCAAACGCCCCCACCATGGGGGCGTTTTCATTTGTGCGGTGTGTCCAGGGGACGGCGGGTCTGCGTGTCAGCCTTTGGCGGATTCGAATGACTTGTGCAGGCGGCCCAGCGCCAGGCGGACCTCGGCCTCGAAATCATGCCAGCGGCTGGCGCTGGCGCGCTTCATGTCCCCCAGCTTCGCTTCAACGGACTTGACGTCGGCTTCAAGCGCAACGGCCTGCGCGTCCAGCTTGCCCTTCACCTCAGTGCCGGCTTCACCGGCTTTTTTCTGGACTTCGCCCAGCTTGACCCGCGCCAGTGCGATGTCTTTTTCGGCAGTCGCAATGAACTGGTCGCGCCGTGCCGTATCCTTGGCGTACTCGAATGCCGGCATCTGCTTGACGGCCTCTTTCGTTGCGCCGGGCATCACCAGCTGGCCGTTACGCTCGTTGACCTGGTTGACTGGAATGGCCACGTTGTGCCGCCCGATGCCGGCGAATCCGCCGGCGCCGATGATCAGGTACGACACGTTGTTTTGCGGTGCCACGATCAGGTCTTCGACCTTGCCAACTTTCTGGCCTGCGTCGTTGTAGACCGTTTTGCCCAGAATGCTTTTTTTGGCACTCCATCCATAGGCCAGCTGGATGGACTCCGCCGTGGTAACGCCGACAATGCTGGCGCCCGCAATCTGCGCAGAGGCCGGGGCGCTCATACAGAGCGCGGTAGCAAGGCCGATGCTGGCCAGGGTAATTTTCGTTTTGAACATGAATGGCTTTCGTTGGTGCAGAGGGAGATCCTTCTTCTGTTGTAGGGGTCTTGCCCGCACCTGTCGGTGCGACAACGAACGAAAGCCGGTACGCGGCAACCTGCGTGTCAGACCACGGTACCAAACAGGGCCCCGACTCCGGCAGTAACGGCCATGGCCAGCGCACCCCAGAAGGTGACACGCCACGCACCCGCCAGCGCGCTAGCGCCACCAGCACTCGCGGCGGCGGCGCCAAGCAAGGCCAGAAAGGCCAGCGAAGCCCCAAAGACCCAATAAATCAGCCCAGCCAGCGGCGCAGCCGCGACCACAGCCAGCGGCAACGCCGCACCCGCGGCAAAGCTGGCAGCCGACGACAGCGCGGCCTGCACAGGGCGCGCCCTTTGCGGCCCCGAAATGCCGAGCTCATCGCGCGCATGCGCGCCCAGCGCGTCGTGCTTCATCAGCTGCGCGGCCACCTGCGCCGCCAGCGCGGGCTCCAGCCCCCGGCCCACGTAAATGCCGCTGAGTTCCCGCAGCTCCGCCGCCGGGTCGACGGACAGTTCAGTGCGCTCACGCGCGAGGTCCGCCTCTTCGGTGTCGGACTGCGAATACACCGACACATACTCGCCCGCGGCCATGGACATCGCGCCGGCCACCAGGCCGGCCACCCCCGTCATCATCAGGCTGGCATGGCTGGCACTGGCCGCGGCCACACCGACCAGCAGGCTGGCGGTGGACAGGATGCCGTCATTGGCGCCCAGCACAGCGGCGCGCAGCCAGCCAATGCGGTCGGTGCGGTGGTGTTCCAGGTGGTGGCGCGAAGTTCTCATTGGGTCCATGGGTAATGCACGTGCCCATCCTCAGCATGGTCTTGGGATCCGTCGGGCCCTGCGCCGCCTTCGTTATCCCAGCAGGTCGGCAAAGCGCTCAGTAGGACATCGTCATCTCGTCCACAACCTTGTGCACGCCCTTTGTGCCCCAGGCCGCGTTCTTGGCCAGTTCGCGTTCTGACCAGCTGTGCACCGGACCGGTCAGCGTCACGCCCGAGCCCTTGACGGCCACACAGATGTCGCCCGCATCGGAGGTGGCACGGCGCTTGAGCGCCGCTTCAATGCCTTCCTTGACGGCTACGGCAGATGCCGTCGCCTTGATCGCGATCTGGTCGCTCACACCGGTAACGCCCATCAGGTGGCGGATGGCAGTGGCTGCGATGTTGCGCTGGTACTGCCACTCGACTTCGCCGCTCAGGGTGACAAATCCTTTTTCGACCTGGATCTTGATCGCGTCCTTTGGCAGGTAGGACGTCCACGACAAGGCCTGCCCGGCGGAGCGTGCAATGTCGGCGTCGGTGCGGGCGCTGTAGCCGGGCAGCTTCACATCCATCTCCACGGCCAGTGCCTTGACGCCGGATACGCGCTGCGCGGCTTTCTCTGCATTCCACTTTTCAGCGTAGCTGTCTACGTGGCCGGCCAGCGTGACGATGCCGTCCTTGACCTCAACGCCGATCTGGGTCGCATTGACCGAGGGCTCCCATTTGAGCTCTTCGTTCACGTCCATCTTCAGTTGTGAATCGGATTTCATATGTGTCTTTCAGTGGGTTAAGGGCGCTCCAATTTGCGCGGCAGGGGCCGGGGGGTCTGTGCGGAATGCCTCACAGGCAGGCGCATGTGTCCCGCACTTGATCCAGATCAACCATCCCCCAATGAGCGGGCCGGGCGTGCGCTGGCGCACAAAGGTTGTCAGCGCACGCGTCGCACGATGAAACATTCCTTTTCATGGAGAGCATCAATGGCAACCGAGGAAGACATTTCCGGTCTGGAGCAGCACATCAGCAGCGCCGTGGCGGACTGCCGGGCATGGCGCTGCACCGGCATGGTTGAAAAGCACCTGGAGGCCTGCGACCTGGTCGAGGCGCTGCAACTGCAGCTCAGGATGCAGCTGCGCCCGCCATCCATCGACACGCCATGAAACATGACGCCAGGGTATGGCCCGGCGCAATCTTGCTGTCCTGGGCCCTGTCCGGCGGTGGCATCGCGCTTGCCCAGACCGGTCCGGCGCAGTCGCGCGGCGAGCTGCTGTACACCACGCACTGCATAGCCTGTCACACCACCCGGATGCACTGGCGCAGCGACAGGCTGGTATCCGAATGGACAAGCCTGAATGCGCAGGTTCGCCGCTGGCAGGGCAATGCGGGGCTGCAATGGGGCGACGCGGATGTCATTGAAGTGGCGCGCTACCTCAACGAGACGATCTACAACTTTCCCGAGCCGCATCCGCATTCAGGTGCGGGTGGGGTGCCCCTGAATTTGCACAGCCGGCGAAATTGATCAGCCAGGGCTGGCAGGTGCGCCTGCGACCTGCTGCGCGAGTGCGACGTACTCAGGCACCGGTACTTCCTCAGCCCTTCGCTGCAGGTTGAAGGTTCCGGCAAAAGCCCTTTGCTCCAGCCACCTGCCCAGCGAATGGCGCAGCAGCTTGCGCCGCTGGCTGAAGGCCACCTGCACCAGCTCGCTGAGCAGGCGCACATCCACTACCGGCGGCTGCGCCAGCGGCACCATGCGCACCACGGCACTGTCCACGCGCGGCGGGGGTTCAAACGATTCGGGCGGCACGAACAGCACGTTGTCCATGGCGTAGCGCCACTGCAGCATGACGCTCAGGCGGCTGTAGTCGCTGGTGGCGGGCGTGGCCACCATGCGGTCGATCACTTCTTTTTGCAGCATGAAGTGCTGGTCTTCGATCACGCCAACGCAGTCGAGCAGGTGAAACAGGATGGGGGTGGAAATGTTGTACGGCAGGTTGCCGACGACACGAATCCGGGGCGCCCCAAGCGACGCCGCCACCTGCACAAAGTCCACTTTGAGCACATCAGATTCGATCACGTTGAGCTGGCCGTGGCTGCGCAGGCGCGCTGCCAGGTCGCGGTCCAGCTCAATCACGGTCAGCTTGCCCAGCCGCTCCACCAGCGGCTGCGTGAGCGCTGCCAGGCCGGGGCCGATTTCCACCATGGGCTGGCCCGGCTGCGGCGCGATCTCGCGCACGATGGCATCGATGATGCCCGCGTCAGACAGGAAGTGCTGCCCGAAACGCTTGCGGGCGATGTGTTTCATGGCCGTCGGCCGATGAGCGCCGCCGGGCCGCCAGGCAAGCGAAGCGCAGCCTTCAGCTGCGCTGGCGCGAAGGCCCCCTCGGGGGGCAGCGACCCACACGCAGTGGGGGAGCGTGGGGGCAACATTATTGAGGAGGATCGCGGAATTCGACGTAGGCGCGGCCGCGAACCTCTTGCGTCCATGCCGTGTACGCCTCTTCCAGCTTTTTCTCGCGCACCAGGTTGCGCGCGATGTCGCGTTGCTCGCGCTGGCTCAGCGTGGCCTGACGGCGCTCCAGCAGCTGGATCAGGTGCACACCAAAGCGCGACACCAGGGGCTCGGATATTTCATTGGGCTGCAGGTCGTTCAGCACGTCTTCAAACTCGGGCACGAACAGGCCGGGGTTGGCCCAGCCCAGATCGCCGCCGCTTCGGGCGCTGGCGTCCTGGGAGTTTTCGCGGGCCAGCTGGGCAAAATCAGCCGTGCCGGCAAGGATGCGTTTGCGAAAGTCCGCCAGCCGCTCGCGCGCCGCCGATTCGCTGAGCTGGGCGCTGGGGCGCAGCAGGATGTGACGCGCCCGGCTTTGCGTGACGTTGATGCCGGGCATGCCCGCCTGGCGTTTTTCAATGACCTTGAGCACGTGAAAGCCCGCGCCAGAACGCACCACACCGCTGACACCGCCGTCAGGCAGCGCCTGCACCGCATTGATGAACAGCTGCGGGTAGCGGTCCACCGGGCGCAGGCCCATCTGGCCGCCCGTGTTGGCCGCGCCCGGTGCGTCGGACATCTCGCGAGCCACCCGGGCAAAGTCTTCACCCCCACGCACACGCGCCAGCGCGCGCTCGGCCTTGGCCTGCAGGGTGGCCACCTGCGCAGGCGTGGCGCCCTCGGGCACCGCCACCAGCACCTGACCCAGGTTGAGCTCCATGCTGGCCAGATCATTGCTGCCCTGCTGCTCCTGGATGAACTGGTCCACCTCCAGGTCGCTGACCTTCACGCGGGGCTCGACCTCGCGGTCGCGCACGCGCGTGAGCAGCAGCTGGCTGCGCAGCTCGTCACGAAACTGCGCCAGCGGGATGCCGTCGGCCGCCAGGCGGCGGCGCAGCTCGGGCACTTCGATCTGGTTTTGCCGGGCCACGTTCTGCTCGGCCTGGTCCACCGTCACTTCGTCGACCTTGATGCCGGTTTCTCGCGCCAGCTGCAGCTGCGCCTTTTCGCTGATCAGGCGCTCCAGCACCTGGCGGGCCAGCTGGGCCCGGGGCGGCAGCGCGCCACCTTGCTGCGTCATCTGCTGCTCGATGCGCACCATGCGCGAGCGCACTTCGTTGTTGGTGATGGGCTCGGAATTGACCACCGCCACGATGTAATCGGCCTGGCGCGGGCCTGCCGGGGCCGCCGGCTGGCCGCTGCGGCTGGTGCCGATCTGGGGCGACACACGCAGGCCCTGCGCCTGGCTGGGCAGCGGCGCCAGGGCGGCCGCCCCCAAAGCCAGTCCAGCCAGGGAAGCCAGCGTGCGTGCGGGAATGCGGTGTTGCATGGTCTTGTCTACTCGTAGTTGCTGAAGCGGCTGGGCACAGTCACCTGTTCGCGCAGGTACTGGTAGCGGGGGATATTGTCCTTCAGCGTCTGCAGGGCGTTGGAGCCCAGCCGCGTGAAGCCGATGAACTCCAGCTGGAACAGGATGCGCTTGTTGGACGACGAGGTGCTGCTTTGCAGCCGCTCGACCACCACGCGGCCCAGCCAGCAGCCCGCGTCGTATTCAAACCCGACGACGGCATCCACCAGCTTGCGGTCCTGCAGGCTGAAGTTCAGCCGGCCCACGCTGTACCAGCGGCCTTCAGCGCCGCTGGGGTTGCCGATGGGCCATTGCCAGCCCAGGTCGATCTGCTCGCTCAAGCCGCGCTGCAGCCGGTAGGCGGCGCTGAGCACGCGGTAGTTGCCGGGGCTGTAACGCCCGCCGATGGTGGAGCGGATCGAGCGGCGCGTCTTGGGGTTGTATTGCACGGTGGAGTCAAAGCTCCACTGGGGGTCCCAGTTGATGGACGCGCCCAGCATGACATCACTCAGGCGTTCGCTCACGGGCGCCGTGCCGGGCAGGGTGACCAGCTGGTCCTTGAAACGCAGGCGCTGGGCAATGCCAAAACGCGCGGCTTCGGCGCCGGTGTCCGGGTCCAGCAGCCGGGTGGTGGCGCCCAGGGTCAGCAGGTTGTTGTCAGAGATGCGGTCATGGCCACCAAACGCGTTCTCGGTGTAGATGGTGGCGAAGTTGAAGTCGTTGGATGCCGAGTCGTAATTGGGCAGCAGGCTCTGGTCACGGTACGGCGTGTACACATAGAACGCGCGCGGCTCCAGCGTCTGGCGAAAGCTGCGACCAAAGTAGCTGGCGTCACGCTCAAACACCAGGCCGCTGTCCAGGCTGAAGGTGGGCAGGGTGCGGCTGGCGGTGTCGCGCCCGTTGGCCAGCGTGCCGTCAAACTGGTAGCCGGTGGTGTGCAGCTGCACCTTGGGCGTGATGAACCAGCCCGGCGCCTGCCAGGGGCGGCTCAACTGCGCCAGCGCGTAAGTGCGTTTGGCGTTGGGCTGCAGCGTGAGCGTGCGCACCGACTTGAACTCGGTGTAGTCGGTCTCTACCGACGCGTCCACGCCGCCGGCCAGGTTGGCGCGCGCGTAGCGGCCGATGATCTGCGGCGCCCGGTCGTACGGCGGCACGATGGGCGAGCCCACGTCCTGCAGCGTCTGCCAGGTCAGCGACCGCGCGGTGACCGAAAAATTGCCCTGCCCCCAGTGCAGCTGTGCGTCGTTGGCCAGCAGGCGTTGCGTGAGCGAGCTGCCGCCGCGTGAGAAATCACGCCAGTAGTTGTCGTCGCTCACGCGGTTGAGGTTCAGGTTCAGCCCCAGCGGGCTGGTCACCCCGTTGTGGATGATGCCGTCGTGCGTGATGGCGTAGCCCCAGCGGTCACTGTCGCGAAGGCGGTCGCCGGGCATGTAATTGGCGCGCAGCTTGCCGTTGTAGTCGCGCTCCAGGTAGCGGAATTCACCGCCCAGGTCGACGCCGCGCTTGGTCATGATGGCCGGAAAGAACGTCGCGTCGCGGTTGGGCGCAATGTTCCAGTAGTACGGTACGGTCAGCTCCACGCCGTTGAGGTTGTCCAGCCCGACGGTGGGCGGCAAAAAACCCGACTTGCGCTTGTCCGACAGCGGAAAGCTGATGGACGGAATGGGCAGCACCGGCACGCCCATGAAATTGAGCGACGCGCCCTCGGCCTGGCCCACCTCTTCTTCGTTGTCGATGCGGATGCTGGCGGCCTTCAACACCCAGTCAGGCATCCAGCTGGGGCCGGGGCGGCGCTGGCAGGTGGTGTAGGTGGCGTTGCGGATGATGGCGCGCTTGTCGTCCAGGAAGTCAATGCGCTCGGCCTCGCCATAGGCGTCGTTTTTCAGGAAGCGGTAGCGCGGCTCGTTGAAGAAACCTTCAAACGCATCGACCTTCAGCTCCAGCAGCGGGCCTTCAAAGGTGTTGCCCGCGCGGTTGATGCGCACATTGCCGCGGGCCTTGGCCAGGTCGTCGGGCTGGTAATACTCCAGACGGTCGGCGCGGATCACCGTGTCGCCCCGGCGCAGCTCGGCGTTGCCGTCGATCACCGTTTCCAGGTCGGTGCGGCCCGACAGGTGGTCGCCCGACACATAGGTGGGCAGGCCCTCGCGCGCGGGGGTGGGGATGTCCTCTCGCAGCATGGGGCTGGGCTTGAGCTGAAGCGCAGGTTCACCGGACGACGGGGCGGGCAAGGTTTGCGCGCGCGCCGGCAAAGGGTGCAGCAGGGCGCAAGCCACCAGCGCCACAGGCGTGAGGGCAAAGCGGGAGCGGGGGCGGGTACCAGACGGGCGGCGGGACTGCATTTGTAGAATGGATTATCCATGAGCCCCCCGCCCACATCCGCCCCATCTTCCCCCGCTGTTGTTACCTGGCCCGATCCGGCGCGCGAGGCCGCGTTCGGGCGCTGGCTGGACAGCATCGCCGGTCAACACCAGCTGCAGCCCGCCACGCTGCGCCCGGCGTCTGCGGACGCAAGTTTCAGGCGCTACCTGCGCATTGACACGGGCACAGGCAGCCGCATCATCATGGACGCCCCGCCGGACAAGGAAGACTGCCGCCCCTTCGTCAAGGTGGCCCAGCTGATGGCCGACGCCGGCCTGCATGTGCCCCGCGTGCTGTCCTGGGACGAGCCGCAAGGCTTCATGTTGCTGGACGACCTGGGTCACCAGACCATGATCGAGGTGGTGGACGCCGCCAACCCCGGCGCCAACCTGCCCCTGTACCAGCGCGCCACAGACGCGCTGGTGGCCTGGCAGCTGGCGTCAAGGCCGGGTGTGCTGCCCCCATACGACGAGGCGCTGCTGTCGCGCGAGCTGACGCTGTTCCCTGACTGGTACCTGGAAAAGCACCGCGGTGTGGTGCTGCAGGGCAAGCAACGCGAGGTGCTGGACCAGCAGTTCCGCCTGATCGTGGCGCACAACCTGGCGCAGCCGCAGGTGTATGTGCACCGCGACTTCATGCCGCGCAATTTGATGATGCCGGGCGACGCCAACGAGCGACGTCTAGGGGTCCTGGACTTCCAGGACGCCGTGTACGGCCCCATCACCTACGACATCGCCAGCCTCCTGCGCGACGCCTTTCTGAGCTGGGAAGAAGAATTTGTGCTGGACGTGACCATCCGCTACTGGGAAAAGGCCCGCAAGGCCGGCCTGCCCGTGGGTGACGACTTTGGCGAGTTCTTTCGCGGGGTGGAATGGATGGGCCTGCAGCGCCACCTGAAGGTCGCCGGCATCTTTGCCCGCCTGACGCTGCGTGACGCCAAGCCCAGGTACCTGGCCGACGCGCCGCGCTTTGTGCACTACATCCGCGCCACAGCCCACCGCTACCGGCCGCTGGGGCCGCTTTTGAAACTGGTGGACGAGATCGAAGGCACACAGGCCGCCACCGGCTACGCCTTTGGCCGGATGTGATGCCGCGCTTTCACTGCCCCCTGCCACTGACGACAGGCGACAGCATCGAGCTGCCGGCCAACGCCGCGCGCCATGTGCAGGTGCTGCGGCTGCAACCGGGTGCGGTGGTGACGCTGTTCAACGGCAACGGCGGTGAATACGACGCCACGGTCCAGCAGATGGGCCGCAGCCATGTGCAAGTGCAAGTCGGCGCCCACCATGCCATCGAGCGCGAAGCCCCACGCGCCGTGCACCTGCTGGTGGGCATGCCCGCCAACGAACGCATGGACTGGCTGGTGGAAAAAGCCACCGAGCTGGGTGTGGCCAGCATCCAGCCTGTGGTCGCCGAGCGCAGCGTGCTCAAGCTCAAGGGCGAGCGGGCCGAGAAGAAACGCGCCCACTGGCAGGGCATTGCCGTGGCCGCCTGCGAGCAGTGCGGGCGCAACCGTGTGCCAGTGGTGCATGAGGCACTGGGGTTGCACGAGTGGCTTGCCCTTGGACAAGCGCAGGGCGCGCGCATGGTGCTGTCATTGCAGCCCGGCGCCCAACCCCTTTCACAGGCCGCCCCCAATCACGGCCCGGTCACGCTGCTGTCCGGCCCCGAAGGCGGCCTGAGCCCGGCTGAAGAACAGGCCGCGCTGGCTGCAGGCTTCGTGCCTGTGAACCTCGGCCCTCGTGTTTTGCGATCAGAGACGGCGCCGCTGGCCGTGCTGGGCGCACTTACACTGGGTCGATGAACAAGAACCTCGGCTTGCTGGCGCTCTGCCAGGGCCTCTTCCTCACCAACAACGTAACCTTCATCGCCATCAACGGCCTGGTCGGCCTGGCGCTGGCGCCCCTGGGCTGGATGGCCACGCTGCCGGTCATGGGCTATGTGGTGGGCGGTGCGCTGTCCACCGGTGTGGTGGCGCGCACGCAGTCGCGCTACGGGCGCAAGGCCTCTTTCCAGCTGGGGCTGGTGGTGGCATTTCTGTCGGCGCTGCTGTGCGCCTACGCGGCCGTCAGCAAAAACTTCTGGCTGCTGTGCGCGGCCACGGTGATCGCGGGTTACTACAACGCCAATGCGGGGCTGTATCGCTTTGCCGCCGCCGAGCTGGCGGGCAAGACTGCCCATGAAAAGGCCGTGTCGCTGGTGATGGCCGGCGGCCTGCTGGGCGCGGTGCTGGGCCCCAACCTGGCGGCGCGCACGCGCAACCTGTTCGAGGTGCCGTTTGCCGGCGCCTACATCGCGCTGGCCGGCGTGGCGCTGCTGGGCATGCTGGCGCTGGCGTTCATCACGTTCCCGCCGCTGCCCGCCAAAAAGGCCGGGCAGCAGGGCCGCCCGCTGGGCGAAATCATGCGCCAGCCGGTGTTCATTGTCGCCGCGGCCACGGGCGCCCTGAGCTTTGGCATCATGAACCTGCTGATGGCGGCCACGCCCATTGCCATGCAGATGTGCGGCCTGCCGTTTTCCGACGCAGCGCTGGTGCTGGAGTGGCATGTGATCGGCATGTTTGCGCCCGGCTTTTTCACCGGCCACCTGATCAAGCGCTTTGGCGCGCTGCCCATCATGGGGGTGGGCATTGCGCTGTACCTGGGCTGCATCGCGGTGGCGCTGTCGGGCGTGGACCTGCACCAGTTTTTGATTGCCCTGTTCCTGCTGGGCGTGGGCTGGAACTTTGTGTTCACCGGCAGCACCACCCTGTCCCTTTCTGCCTACACGCCCGAGGAAAAAGACCGCGCCCAGGGCACCCTGAATTTCTTTGTGTTCGCAACCCTCGCGCTCAGCTCGTTTGCCTCTGGCGTGCTGGTCACCACCCGGGGCTGGACGCTGCTCAACTGGGGCTCGCTGCCTGTGGTGCTGCTCACGGCCGCCGCCCTGCTGTGGCTTGCCGTTGTCACGAAGCGCAACCAGAATCGGGCCACCATTTGAAAGGACGACGGTATGGGCTTGCTTGATTCAGTGATGGGGGCCGTGATGGGCCAGGTGCAGCAACAAGGTGGCATCACCGGCGTGCTGGGTGAGCTGCTGGCCAACGACGGTGCCGGCGGCGGTCTGCGTGGCCTGGTGGAAAAATTCAATGAAGCCGGGTTGGGCGAGGTGGTGGGCTCGTGGATCGCCAAGGGCGACAACCTGCCTGTGAGCGCCGACCAGCTCAAGGAGGTGCTGGGCAGCGACCTGCTGGGCAAGCTGGCCGGGCAGCTGGGCGTGGACCCGGCCCAGGCCTCTGGCCAGCTGGCCGATTTGCTGCCGGGGCTGGTGGACCAACTCACGCCCCAGGGTGTGGCGCCTGAAAACGGTCTGGGCGATGCGGGGGACCTGATGGGGATGCTGGGTGGGTTGCTGCAGCAGAAGTAACGCCCACGGGTCCTAGGCCGGGAACCTCGCGTCCAGCCAGCTTTCAAGCATCACAAACACGGGCTCACGCTCCAGCTCGTTGAAGAGCTCGTGGTAATGCTCCGGGAAGCAATGGGACGTGACCACTGCCTTGGGCGCAGCCGCCGCAAAGGCGCGCGCGCCTGCGGGGTTGATCAGCCGGTCGCCGCCTGCGTACATCAGCAGCGTGGGCACCGTCCATTGCGCGGCGCGGGCCACGGTGGCGGGGCCGCCGTCGGCAATGAACTTCGCCAGCCGGCCCGAGATGCGGTCGTGCACCAGCGGGTCGGCGCGGTAGGCGGCCACGGTGGCCGGGTCGTGCGAGATGTAGCTGTCGTTCAACCCGTTGCCCACGCGCAGGTTGGGCGCGATTTTGGGCACGATGGCCAGCAGCAGCTTTTGCACGGCGCTCAAGCCCGGGTCCAGCGCGGGTGACGACATCACCAGCGCATCCACCGGCCGGCGCTTGAGCGCCACAAAGCGCCCCGCCACCAGCCCGCCCATGCTGTGGCCCAGCAGGATCAGCGGCACGCCGTCGGGCAGGCGGATGCGCGTGGCGTCCACCACATCGGCCAGGTCCACCAGCAACCGGTCGTCATCCGGCAGGCCGCCGCGCGGGCCGCCTGATTCACCGTGACCGTACTGGTCGTAGCCGCGCACCGCAAAGCCCCAGCTGTTCAGGCGCCGTGCCACATGATCGTAGCGGCCCGCATGCTCGCCCAGGCCATGCACCAGCACCACCGCGCCGCGCAGCGGCACGCCGTCGGGCAGCGGCCATTCCTGCAGCGCGATGTTGTCGCCGTCGCTGGCGGTGAAGGTGGACAGGATGGAGTCGGTCATGTCAATGCGCTGCCAGCCCTCATGCAGGCAAGGACGCAATGACTTGCGCCACCGCCGCCGTCAGCTTCTTGGCATACGGCACATGCAAAAACTCATTGGGTCCGTGGGCATTGCTCTTGGGGCCCAGTACGCCGCAGACCATCATCTGTGCCTTGGGGAAGCCTTCGCTGAGCATGTTCATGAGCGGGATGGTGCCGCCCTGGCCGATGTAGCCCACGCCTGAGCCAAAGTGCGCCTGGCTGGCCGCGTTCAGCGCCTGCTCGAACCACGGCGCGGTGCCGGGTGCGTTCCAGCCGGTGGCGCCGCCGTTGCTTTCAAAGGTGACGCGGGCCTGGTAGGGCGCGTTGTCTTCGAGCAGGGCTTTCATCTGCGCCACGGCGCTGGCCGCGTCCACCAGAGGCGGCAGGCGCAGGCTGAGCTTGAATGCGGTGTAGGGGCGCAGCACATTGCCCGCGTCCTTCAGGGCCGGAAAGCCCTCGGCGCCCGTGACGCTCAGTGTGGGCGTCCAGGTGCGGTTGAGCAGCGCCTGCACCGGGTCGGTGGTGGTGGGCAGCGCAAAGGATGTGGAGCCGCCGCAGTCGTAGTGCGCCCACGGAAAGCGCTTGTACACCTCGTCGCCCAGGATGGCGGCCGTGGCTTTGGCTTGCGCCAGCCGTTCGGCCGGCACTTCGCAATGAAAGCTCGCGGGCAGCAGGCGGCCGGTGGCGCTGTCTTCCAGGCGGTCCAGCACCTGGCGCATGATGCGAAAGCTGCTGGGCACCAGGCCCGAGGCGTCGCCCGAATGCACGCCTTCGGTCAGCACCTCCACCTTCAGCGTGCCGCTGGCCATGCCGCGCAGGCTGGTGGTGAGCCACAGCTGGTCGTAATTGCCCGCGCCGCTGTCCAGGCAGATCACCAGCGCCACCTCGCCCAGACGGGGGCGCAGCGCGTCAATGTAGGGCAGCAGGTCGTAGCTGCCGGATTCTTCGCAGGTTTCCACAATGCCCACGATGCGCGGGTGTGCCACCTTTTGCGCCTTCAGGGCCTGCACGGCAGCGATGCTGGCGTACACCGCGTAGCCGTCGTCGGCGCCGCCGCGGCCAAAGAGCTTGCCGTCTTCGTACTTGGGCGTCCACGGGCCCAGGTCGTTGCGCCAGCCGGTGAATTCGGGCTGCTTGTCCATGTGACCGTACATCAGCACGGTCTGGGCACTCTCGGCCCTGGTGGCCGGGATGTCAAAGAAAAGCACCGGCGTGCGTCCGGGCAGGCGAATGATTTCCAGCGTGAGGCCTTCGACCTTTTGTGCCTCCACCCACTGCGCGGCGTTGCGCAGCACGGTCTCGATGTAGCCGTTGGCGGCCCAGTCCTTGTCAAAGCCGGGGGACTTGGCGGGTATCTGGATGTAGTCGGTGAGTTGCCTGACGATGTCGCTGTCCCACTGGCTTGTGGCGTGGGACAGGGCGGCGGCGGCGTCGAGCGTGCCGCCGGGCATTTCGCGGTGAAGGGGTGCGTTCATGGGTTTCCTGGTTGTGTCAGCAGGGCAATCCGACACTCTACGCCGCCGGCGCCCGGCGCGCTAGAGTGAGCCATTACCTGAGGAATTCCCGAGGAGACAGCTCATGGCAGCACAAACCCGCATCCGTGCAGGCATCGGCGGCTGGACGTACGAACCCTGGCGCAACAACTTCTACCCCGCAGGCCTGGCGCACAGCAAGGAGCTGGGCTATGCCAGCCGCCAGCTCACTGCCATTGAAGTAAACGGGACGTACTACAGCACCTTCAAGCCGCCCACCTTTGCCAAATGGCGCGACGAGACGCCGGACCACTTTGTCTTCAGCCTCAAGGCCAACCGCTTTGCCACCAACCGCAAGGTACTGGCCGACGCCGGGCCGTCGATCCAGCGCTTCATGGACAGCGGCATGAGCGAGCTGGGCGCCAAGCTGGGCCCCATCGTCTGGCAGTTCATGCCGACGAAGGCGTTTGATGCGGATGACTTCGAGGCCTTCTTGCAGCTGCTGCCCGGCAAGGCCGGCGGCGTGAAGCTGCGCCACGCGCTGGACGTGCGGCATGCGAGCTTCATGACGCCCGAATACCTGGCTCTTGCAAGAAAGTACCAGTGCGCCACGGTTTTCACCGACAGTGACGATTACCCCAGCTTCGCCGACCTGACCGGCCCGTTTGTCTATGCGCGGCTGATGCGCACCGAATCGACATACAAGACCGGCTACCCGCCCAAGGCCATTGCCCGCTGGGCCGAAACGGCGGCTGAATGGGCGAAAGGCGGCGAGCCGGATGACGTGCCGCGTGTCGCCGCCGCCGTCAAGAAGGCCAAGCCCCGCGATGTGTTCATGTTCTTCATCAGCGGGGCCAAGGAAAAGGCACCCGCAGCCGCCATGGCCCTGATCGCGCGGTTGTCCGGGGGCCTTACAACTGCGGCGCGGGGTTGACCAGCCACAGGACCTGACCGCCCAGGTTGTCGGTCTGGGTCACGTCACGGTCAATGGACACGCCTTCCACAGGCGCGGGGGCCGGGCTTTGAACCATCTGGTAGCCGCGCACCGCCACCATGGGCACGTTGCTTTCGGACTTCCAGTAATGCTGGAACTGAAGATCGGCATAGAGCTGCTGCCCATCCAGGACCGCGTTGGCGCCCACATACAGGCCGGGCGCAAAGCCCGCCGCCGCCACGGCGGCGTACCAGGCGTTGCAGTAGGCCGCCACGTCGGTGGCGGCAGCCGATGCGCCCACACCTTCCAGGTCGCACCACACATTGACGCCGGACGCAAAGCCGATGGCACTGGCATGGCTGGCGGCGTTGGTGCCGTCCTGCTGCCCCAGGGCTGCCGTAGGCATCCAGCCGGGGTAGCGCACATGCTGCACGGGCATCAGTGCCAGGCCTGACGCCAGGATCCCCGTGGCCTCGGCGGTGGTCAGGTCAGACGTGGACTGCTGCGCGCCCAGCGACAGGTACCGCACGCAAAAGCGGTAGCCATCGGCATACAACTGCTGGGCCGTGGCGGCACTGATGACGGTGTCGCTGTCAAACCCCGGCGCGCCTGCGGGGGCGCTCTGGACAATGGCGGCAAGTGGCATGGCAAAACTCCCTGGGGCTGGACCGGCAGCCAGTATCCCCGGTGCCGCCCGGCAATAGCTGTGCGGAATTCACACGGTTTTTGCAGGCTGTCTATAGTGCCCCCATGACCGACCTGACTGCTTTCCCCATCACCCGGAAGTGGCCCGCCCGCCACCCCGAGCGCATCCAGCTGTATTCCCTGCCCACGCCCAACGGCGTGAAGGCGTCCATCCTGCTGGAGGAAACCGGCCTGCCGTACGAGCCACACCTGGTGCGCTTTGACACCAACGACCAGATGTCGCCGGAGTTCCTGTCGCTCAACCCCAACAACAAGATCCCCGCCATCCTGGACCCCAACGGCCCGGGCGGCCAACCGCTGGCGCTGTTTGAATCGGGCGCCATCCTGGTGTACCTGGCCGACAAGTCAGGCCGCTTCATGCCCAAGGACGTGGCCGGCAAATACGAAACGCTGCAATGGGTCATGTTCCAGATGGGCGGCATCGGCCCCATGTTCGGCCAGCTCGGCTTTTTCCATAAGTTCGCCGGCAAGGACTATGAAGACAAACGCCCGCGCGACCGTTATGTGGCCGAATCCAGACGCCTGCTGGCCGTGCTGGACCAGCGCCTGGCCGGGCGCGACTGGGTCATGGGGCGCGAATACACGATCGCCGACATCGCCATCTTTCCATGGGTGCGCAACCTGGTGGGCTTTTACGGCGCGGGCGACCTGGTGGGTTTTGACAGCTTTACCAACGTGCAGCGCGTGCTGGCGGCCTTTGTAGCGCGGCCGGCCGTGGCGCGCGGGCTGGAGATTCCGCCGCGGGGTTGAACCCAAGCCGGAGTAACCTACGGCCATGGACATCCTGCTCGACCCCAATATCTGGATCGCTTTTGCGATGTTGACCGCCCTGGAAATCGTTCTGGGCATCGACAACATCATTTTCATCTCCATCCTGGTCGGCCGGCTGCCGCCCGAGCTGCGTGACAAGGCGCGCCGCCTGGGCCTGGGCTTTGCCATGGTGTCGCGCCTGCTGCTGCTGTTCTCGCTCAGCTGGGTCATGGGCCTGACGGACGACCTGTTCAACGTCGCGGGCCAGGGCATCAGCGGGCGCGACCTGGTGCTGCTGCTCGGCGGCCTGTTCCTGCTGTGGAAGGCGTCGCACGAGATCTTTGTCGAGGTCGAGGCCACGGGTGAAGGCCAGCCCGGTGCCCAGCCCGATGCCGCGGCGCTGAAGGCGGCGGGCAACCGGCTGTTCTGGGGGATCATCGGCCAGATCGCGGTGATCGACATCGTGTTCTCGCTGGACTCGGTCATCACTGCCGTGGGCATGGTGGATGAAATTGGCGTCATGGTTGCAGCCGTTGTCACATCGGTGGGTGTGATGCTGGTGGCGGCCAAGCCCATCGGCGAATTCGTGGACCGCCACCCTTCAGTCAAGGTATTGGCGCTGGCCTTCCTCATCATGGTGGGCATGGCGCTGACCGCCGAGGCGTTTGACGTGCATGTGCCCAAGGGCTACATCTACGCCGCCATGGCGTTTTCGCTGGCCGTGGAAGCGCTCAACATCCGTGCGCGCGCCAAGCGCCGCCGCCTTGAAGCCGGCGGTTGAAGGCGGCGACTGAGGGCGGCTCAAAGCAGACGCGCCAGCGGCGCGCTCGCCAGCAAGCCGGCCAGCGCAAACATCGTGATGGCCACCAGCGCCTCCAGCACGCGCCACGACTGTGGCCGCGCGAATAGCGGCGCCAGCATGCGTGCCCCAAAGCCCAGTGCCATGAACCACATCGCGCTGGCCAGCGCGCCGCCCAGCACAAAAGCCGGCTGCAGTGCGCCCGGGTATTGCGCCCCGGCCGCACCCAGCAGCAGCACCGTGTCCAGGTACACATGCGGGTTCAGCAGGGTGATGGCCAGTGCCTGCCCCAGCACAGCGCGCGCGGGCTGCGCGGGGCCGTTCGCAACGGCCAGCAACGCTGGCGGTGCCAGTGCCCGCCGCAGGGCGCCCACGCCATAGGCTGCAAGAAATGCCGCACCGCCCAGCGCCAGCGCGTCCAGCGCCCCCTGATGGCGCCCCAGCGCCGCCGCCACGCCGCTGACACCGGCAGCGATCAGCAAGGCATCCATCACGGCGCACAGCCCCACCACCAGCGGCACATGCTCGCGCCGCAGCCCCTGGCGCAAGACAAAGGTGTTCTGCGCGCCGATGGCGATGATCAGCGACGCGCTCATGAACAGGCCCTGGGCAAAGGCGGTGAAGAAGTCCGGGTAGGTCATGGCACCGGATTGTGGTCACCCACCCGTGTTGTGTGAACTTAAACTTGCTAATCCTGAAACAGCACAGCTAAGTATCCATGCTTGACCCGTCCCTGGTGGCTGCCGTGGCGGCCGTGGCCCGCGAAGGCAGCTTTGAGCGCGCCGCGCGCACGCTGGCCGTCACGCCATCGGCCGTGTCGCAGCGCATCAAGCTGCTGGAAGAACGCCTGGGCGCCGTGCTGATCGTGCGCGGCCAGCCCTGCACGCCCACCGACGCGGGCGCGCGACTGTGCCGCCACCATGAGCTGTCCGCGCTGCTGGAAGATGACCTGCGCCGCGACCTGCCCGCGCTGGCCCAGGGCGATGCGGGCGCCGCCGCCCCCACGCTGCGCGTGGCGGTCAATGCCGACAGCCTGGGCACCTGGTTCATGGACGCCATGGCGGATTTCTGTGCCCGGCACCCCGCCCTGCTGGACGTGGTGATCGACGACCAGGACCACACAGCCGAGTGGCTGCGCCGCGGCCATGTGCTGGGCGCCGTCACCTCACTGGCCACGGCCGTGCAGGGTTGCCGCAGCCAGCGCCTGGGAGCGCTGCGCTATGTGGCCACGGCCAGCCCGCGTTTCATGCAGCGGTGGTTTGCACCAGGCGTATCAGCCGACACGCTGGCGCTGGCGCCCAGCGTGCTGTTCAACCGCAAGGACCGGCTGCAGGAGCGCTGGGTGCGCCGCCTGTCGCGGCGCGACCTGGCCATGCCCACCCACCGGCTGCCGTCGTCGCAGGCGTTTGTGGATGCAGCGCTGGCCGGCATCGGCTGGGGCATGAACCCGCTGGCGCTGGTGCAGCCTCACCTGGATGCGGGCCGGCTGGTGGAGCTGATCCCGGGGCGCGTGCTCGATGTGCCGCTGTACTGGCAGTCAGCCCGGCTGCCGGTGCCCGCGCTGGACGCGCTCACGCGCAGCGTGCTGGGGGCAGCGGCAAAGGCGCTGGCATGAACGGCTGACTCAGGGCCACTGCCGATCTGCAGCGTCAGCGCCCACTCTGTTCGCCACCGAACAGACGTGTCCATTGATGCCCGCAAGCCCTGTTCCCAACGTACACTGAACCCGTCAGGGGCTCTGGTTCCAGCGTCGCGAACATCACCGCAACAGGGGTCCCTTTTGGATTTGTCGGACAACGGCCTCGTGGCTGGTTTGGGTGCGGCCGACCGTGCCCTGCTGCAAAAGCGCTGCGAGCCTGTGGAACTTCAGGCGGGTACCGTACTGTCCCGCCCCGGCGAGCCGGGCAACCATGTTTACTTCCTGGCGGGCGCCACCGTGGCCTGCGTCGTGCAAGGCAGCCATGGCGCCAGCCTGGCGCTGGCTTTGGTGGGCCGCGACGGCGCTGCAAGCCTGCAACTCGCCCTGGGCCTGGGCGCGGGCAACTTCACCTGGCTGGTGCAAACCGGCGGCAGCGCCTGGCGTGCCGACAGCGCGGCCATGCACCGCCTGGCGCAGCGCCGCAGCGCCGTGCTGCTGGCGTTTTCGCGCCACCTCTGGACCGCCAGTGAGCAGGTCGCGTCACTGGCAGCGCGCGCTCAAAGCCATGACGTCAAGTCACGGCTGGCCGGCTGGATTCTTCTGAGCGCGCAGCAAGGCAACGTCAGCGACCTTCGGCTCACGCATGAACACCTGGCCGCCATGCTCGGGGTGCGCCGCGTCAGCGTGACGCTGGCCGCGGCCCAGCTGCGGGCAGCTCGCCTGGTGGATTACCAGCGCGGGCGGCTGCGGGTGCTGGACTGGGCGAGGCTGGAAGCCACCGCTCAGGGCTGCGATCAGCCTCAGGAACAATCTGGCGCACGATCTGCCGCGCGGGAAGCACCGCCCTGACCAGGTCGGCGGCCTCGCCGGCAATCACGGCCGCGATGTCGAAGTCACCGCGCTCGCGCGCGGCGCTGTACTGTTGCCGGACGGCCGGCAGTGACCGCCGCAATTCATCACCTTGCCCCTGCCAGCGGTCGCTGAAGGCATTGCCCAGCGTGCGCAGGCCCCAGGGTCCGCCGGGCCAGTCCAGGCCGCGCGCCAGGTCGAACCAATCACCCTTGACGGTGCGGTCGCCGCTGGCCTGGACCAGCAGCTGCTTGGCTTTGGGGTCGGCCAGCGACTCCTGCGCGGCATAAAAGGCGGTGCCGCACATCACGCCCGCCGCCCCCAGCGCACGGGCTGCGCCAAAGCCCCGGTGGTCGGCAATGCCGCCTGCGGCGACCACCGGCACGCCAAACGCTTGCACCGCGTCCACCACGGCAGGTACCAGCGCCATGGTTCCACGCACACCGCTGTGCCCACCACCCTCGCCGCCTTGCGCCACGATGACCTGTGCGCCTTCCTGCGCCGCGATGCGCGCCTGCGCCACGGTCTGCACCTGCGCAATGAGCACGGCGCCCGACCGGCGCACCTGCTGCGCAAAGCCGCCCATCGGTCCAAAGGACAGCAGCACCGCCCGGGCCCCGGCGTCCAGCGCCTGCTGCACCAGCGCGCTCTGGCGCTGCAGTGCCCAGGTGATGAAGCCCACGCCAAATATCCCGTCGCGGCACAGGCGCAGCTGCGTGGCCAGCCATGTCGCGTCGCCGTAGCCACCGCCGACCAGACCCAGGCCGCCCGCCAGGCTCACGGCTGCCGCCAGCCGGCCGCCGCCCACGCCTGCCATAGGCGCCAGCAGCAGCGGCAGGAGCACGCCCAACATCTGGCACAGCGCATTGTCCTCATGCATGGCGGGTCTCGTAGTGAAAGACCTTGCTGACAATCTGCCAGCGACCGTCCAGCTTGAGCAGCACCAGAAAGTCCGTGAAGAATTTGGGCGGAATGGAGCATTCCACCTTGGCAAACGCCGTCACCGGGCCTGCAAATTCGATCGACAGGATGCGGTCCGTGGAGGGGTGCCCCTGGCTGGCTGGCGACGGCCGCTGGTCCACGACGGGAAAGTACTGCGCCATGTCCAGATGCAGCCAGGTGCCGCCGGTGGCGCAGAAGTAATGCGCCTCGGGGTGGAACACGCGCTTCAGGCGCGTGGTGTCGCTGTGGCGCAGCCCGGCAAAGTACTCGTCCAGCGCGGCGGTCACGCCGCTGAAGTCGGCCCCGGCGCTCATGGCCTGGCCTTGCGAAACTCGGTCACCGTCAGCCCGCCCAGGCCCCAGTTGTCCAGGTCCACTTCATCAATGACCACATGCGTGGTCGCCGGGTTCTTTTGCAGCACCCGCACCAGCAGCTCGGTCACCCCGGCGATCAGCTGCGCCTTCTGCTCGCGCGTCACGCCCTCGCGCGTGACCTTGATGTTGACGTAAGGCATGGCGAGCCCCTTCAGCCCAGGCGCCGCACGGCTTCGGCGATGCGCTGGCCAAACAGCCGCGCCGTCTCCAGATCGCCTGCGATCATCTCGTCGGGCGTCGCGTCGGCCGGCGTGGCCGTCATCAGGCCTGCGAACGACGCCAGGTAGTTGATGTCGCCGCGCACCGACGCCTTGGCGTTGCTGGGCATCAGGCCCGTGCTGACCCACAGCATGGCGTGCTGCTGCGACAGCGTAAACAGCGTATGCAGGGTGGCCAGCTTGTCGCCGTTGATGCCGGCACTGTTGGTAAAGCCCGCGGCGAGCTTGTCCTTCCAGCCCTGGCGGGCCCAGACGGCGGAGCTCGCGTCCATGAATTTCTTGAACTGCCAGCTGACGCTGCCCATGTAGGTGGGCGAGCCGAACACGATGGCGCGCGCCGCCGCCAGGCTGTCCCAGCCCTCGCGCGACAGTTCACCCTGGTCGTCGATGGCCAGCAGGGTGGCGCCGCTGCCTTGGGCCACTGCCTGCGCCACTTTGGCCGTGTGGCCGTAGCCACTGTGAAACACGATGCTGATTGGAGAAGTCATTCCCTGGGTCCTGGGTTGTTCATCAAGGGCCCAAGGTTATTGATTCCATGCAAGCAGATAAACTGCCCGAGCTTCACTTCATTCATTACATGAGGTAACTTATGACCCGGCAATTTGACCCGGTGATGCTCGGCAGCATCGAGCTTTTCTGCCTGGCGGCCGAGCTGGCCAGCTTTACCGCCGCCGCCGCCCAGGCCGGCCTCACGCCCGCCGCGGTCAGCCGGGCGATAGGGCGCCTGGAAGATCGGTTGCAGGTGCGCCTGTTTGTGCGCACCACGCGCCGCATCCGCCTGACCGAGGGCGGGCGGGCCTACCTGGCCCACTGCAAACAGGCGCTCAACCAGCTGGTGGAGGCCGAGCGCGAGCTGACAGGCCGCCAGGCCGCGCCCGCAGGCGTGCTGCGCATCAGCGTGCCCACCACACTGGGTCACCACGGCGTGCTCGACCTGTTGCCGGCCTTTCGCCGCCTGTACCCGCAGGTGCGCGTCGAAGTGCAATTGAGCAACCGCAACATTGATTTCACCGCCGACGGTTTTGACCTGGCCCTGCGCGCACGGGCGCAACCCGACTCGGGCCTGGTCGCACGCAAGCTGATGGACGCGCCCCTGGTCGTGGTGGCCGCGCCCGGCTACCTGGCGCAGGCCGGGCCGCCCGCCACGCTGGACGACCTGGCGCACCACGAGTGCATCCAGTTCGTGCTGCCCAGCACCGGCCAGCGCGTGCCCTGGGCCTTTCGCCAGGACGGGCAGGACATGGACGTGACCACCGATGGGGGCTGCACCTGTTCGGAGGATCTGCTGGGTGGGGTCACGCTGGCGCGCGCCGGCGCAGGCCTGCTGCAGACCTACCGGTTCATCGTGCAGGACGACCTGGAACGCGGCACGCTGGTGGAGCTGCTGCAGCCCTATGCGGGGCGCTCACGGCCGTTCTCGCTGATCTATCCGGCCAACCGGCACATGCCGCTGAAGGTGCGTGTGTTCATCGACTACCTGGTGGCCGCGCTGGGCAGCGGCCCAGGCCAGGTCTTTGTGCGGATCGGTCAGTCACAAGGCGTTTGATGCGCCAGACGTCAGCTCACTTCGCGGGCTTGGGGATGCGGGCGATCACGTCGGCCCACTTCTTCGATTCAACCGCAATGAAGTTGCCAAAGGCCGGGCCGTCCAGGTAGGCGGGCTCGGCCGCCAGCGCCTGGATCTGGCTTTGCACCGCCGGGTTGGCCATGGCCTTTTGCATGGCGCCCGACAGGCGTGCGCGCACATCTGCCGGTGTTTTTGCAGGCAGGAACAGACCCATCCAGGCCGGTGCGGCGTAGCCCTTGACGCCTTCTTCGGCGATGGTGGGCAGCTCGGGTGCGACCTTGCTGCGCGTGGCATTGGTGATGCCCAGCGACACGAGCTTGCCGGCCTTGATGTGCGGGTAGGCCGACGTCAGATCCACCATGGCTGCGGGCACCAGGCCGCCCAGCAGGTCGGTCACGGCCGGGCCGCTGCCGCGGTAGGGCACGGCCACCATGGGCACGCCGGCCATGTGGGCCAGCAGTTCGCCCGACAGGTGCTGGGCCGTGTACTGGCCCGCGTTGGCATACGACAGGCCGCCGCCGGCGGTCTTGCGCGACGCCTTGATGAAGGCCTGCAGGTTGCCATAGCCGCTGGTGGCGGAGGTCACGAACACCAGCGGGATGTCGGCCAGCTTGCCCAGCGGCATCAGGTCCTGCTGCGGCTTGAGCGGCGGTGCGTCGGGCAGGTGCGGGTTGACCGCGATGGCGCCGGTGGCGCCCAGGCCCAGCGTGTAGCCGTCGGCGGGGGCTTTGGCCACCATCATCAAGCCCAGCGCACCACCCGCGCCGGGCTTGTTGTCCACCACCACGGGCTGGCCCAGCACCTGGGACAGTTCACGCCCCACGATGCGGGCAATGCCGTCGGCCGAAGCGCCGGGCGCGAACGGCACGACCAGCGTGAGCGGCTTGTTGGGAAAGCCCTGGGCAGCAGCGCCGGCCACTGTCAATGCAGCGGCAACGGCAATGCCCAGCCGGGCAAGCGACTTGTTCATGTCTGTCTCCTTCGGGGGGGCGTTGCTTATTCGGGTTTGATGTTGGCCGCGCGGGCCACCTCGGTCCAGCGGGTGATGTCAGCCGTGATGCGCCTGCCCAGGGCGGCAGAGTCGGCGTCGCCCGGGTCCAGGCCCAGCGCATGCATCTTGTCGACCGTATCCTTGTCCTTGAGGATGTCCGCGACGGCGGTGCGCAGGCGCGCCAGCACCGGCTCGGGCGTGCCCTTGGGCGCCATCAGCGCCGTCCAGATCGGGATGTCATAGCCGGCAAACCCCGATTCGGCCACGGTCGGCACATCAGGCAGCGCGGCCGAACGCTTGCCGGTGGTGACCGCCAGCGCCCGCAGCTTGCCGCCTTTGACCTGCTGGATCACGGCGGGGCTGTCCAGCACGCCCACCTGGATTTCGCCGCCCAGCAAACCGGTCACCACGGGGCCCGAGCCGCGGTAAAGGATGTGGTTGAACTTCACGCCGGCGGCGGCCGTCAGCGTCTCGGCCACCAGCACGAACGAAGTGGTGGGCGTGCCGTGGTCCAGCTTGCCGTCCTTGGAGGTTTTGGCGTACTGCACCAGCTCGGCGAAGTTCTTCACCGGCAGTGTGGCGGGTACCGTCACCACCAGCGGGAACGAACCCAGCAGCGCGATGGGCTCAAAGTCCTTGGCCGGGTCGTAGGGCAGGCTCTTCATCAGCACCGGATTGGTGGTCAGGCCGCCGCTGGACGACACCAGCAGCGTGTAGCCGTCGCCCTTGGCCTTGGCCACAAAGTCGTTGCCGATCGCTGAATTGGCACCGGGCTTGTTCTCCACCACAAAGCTCTGCTTGAGCTTGTCCTGCAGCTTCATGCCGATGAGGCGCGCCAGGATGTCGTTGGTGCCGCCGGGCGCAAAGCCTACGACGATCTTCACCGGGCGGTCGGGGTAAGCCTGGGCGAAGGCGGCAGAGGGGCCAAACGCTGCACAGGCTGCGGCGGCGCAGGCCGCAATGGTGTGAAGGGACCGGCGGCGCGCGCCACTGAAAGGCTTGGACATGGATGTCTCCAGAATTTATAGGGCCGATTCAATCCGCGCATGTCCATGCAACGGATACTCAGTCCATTTTATGAAGCTTTCTTGATCGAAGTCAAATTCTGGTACATCTTGTCCGACAGGTGGACACAACGGGTGCTATTGCAACGGCTGGCCCGGCATAACCCCCTCAAAACCCAGGGCGCCGGACAACCGCGCGCCTTCACGGGCCAGCAGCTGCGCAAACTCCCTGACCTGGGCCGAACCCATGCGCACCTCGGGGCCGTAAACCCCGATCGAGCCGGCCACCGCACCGGCCTGGTCAAAGATCGGCACGGCCACCGCCACCGCACCGGGGATCAGCTCGCTGTGGCTGGTGGAATAGCCCCGCGCCCGGGTGGCGGCCAGCTCGGCCTCCAGCTCCTTGAGCTTGAGGTCGGTACCCTGCAGGTAGGTCTGCAGCTCGGCACTGGTCACGCTGGAATAGGCCAGGATCACCCGGCCCGTGGCGCCGCGCACCACCCGCTCGGTGTAGCCCACGCCGCGCTTGAAGGTCAAGGGCTGGGGGCTGGGCAGCTCGGCCACGCACAGGCGCATGTTGCCCTGGGGCACAAACATGGCCACGGTCTCGCGGGTTTCTTCCCACAGCCGGCGCAGCACGGGCTCGGCCAGTGCTTTCAGGTCCAGCGAGCCCTTCCACACGTGCGCCAGGCGCGCCACCGCCGGGCCCAGGCGAAAGCGCTGGGGCTCGCCCACCGACACCAGAAAGCCGTGCTCTTCCAGCGTGTAGAGCAGCCGGTACAGCGTGGGGCGTGACAGGTCCACCCGCTTGAGCAGCTCGCCCGCGGACAGCTCGGGCGCGTCCTCGGAAAACGCCATGAGGATCTCCAGCGCGCGGCCCACGGCACGTACGTTGTCGGTTTTTTCTGCGGTTGCCGTCATGCCAGTTTCTCCGTGGGTTGCCTGCCTGATGCGTCTATTGTCCATCACGCGGACACATTGACCTGAATCAATGTTTGTCCGTATAATGGATTGTCAGTCCATTAGATGGACAAAACACATGTTCGAGCACGATTCAGGAAGACGCGCCATGTCCACGACCATTCCCGTGACCCTGTTGTTCGCCGACGGCGTTTCGCAACGGCTGGCCGTGCCCTGCGGCGGCAAGCTGATGGATGCGGCGGCTGCGGCCGGCCTGAACCTGCTGAGCGACTGCTCCAACGGCCAGTGCGGCACCTGCACGGCGCAGCTGGTGTCCGGCACGGTCGGTATGGACGATTACGACAGCGCCGTGCTGCCCGACGCCGACCGCGCAGACGGCGCCGTGCTGCCCTGCGTGTGCAGGGTCAACACGCCCTGTGCGATCGAATTCCCCTACGACTCCAGTGAGGCTCTAAGCGAGGAACCCGCGCCCATGGCTGCTTCTGTGACGGCCATCGAACAGGTCGCCAGCGAAATCGTGCGGCTGGAAGTGCAGGTGGCTGATGACGTGGTGTTCGAGCCCGGCCAGTACGTACGCATACAGCCAGAGGGCACAGATGTGTCGCGCTCGTATTCCATGGCCAATGCGCCCGGCGTGAACCGGCTGGAGTTTTTCATCCGCAGCGTGCCCGGCGGCGCGTTTTCGCAGTGGCTGGCCGGCGCCAAAGTGGGCGATGCCGTGCAGCTGAGTGCACCCCACGGTACTTTCTTTTTGCGCGACGAGGACCGCCCGCGCCTGTTCGTCGCAGGCGGCACCGGCGTGGCACCGTTTCTGTCGATGCTGCGCAGCATGGCCACCAACCCAGGTGCGCAACGCACGACCTTTGTGATTGGCGCGCGCACGCCCGGCCACCTGTTTGCCATGGACGAACTCAAACGCATGAGCGCGCAGCTTTCGGGCATGGACCTGCAGATCGCCGTGGAGCAGGACGCCGGCGCCGGGTGCCACACCGGCTACCCCACCGACCTGATCCACAAGCTGGGGCTGGACCCGACCACCCGCGTGTACCTGTGCGGCCCGCCGCCCATGGTGGAGGCCGGGCGCCGCGCCGCTGAAGCCGCCGGCCTGCCGCGCGCCGATGTGCTGTGCGAGCGATTCACCTGAACAACCCCTGAAGAGAAAAAGCATGATCCCGATTACCACCGAATCCCGCTACAACGCGATGGTCAAGCTGCGCGAAGGCAAGATCAGCCGCGAAATCTTTTCCGACAAGGACATCTACCAGGACGAGCTGGAAAAGGTCTTCACCCGCGCATGGCTGTTTGTGGGCCACGAGAGCCAGGTGCCCAACCCGGGCGACTTCTTTACCTCGCGCATGGGCGCTGAATCGGTGATCCTGGCGCGCGACAAAAAGAAGAAGGTCCATGTGTTTTTGAACTCATGCCGCCACCGCGGCATGAAGGTCTGCCAGTACGACCACGGCAACACGCAGCTGTTCACCTGCCCGTACCACAGCTGGAGCTACACCACCGACGGCAAGCTGTTTGGCGTGCCGCAGTTCAAGCAGCTGTACGAGGGCTGCATGGAAAAGGAAGAATGGTCGCTGATCGAGCCGCCGAAGATGGAGGTCTACAAGGGCACCGTCTGGGCCAGCTGGGACCAGGACGCGCCCGACCTGATGACCTACCTGGGTGACGCGCGCATCCACCTGGACCTGGCACTGGACTGCCGCGACGGCCGCGAGGGCGGCTCGGAAGTGCTGGTGGGCGTGCACAAGTGGATCATCCCGTGCAACTGGAAATTTGCCGCCGAAAACTTTCTGGGTGACACGTACCACAACGTGAGCCACCGCTCGGTGGACCTGATCGGCATTGGCCCCAGCGCCGAAGCAGGCGTGAAGGGCCGGCGCGACAACGAGATGGAAAAGGCCCAGCACGTGTGGGCCAACTTCCCTGCCGGCCACGGCGTGCACAGCGCCCTGATGCCCGAGGACTGGGAGTTCTTGAACACCTACCAGAACAACCCGGTGGTGGCCGAGTACTTTCGCGAGGCGCACGCCAAACGCCAGGAGCGGCTGGGCAAGGAAAAGGCGCGGCTGATCCCCTTTGTGGGCACCATCTACCCCAACGTATCGTTCCACGGCAACCAGCCGCGCAACCTGTGCGTGTGGCACCCGCACGGGCCCGAATCGACCGAGGCCTGGCGCTTCTTCCTGGTGGATGCCGACGCACCGCAGGAAGTGAAGGATTTCCTGCGCATCTACTACATGCGCTATTCGGGCCCGGCGGGCATGACCGAGCAGGACGACATGGAAAACTGGAACTACGCCACCGCCGGCAGCCGCGGCGTGATCGCGCGGCGCTACCCGTTCAACTACACGCAGTCGCTGGGCAAGGTCACCACCAGCGGCCCGGTGGCCGGCAATGTGAGCGTGCAGGTCAGCGAGGAAAACCCGCGGCAGTTTTACCGCCGCTGGCGCGACTACATGAACGGCGCCGACTGGGACACGCTGCTGGGCCGCAAGGACGGGCAGCCCGCGAGCTTCGTCGAGTAAACCATGGCGGTCATCATCGTCACGGGTGGCACCTTCGGCCTCGGTCAGTCCATCACCGTCGAGCTGGCGCGACGGGGCCACCAGGTGGTGGCATTCGGGCTGGCGCAGCCGCAGGTCTCCAGCACCGCCCAGGGGCTGGATTCCGTGGTGCAGGCGCTGGCGCAAGCCGGCTGCAAGGCCGACATTCTGGAGGCCGATGTGTCCAGTGCCGCCGACGTGCAGCGCGTGGTGGCGCACACGGTGTCGCGTTTTGGCGCCATCCACGGCCTGGTCAACAACGCCGCCATCGGCCCGCTGGGCACGGTGCTCACGACCGAAGAGCCTGTGTTTGAAAAGATCTTCGACGTGAACGTCAAGGGCACCTACCTGATGAGCCGCGCGGTAATCCCGCACATGGCCCAAGCCGGCGGTGGGTCCATCGTGAACATCGGCTCGGGTGCAGGCTACGGCAAGCCCAACATGGCCGCCTATGCGTCCAGCAAGGGCGCCATCGTCGCGCTGAGTATGGCCATGGCCTATGACCATTTCCATGACCATGTGCGCGTGAACGTGGCCATCCCCGGCGGCGGCGGCATTGTGTCGGGCATGAGCGTGGGCCGCTTTGGCGGTGATGTGGATGCTTTCACGCGCCGGCCCGCGCCGGGCACCGCCGCCGGCCGCCCGGCCACGGGCCGCGACCTGGCCAACGCCGTGGCCTTCCTCTTGTCGGATGAAGCCGCCACGATCTCGGGCACCGTGATCGACGTGGGCTGCTTTGCGCACCAGGGCGGGCCCATTCCCGCTGCGCCGTCACGGCCTTGAGACCCATTCAGGAGAACAAAGAATGTCCGAAACCATTGAAGCCACTGCCCCTGTCGCGGCCGCGCCCCGCATCGCACGCGACGCGCGCTACTACGAGACCAAGCGCGAGATCGAGGAATTCCTCTACGACGAAGCCAACCTGCTGGACGAACGCCGCTTCACCGAATGGCTGGCCACGCTGGCCGACGACCTGCGCTACTTCATGCCCATGGAATACAACGTGAAGTTCGGCGAACACGCCACGCGCGAGCTGACCCGGCGCGACGAGCAGATGAGCTGGTTCAACGAAGGCAAATGGTCGCTGGGCAAACGCGCCGAGCAGATACAGACCGGCGTGCACTGGGCCGAAGAGCCACTGTCGCGCGTGTGCCGCCTGGTCAGCAACGTGCAGCTCACGGCCATCCAGACCAATGCCCAGGGCGAGGCGGAAGTGGACGTGACCAGCCGCTTCCTGATCTACCAGAACCGCTGCGAATACGAGCAGTACTTCTTTGTGGGCGACCGCTTTGACCGCATGCGCCAGACAGCCGACGGCTGGAAGCTGGCAGCGCGCGAGATCCGCATCCACCAGAACGTACTGCTGGCCAAGAACCTGTCGATTTTTTTCTAGGAGCGTTAGAGCATGTTGAACCTGTTGGCCATAGAACCCGGGCAGGTGGTCCGGCTGAAAAGCGGCGGTACTGCCGAGGTGGTGGAAAACATCGGCGACGGCATCTGGCTGAAAGCACGCATGCCCGATGGCGAAGAAGACCTGGTGTTCTGCGAAGACATCGCAGGCCTGGCGCAAACCCATGCAGGCTGAGCCCATGACCAAAGACATCACGACCCAGGTGCTGATCATCGGCGGCGGGCCCGTGGGCCTGACCCTGGCCATGGACCTGGCCCAACGCGGCATCCAGGTGCTGGTGGCCGAGCTGCGCCACCGCGGCGAAGCGCCGCCCGTCAAGTGCAACCACATCTCGGCACGCTCGATGGAGGTGTTTCGCCGCCTGGGTGTGGCCGGCACGCTGCGCGACAACGGCCTGCCGCACGACTACCCGCACGACGTGGCCTACCGCACCAGCTTTACCGGCACCGAGCTGTCGCGCATCCGCATCCCGTCGCGTGCCGAGCGGCGCGACAAATCCGTGCAGGGCCCCGACACCGGCTGGCCCACGCCCGAGCCGCCGCACCGCATCAACCAGATCTACATCGAGCCCATCCTGTTTGCACACGCTGAAAGCATGGCCCAGCTGCGCATCATCTGCCGCACCCAGGTCACGCACTACGAACAGGACGACACCGGCGTGACCGCCTGGGCCAACGACCTGGACGGCGGGCAGCCGCTGCGCATCCGCTGCGACTATGTGGTGGGCTGCGACGGCGGGCGTTCCATGGTGCGCAAGGCCATTGGCGCCACCTTCACCGGCGTGGACACGGTGGCACGCGTGCAGTCCACGCTGATCGACGCGCCGGATTTGCTCAAACACATTGCCGTCAAGCCGGCCTGGGCCACGTTCTCGGTCAACCCGCGGCGCAGCGGCAACGTCTACGCGATTGACGGGCAACGCCGCTGGCTGGTGCACAACTACCTGCGCACCGAAGAAACTGGCTTTGACGCGGTGAACCGCGACTGGGCCATCCGCCAGATCCTGGGCGTGGATGCGCAGTTTCATTACGACGTGGTGTCCAACGAAGACTGGATCGGCCGCCGGCTGGTGGCCGACCGCTTTCGCGACCGGCGCGCCTTCATCTGCGGCGACGCCGCCCACCTGTGGGTGCCCATGGCCGGCTACGGCATGAACGCCGGCATCGCAGACGCCATGAACCTGTCGTGGCAGCTCGCCGCGCGCCTGCAGGGCTGGGGCGGTAACTGGGTGCTGGACGGCTACCAGGCCGAACGCCAGCCCATCACCGAGCAGGTAGCGCAGTTCGCCATGAACCATTCGCTGGCGCTGCAGGCGCGCCGCGAGGCCATACCCGACAACATCGAGGCCGACGACGCCGCCGGTGCGGCCGCCCGCCAGACCTTTGGCCAGGCGCTGTACGACCTGAACGTGCAGCAGTACTGCTGCGGCGGCTTGAACTTTGGCTACTACTACGAGGGCTCGCACCTGATCGCCTATGACGGCGAGGCCGCGCCGGCCTATGGCATGGCGAGCTTCACGCCATCCACCGTGCCGGGCTGCCGCCTGCCGCATGTGTGGCTGGGCGACGGCAGCTCGCTGTACGACCGCTTCAGCGATGGCTTTACGCTGGTGCGCTCCAACCCTGCGCTGGACGTGACGCCTTTGATGGACGCCGCCGCACAGCGAGGCGTGCCGCTGGCCGTGCTGGACGTGGCAGCGCAGGATGTGGCCGGTCACCACGACCGCGCGCTGCTGCTGGCCCGCCCCGACCAGCATGTGGCCTGGCGCGGTGACGCCGCGCCGGCCGACCCGCTGGGCCTGATCGACCGCATCCGTGGCGCGCTGGCGCCGATGGCCTGAGAAGAAACACCGCCATGGACCACACCGCACTTGACGAACCCCGTCTGCGCGCCGACCTGGCCGCCTGCTACCGCCTGTTTGACTGGCTGGGCTGGACCGAGCTGATCTTCAACCACATCACCGTGCGCCTGCCGCAGCGCGCGGGCCATGCACCGGAGTACCTGATCAACCACTTCGGGCTGCACTATGCCGAGGTCACACCGGCCAGCCTGGTGCGCGTCGACCTGGACGGCAAGAGCGCCGACGACAGCGAGGCCCGCGTGAACCGCGCCGGCTTTGTGATCCACAGCGCCATCCACGCCGCGCGCGACGACGCGCACTGCATCATGCATGTGCACACGACCGCGGGCTGCGCCGTCTCATGCAAGGAAGAAGGCCTGCGCCACGACAACTTCTACAGCGCCATGCTGTACGGCGACGTGGCCTACCACGACTACGAAGGCGTCACCACCAACCTGGACGAGCAGCCGCGCCTGGTCGCGTCATTGGGCAGTGCCAACCACCTGATCCTGCGCAACCACGGCCTGCTGGTGGTGGGGCCCAACATCCCCACCACCTTCAACCGGCTGTGGACGCTGCAGCGCGCCTGCGAGATCCAGCTGGCGTCTGACGCCGGCCACGGGCCCAACCGCAGCATCCCCACCGACGTGCTGCGCACCGTGCCGCAAACACGCGTGGCCGCCAGCGGCGACACCCACCGCCTGATCTTTGACACCATGCTGCGCCGCGCCGGAATCACCTGAACGATTAAACTTCAATTAATCGATTAATCAGGCCAAACTGGCGTTCATGCCCCGCAAATCCCCCGTTGCCATTGCTTCCATTGACGGCGTTGCCACGGCCACACGCGCCAGTGCGGTCTACGAGCGTTTGCGCGCCGACATCGCCCACGGCGAGCTGGAGCCGGGCAGCAAGCTGCGTGTGGGTGCGATGTGCGAGCGCTATGGCGTGGGTGCGAGCCCGCTGCGCGAGGCCTTGAGCCGCCTGTCGGCCGAGGGCCTGGTCGCGCGCACCGACCAGCGCGGCTTCAGCGTGGCGGCTATCAGCTGGGACGAGCTGCCCATCCTGACCCGCAACCGGGTCCAGCTTGAAAGCCTGGCGCTGGCCGAATCGATCGAACACCGCGACGCCGCCTGGGAAGACCAGCTGGCGGTGCTGGTGCACCGCCTGTCGCGCACGCCCAGGTCGCTGGCCACCGACCACTATGTGCCCAACCCGGAATGGGAAACGCTGCACCGCGACTTTCACCGCGCTTTGCTGGCACGCTGCCCGTCGCGCTGGCTGCGCTCGTTTTGCGACAGCCTGGCCGATGAGGCGTACCGCTTTCGCCAGCTGGCGGCGGTGAAGGTGTTCAGCTCGCGCAACGAGCATGCCGAGCATGTGGCGATTTTTGAAGCCGCCATCCATGCCCGCACGGACGACGCTGTGCGCCTGTTGACTGAACACTACACGCGCACCTCCAACGTGGTGGCCACGCAGGCGCGTGAGCGGGGCCACGCGGCCTGACGCTCAGGGTGCCCGGGCGGGCAACTGCGTCACCGCATCGCGGTCCAGCCGGAACGCCATCAGGTCCTCGCCGATCAACAACGGGCCGTCGTAGGTTTTGCGGGTTTGTTCCAACACGTCCTTTTCAGTGACCGGCGGTATGGCAGGCGTGCCCAGCAACACGAAGTGGTAGTACACGGCCAGCTTGGGCTTCACCCGGGTAAACAGCGTGCCGGCTTCGCCCGGCTGGGTATGGTGGGCCAGGATGACCTTGAACACCGGGTTGGCCAGCAGCTCGTCGCGCACGGCGGCCACCTGGTGGATCAGCAAGTCCGTGCCCGCGGCGTGGCGGATCAGGTTCTCGCTGAAGCGGGTGTCGCCGGACACCGTAACCGATTTGCCCGCGTAGTCCACGCGAAAACCAAAGGCCGGCTTGAGCAGCTCGCCATGGTCCACCTCGATGGCCGTCACCTTCACGCCGCCCTGGTCATAGACCACGCCGGGCTTGAACTCCGTCACCTGCGCTGCCACGCTGGCAGGCGACAGGTTCTGGTCGGCGATGCGGGCCTGAATGTCCCACTGGTAGGCGCGGGTCAGCCCGTCCATCAGCGCCTGCGTGCCGGTGGGGCCGTACACCACGAACGGGCCCTTGCGCTGCGCGTAGGCGGCTTCCAGCCAGCCGGTCAGCCACAGGTCGGGAATGCCCACCACATGATCGGAATGCAGGTGCGTGAGAAACAGCGCATCAACCTGGCCCAGGCGCAGGCCGGACTGCATCAGCCGCTGTGTGGTGCCACGCCCGCAGTCGATCAGCAGCGTTTTGCCGCCGGCCTGCACCAGCACCCCCGGCCCAAAGCGGCGCATCAACGGGGCAGGGCTGCCGGTGCCCAGCAGGGTCACACGAAATTCATCGGCGGCTGCAGGCGGTGGCGTTTGTGCAAACGCCGCGCCGGCGACGGTCAGCAGCCCGATACAAAGCCGTTTCAAGGCGGTGGTGATCATGGCGCCGGGGCGCCTGCCAGGCGCACATCAAAGTTCATCACCAGGCATTGCGGGCCAGGCACGCCCAGGCGCTCGCAGGCTGCGGCATCGGTCACCGCGTCGTAGCGCCCGATCAGGGCAGTGCGCACGCCGAACACGGCATCGGTGTCCAGGTATGGGTCCTCGGCGTCAAACACCTCGGTCACCAGCGTGCGCTGGCCCGGCGCGCTGACGATCAGGTGGAAATGCGCGGGCCGCCACGAGCCACGGCCCGAGGGCTGCACCAGGTCCAGCCACACCGGGCCATCGGTGGGTATCTGGTAGGGCACGGCCCGGATGGTGGCGATTTCAAAGCACCCCTGGTCATCCACCTTCAGCTGGCAGCGCAGGTTGTCAGTAGGTTGCGTGGGGTCCATTTGCCAGTACATGCCGTTGCTGGCGTTCTGCCAGAAGTCCAGCGTGGCGTCTGCCAGCGGCCGGCCCTGCGTGTCGGTCACGCGCCCGCGCAGCAGCACGCGCTGGCCGTCGTTGCCGGCGATCAGGTTGGCCGGGTTGCTCACCCAGGGCGAGCCCACCGTGTGAAAGGGGCCCAGCACGCTGCCCGGCGTGGCGTCGGGACCCGACGCGAGCAAATCCACCAGGCTGGACACGCCGGTCACATCCGACAACAGCGTGAACTCGCTGCGTGTGTCAGTGCTGAGTGTGGCGACCTGGTGCAGGAACCGGATGGCGGCGCGCCATTCCGCATGCGTCAGTTGGTGTTCGCGCGCGTAGGCATGCAGGTGGCCCACCAGGCCCTGTACCAGCGCCCGCTGACGCGCGTCGGGCAGGCCGGCAAAACTGGCGGTGGCCGCCTCGGTGATGTTGGCAAGGGTGATGTTTCTCATGCGACCACCGGGTTGGACAGCAGGCCCACGCCTTCGATTTCGATCTCGATGGTGTCCCCGGCCTTCATCCATAGCGGCGGGGTGCGCGCATAGCCCACACCGCCCGGCGTGCCCATGACCAGCACGTCGCCGGGTTCCAGCGTCATGCACTGCGACAGCAGCGAAATGGTGCGCGCCACGCCAAACACCATGTCGCTGGTGTTGGCGTCCTGCATCACCTGGCCGTTCAGGCGCGACTGGATGCGCAGCCCGGTCGCGCCCGGGGGCAGCTCATCAGCCGTGACCAGGCAGGGGCCAAAGCCGCCGGTGCCGTCAAAGTTCTTGCCGATGGTCCATTGCGAGGTGCGCTTCTGGTAGTCACGCAGGGTCGCGTCGTTGAAGCAGGCGTAGCCGAACACCGCGCCCAATGCATCCGCCTCGGACACGTTGCGGGTTCGCTTACCGATGACCGCCGCCAACTCGGCTTCAAAGTCGAATTTTGACGATATCGCGGGCACCTTCAACGGCGCCCCGTGCGCCAGCAGCGAGGTGTCGCAGCGCAGGAACAGCACCGGGTAGTCGGCCACGGTGTTGCCGCCTTCCTTGGCATGGTCGTGGTAATTGACGCCCAGGCAAATGACCTTGCCCGGATGCGCAATGCACGGCTCAAGCGACAGGCTGGCCAGCGGCTGCGCGGGGCCAGGTGCGGCGCCCAGCAGGCCGGCGATGTGCCCCATGTGGCCGGGTGTGTCGGCGCACTGCTGGATGAAGCCGAGCAGGCTGGCGGGCAATGCCTCGCCCAGGGCGCGGCTGTCCACCACGCCGTGGGCCGTGAGCACACCCCACGCGGGGCCTTGGGAGTCCTGGTAACTGACGAATCGCATGAATATTCCTGTGGTGTCGCCGCTTACTCGGCCTTGATGTTCAGTTCCTTGACCAGCTTGCCCCACTTGGCCACTTCAGAGGCCACGTAGCTGCGCAGCTGCGGGCGGTCCATACGCGTGGCCTCCAGCGACAGCGTGGTGAAGCGGTCTTGTACCGGCTTGGCACCCAGGGCCTTGTTGATCTCGGCGTTGAGCAGGTCCAGCACGGCAGGGGGCGTTTTGCCGGGGGCAAACACGGCAAACCAGGTGTTGGCTTCAAAGTCCTTGTAGCCCAGCTCGGCCACGGTGGGCACGTCGGGCAGGGCCGGGCTGCGCTTGAGCGAGGTCACCGCGATCGGGCGCACCTTGCCTGTGCGCACAAACTGCACCGCAGGCGGCATGGACGTGGACGCAATGGGCACCTGGCCGCTGACCACCGCATTGGTGGCCGCCGCCGGCTGGAACGGCACGTGCGTGATGTCGACCTTGGCCAGGCCGCGAAACAGCAGCTCGGCGCCCAGCTGCGTGGTGGTGCCGTTGCCCGAGTGGGCGTAGGCCATCTTGCTGGTGCGCGCCAGCGCCAGCAGCTCGGCCAGGTTGTTGGCCTTCACGTCGGGGTGCACATAGATCAGGTTGGGTGTGAACGCGGCCATGGCCACCGGCTGCAGGTCGGTCAGCGCGTCATAGCCTGCGTTGGCAAACATGCTGGGGTTGACGGAATACGCCACGCTGTGAAACAGCAGCGTGTAGCCGTCGGCCGGTGCGTTCATCACGCCCACGGTGGCAATGTTGCCGCCCGCGCCGGGCCGGTTTTCCACCACCACGGGCTGCCCCAGGGCGGCAGACAACTGCTCGCCAATCAGGCGGGCCACGATGTCGGTGGAACTGCCCGGCGCAAAGGCGACCACGAGGCGGATGGGCTTTTCGGGGAATGCTGCCTGTGCCGGCAGCGCGAACGCCAGCACGGACAGCAAGACGATCAACAGACGTTTCATGGTTGTCTCCGGTTGGGCCGCTTGGCCTCATTGATTTAATCGATAAAAGTTATGATAATTTAAAATATCGATAAAAATACCGGACTAACCCTATGACTGAGTTACTGCCTGCCCATGCCACACAGCAAGTGGCCGAACGCCTGTTCACGGGTGCACGCACGCCCAGCCGCTGGTTGCCCACGCCGGTGTCAACCGAGCTGCTGCGCGAGGTGTTCGAGCTGGCGCGCCAGGGCCCCACGTCCATGAACAGCCAGCCCTTGCGGGTGCTGTTTGTGAAGGGCCCCACGGCGCGCGCGAAGCTGGCCGCGTGCGTCAACGCCGGCAATGTGGGCAAGGTGAACACTGCACCCGTGGTGGCCGTGCTGGGGCACGACCTGGCCTTTCCTGAGCGCCTGGTCACGCTGTTTGCGCACAAGACCGACGCGCGCAGTTATTACGAGGGCAAGCCCGATGTGGTGGCCAGCACCGCATTGCGCAACAGCAGCCTGCAGGCGGCCTGGCTGATGATGGCCGCGCGCCTGCGCGGGCTGGACTGCGGGCCGATGTCCGGCTTCAACCACGACGCTGTGGACGCTGCGTTCTGGAAAGGAACGACGGTCAAGACCAACTTCCTGTGCGCCCTGGGCCATGGCGACTTTTCTGAATTGAAAGCCCGCCACCCCCGGTTGGGGTTTGACGAGGTGTGCCAGGTGCTGGATAACTGAGCCGCTGCGGCCAGCCGGGTTGCACGGTTCAGCCCGGGGCGGCACCCATTCGCAGGCGGCGCGCCGCTTCTTCGGCGCGCGCGTCGTCAATTTCACGCAGCACACCGCCCAGGTCCACGGTACCTGCGGGGCGCTCGAACTGGCCGCTGAGCACGGTGTCGGTGGACAACATGCCGCGCTGGTACAGGTCCCAGATCTCGGCGCCATGGTCGGTGGCCAGCAGCTCGGGCGCGTAGCGGCCGAAGTAATCGCGCAGGTTGCCCACGTCGCGCATCAGCATGCGCTGGGCGTGGTTG
>CALRYY010000014.1:0-60798 GCA_943372515.1 Ramlibacter sp. 2FC | reverse complement strand
ACAGCTTCTCTGCAAAGGCGGGCGCGGACACCCGGCAATGCGCCTCTAAAGCGCCGAGCAGCGCAGGGCATGCGGCCACGCGCGAAGCGCGATCGTTAACTGACTCACCGCGGCTGTCCGAGCGCAGCGCGCAGCGCGTAGCGAGTTCTGCGGTGGGCCGCTTGACCGAGCAGCGCAGGGCAGTCGCCGCAGGCGACCGCTTTAGTGAAGCGTTGACGGGTGTCCGCGCACGCCTTTGCTGCGAGGTGCAACACGTACCACCCGGACTATCGCAATGACCCGCATCCTCATCGTTGACGACGACGCAGCCCTGCTGCGGTTGCTGTCACTTCGCCTGCGCCATGAGGGTCATGAAGTCATTGAAGCCAGCAGCGGTGAAGCGGCACTGGCAAAACTGGACCACGAACTGCCCGCATTGCTGATCACCGACCTGCGCATGGGCGGCATGGACGGGTTGCAGCTGTTTGAGGCGGTGCACCGGCGCCACCCGCTGCTGCCGGTGCTCATGCTCACCGCGCACGGCACCATTCCTGATGCGGTCAAGGCGCTGCAGCGCGGCGTGTTCGGCTACATCACCAAACCGTTTGAGGCACGCGAGCTGATGGCCGAGGTAGACCGGGCGCTGGCGGCGTCCAAAGCACTGGGCGCCGACATGCCCGGTGACGAGCCCGGCGAGGCCTGGCGTGAATCCATCCTCACGCGCAGCCCCCGCATGGAACAGGTGCTGGCCGAGGCGCGCATGCTGGCGCAAAGCGATGCGTCGGTGCTGATCCATGGCGACAGCGGTACCGGCAAGGAGCTGCTGGCGCGCGCCATCCATGCCGCCAGCCCGCGCGGGGGCGCTCCAATGGTGGCGGTGAACTGCGGGGCCATTCCCGAGAACCTCATGGAGTCCGAGCTGTTTGGCCACGTCAAGGGCGCTTTCACCGGCGCCATGCGCGACAACCCCGGGCTGTTCGTGAGCGCCCAGCGCGGCACGATTTTTCTGGACGAGATCGCCGACCTGCCGCTGGCCATGCAGGTCAAGCTGCTGCGCGTGCTGCAAGAGCGTGAGGTACGCGCCGTGGGCGCCGCGCGTGCGCAGCGCATTGACGTGCGCGTGATCTCGGCATCACACCGCAAGCTGGACGACGAAGTGGCCGCCGGGCGCTTCCGTGAAGACCTGTTCTACCGCCTGAACGTCGTGGGCCTGCACCTGCCCGCGCTGGCCGAGCGGCGCGAAGACATCCCCCTGCTGGCGCATCACTTCATGGTGACGCTGGCGCAGCGCTACGGCAAGGCGGTGACCGGCTACGCCCCCGGTGCGCTGGAGCTGCTGGCGGCGGCACCCTGGCCGGGCAACGTACGCCAGCTGCAAAACGTCGTGGAAAAGTGCGTGGTGCTCAGCATGGCCGCGCAGATCCCGCCCACGCTGGTGCAGCGCGCCCTGGCCACCCAGGTGGGCGAGCAGCTGCCGTTTGACGAGGCACGCCGCCAGTTCGAGCGCGACTACCTGACCCAGGTGCTCAAGCTCACCAGCGGCAATGTGACGCAGGCCGCCAAGCTGGCCCAGCGCAACCGCACCGACTTCTACGCGCTGCTCGGGCGCCACCAGATCGACCCCGCATCGTTCAAGGCGTGACGTATTCACGCTGAAGGGTGTCGGTATTCCCCGACACCGCAAGTGCTTGATTCCAAAGGGTTTGTGCTGCGCCGCGTGTAGGGGGTGTCGGCAATCACCGACAGCACGCGACAGGTCAATGTGCGCAAGCTGTTGATTTCATTGGGTTTTCAGGTTGGCACAGGAGTTGAGATAACAAAGGCATCTCAACCCGCAACAACGCAACCCCATGAACACCCGTATCACCCTGAGCCTGCGCAGCCGCCGTCGCATCACCGTTTTCAACCGCGCCCTGCTGGGCGCCCTGGCCGCCATGGCGCTGACCGCCTGCGGTGGCGGTGGCGCCGAGCCGGAAGCGCCCGAGACGGCGCAGGCGCCGCAAAGCACCCCCGTGGCCAGCAATGTCACCATGACCAAGGTCAGCTTCACCAATGCCGACGGCCAGGCACTCACAGGCTTTATGTTCCAGGACAGCGCGGCCACACCGCGCAACGCCGCTGTGGTCATGATGCATGGCTGCTCGGGCGTCTGGTCCAACGGTGTGGAGTCCAAAGAGGCACAGCCGCCCATCAAGGCGCTGTCGCACATCCACAAGCGCTGGGGCGAAAACCTGGCGCGCGCCGGCTACACCGGCTTGCTGGTGGACAGCTTCACGCCACGCGCGCTGACCAATGAGTGCAACAACGGCAGTGCCGGCCTGAACGAAGCCACAGTGCGGCCAAAAGACGCAGCCGCCGGCCGCGCCTGGCTGCTGGCCAACAACCATGCAGCGCCAGGCCGCGTTGCGCTGCTGGGCTGGAGCAACGGCGCCAGCGCCGTCATGGCCACCATGGACCAGACGAACGAAGGCGTGGCCGGCAGCAAGCCGTTCAAGGAGGCGTTCGCCTTTTACCCCGGCTGCGGCCTGATCAATGAATTTGGCGGCAATGCGTCGGCCTCCGACAAGACCACCTGGCTGCCCTATGCGCCCGTGACCATCCACCACGCGGCCACCGACCCGCTGTACACCGACAACAAGTGCACCCACCGCGTCAACGTGGCCGCCACGCTGGGCGCGGGCAGCACCACTGGCAACGCCGTGGCCATGGCGGTGCACAACGCAGCGCGCCACAGCTTTGACCAGATCGACATCGCCAAGACACTCGCGTCGCCCTACACCACGGCCGACAAGGACGCGCAGATTGCCGCTGACGCGGCCGTGATGGACCGCCTGGCCACGATCTTCAGCAACTGACTTCAACCACTTTCAAGGAGCCCCCCCATGACCCCCCAGCAAATCACCCTCGTGCAAGCCACCTTCGCCGACGTCAAGCCCATTGCCACGACCGCCGCCGAGCTGTTCTACAACCGCCTGTTCACGCTGGACCCGTCCCTGCGCCCCCTGTTCAAGGGCGACATGGGCCAGCAAGGCCAGATGCTCATGAGCATGATCGGCGCGGCCGTGAGCGGCCTGAAAGACCTGGAACGCCTGGCGCCGGTGGTGCGCCAGCTGGGCGCACGCCATGTGCGCTATGGCGTGCAGGCCCAGCACTACGCCACCGTGGGCAGCGCGCTGCTGTGGACGCTGGACCAGGGCCTGGGCGAGAAGTTCACGCCCGATGTGCGCGACGCCTGGACGCAGGCCTACACACTGCTGTCCGACGTGATGCTGCTGGGCGCGATGGAGGAAGAAGCCGCCCAGGGCGCCTGACCGCCCCGGCGACAATGGGCGAGTGAAAATCCAGCTCCTGTCCGACCTGCACCTGGAAGTCCAACCCGGCTTCACCCTGCGCCCCGCCCCCGACGCCGACCTGCTGGTGCTGGCCGGCGACGTGGGCTCTTACCAGTACGGCTCGCACCTGCCGGGCGCGGATTTCGGGCTGGAGCGCTTTTCGCCATTGCGCGGCTGGCCGGTACCCGTGCTGTATGTGCCCGGCAACCATGAATACGACGCGGTGGAGTTTGACGCCACCCATGCGCGCCTGCGCGAGACCTGCGAACGCCTTGGCATCACCTGGCTGGAACGCGAAACGCTGGTGTGGGGCGGCAAGCGCTTCATCGGCACCACGCTGTGGAGCGACTTTGACGCGCTGGCCCTGCAGGCCCGTCCGGCGCAGCAACTGAAAGCGCGCGAAAAAGCCTTTCGCGCCGCCAACTGGTACCTGCGCACCACCGGCACCACCCGCCACGGCCAGCCCTGGCTGGCCGACGCCGTGCGCGAGCAGGCGCTGGTCTGCCAGCAGTGGTTGCGCAGCGCGCTGGCCGTGCCGTTTGACGGCGATACCGTGGTGGTGACGCACTTTGCCCCCAGCCTGCACAGCGCAGACCCGCGCTACGGCATGGTGCCGGGCACTGCGGGCTTTTGCAATGCGCTGGACGACCTGCTGCCATTTGCCAAGGTCTGGATGCACGGCCACCTGCACTGCCCCAGCCATTACATGCACCACGGATGCCGCGTGGTGGCCAACCCGCTGGGCTATGCGGGCAAGGGCGAACAGCAAGGCTTTCGCGAGAGGTTCTGCGTGGAAGTCTGAGAAAGAATGGCCTGAAGAACTCAGTCGGTGCCGGGCCGCCCCAAGCCGACTGAAGCCCCCCCGGGCGGCAGCGTAGTACACGCAGTGACAAGCGTGGGGGCCTGTCAGGCCTTGCGCGCGTTCAACCCGTCAAAGCAGGTGCTCAGCACCATGTCCACGATCTGGGCGTCGCTGTGCAGGCCGCCGGCCTTCAGGAAGCCCAGCACCGGGTCGCAGGCGCGGGCGTACAACGTGTACAGCACCGCAATGGCGGGCAGATGCGGGTTCAGCGTGCCCTCTTTCTGTGCGGCTTCGATCCAGCCGCCCAGCTGGTCGCTGATGGCCATCAGACCATCCAGGTAGTCGCGGTTGGCCAGGAGCGTGGCGCGCAGCGATGAATTCTGGCTGGGCAGCGACGGCATTTCACCGGCCAGCTGCACTTCCATGGTCCAGCGCGCCACGGTGCGCAGCTTGTCCAGCGGGGTCTGTTCGGCAGGCACGCTGGCCAGGTAATCCTGCGCCCGGCGCATCACGCGCACCATGGCAGCTGCGGCCAGATCTTCCTTGCTGGGGAAATGTTTGTAAAGGCTTGCTTTCGCGATACCCACGGCAGCGGCCACTTCGTCCACCGTCATGGCGTCAAAGCCTTTTTCGGCCAGAAGCCGGTTGACGGTGTGGACGATGGCGTCCTCGCGCGCACGAAGCATCTGCTCCTTGAACGAGACTTTCATTGGTTTGTCGCTGCTGCCCATGCCTCAAGTTTAACCGGTTACGTCTAAAAACAAATAGTCGGTTTACTTTACAACCAGGCAGTCGCGCAACAAACGGGCGGTATGAAACACTCTGTACAGGCTGGCGTGCATCAATCTTGCTGCACAAGCTGTACATACGCAGGAGCGTTCACCATGAAGAGCATCTGGCTGAACACATTGGCTTGGGGGCTGGCCGTTGCCCTGGCCCTGGCGCTGGCCTTTGCAGCGCCCAGCGAATCCACGGTGATGGGCAAGCTGCCGTCGCTGATGGCCAAGCGGCTGGACCAGCAACCCCTGCCCCTGCCTCAGGGCTTGCCGTCTGAGCGCACGCTGGCCCTGATTGCCTTCAGCAAACACCAGCACCCTGAGGTTGAAAGCTGGATCACCGGGCTGCAGCTGCGCCGCGACCCGGCCATCAACTGGGTGCGCATGCCCGTGCTGCAGGACCCCGGCCATGCCCAGGGCCGCAGCGCCATTGAAAACCGCCTGCTCGCGCGCTATGCGTCCCAGGGCGAGCGTGAACGCATGGTGCCGGTGTTCACCGACCGCGCCGCGTTCATCCGTGCAGCCGGTTTGGGTGGCCCGCACAACGCCTACGCAGTCGTGCTCAACCGCAACGGCGACGTGCTGGCTCGCGCCGAAGGGCTTTTCAATGAAGACAAGGCGTCGGCGCTGCGCGAAACCCTGAGGTCAAACTGAGGCCTGCCAACGGACCTCAGTCCGGCGGCTGCTCCCCCAGCGTGAAATAGAACGTGGCGCCCTGGCCAAGGCGCGACTCGGCCCATACCTGCCCGCCATGGCGCGCCACGATGCGTCGCACGTTCGCCAGGCCCAGGCCGATGCCCGGGAACTCGGTAGCCCCGTGCAGCCGCTGGAATGCACCAAACAGCTTGTCGGCGTACGCCATGTCAAAGCCCACGCCGTTGTCGCGCACAAAAAAGGCCTGCCCGGTTTCCCCCCGGCTGGTCGGTGTGTGGCCCACGTGGATGTCGGCGCGGGCCTGCGTGGCGGTGAATTTCCAGGCGTTGCCCAGAAGGTTCTCCAGCACCAGGTCCAGCAACCTGGGGTCACCGTGCGCCAGCAGGCCGTCCTGCACCGTCACAGTGACCTCGCGCTGCGGCTCGTGTTCACGCAGACCGTCCATCACACGGCGTGCCCGGGCCGACAGGTCAACGGCCTCCCAGCGCAGGCTGGCGCGCGACAGCTGGGCCAGGCTCAGCAGCGCGTCGATCATGTCGCCCATCTGGCGCACACCCGCACGCACACGGCGCAGGTAATGCGCAGCACGCTCGGGTTCGGGCGGGGGGCTGCGCTCCAGCGCGGCGCTGAAGCCGTCAATGGCGGCCAGCGGTGCGCGCAGGTCGTGGGCTACCGACGACGAGAAGGCCTCCAGCTCGCGGTTGGCCACCTCCAGCTGGGCGGTGCGCTGGCGCACGCGTTGTTCCAGCAGGGCATTGAGGCGAACGATCTCTTCATGGGAGCGCTTGCGCTCGCGGATGGTGACAATGCCAAAGGCCAGGTTGTCGGCCAGCTCCTGCAGCAGGTTCACTTCATCGTCCTTGACGGGGCGCGTGTCCGCGCCAAACAGCGCCAGCAAACCGAAGCTGCGCGACTCGCCGCGCAGCGGCAGGCAGATCAGGCTGCGAAAGCCGCGTGACAAGGCCGCGGCCTGCCACAGGAACTCGCTGTCGCCATGGGTGATGTCCGCGCTCACAAAAGCCTCGCCTGTGCGCACGGCGCGCCCGGCGGGCCCGCGACCGCGCGGCTCGTCGTCGCGCCAGCTCAGGGAGATCTCGCTCAGGTAGCCCTGCTCCTGGCCGGCATGGGCCATGGGCCGGATCAGGCATTCGCCACCGTCTTGCGCATAGCCCACCCATGCCATGCGGTAGCCGCCCACCTCCACCGCCAGACGGCAGACTTCGTCCAGCAGGCGCGGCTCGTCGTCCAGCCGGATCAGCGCCTCGTTGCAGCGGCTGAGCATCTTGAGCGACCGGTTGGTCCAGGCCAGGCTCAGCTCGGCCAGTTTGCGCTGCGTCACGTCACGCAGCGTTCCCACCACGCGTTGCGCGTGCCCGGCGACATCGGTGACCGGGAAGGCATCGTTGCGAACCCAGCGAAGTGAACCGTCGGGTCGCAGGATGCGGTATTCAGCCACGGTCGAGTGCCCTTCGCGCTGGCGCTGCAGGTCCTGGCGTACCTGCTCCTGATCGTCCGCAAAGACTTCAACCAGGCGGGCTCCTGGCCTGTCCGTGATGGCAGCGGCACTGTAGCCCCAGACCAGCTCGTAGGCCGGGCTCACGTAGGTCAACGTGTCGCTGGCCAGTTCACGCACGTAAAAGACCTCGTCAATCGCACCGGCCAATTCGCGAAAGCGTGATTCACTCGCGTGCACGGCCTGTGTCGCGCGGTCGCGCTCAATGGCAATGCGCACCAGCCGGGCCGCAGTGCTGAACAGGGCCAGCTCCTGCGCCCCGGGGCGGCGCACATCATGGTTGTAGATGGCAAAGGTCGCGAGGACTTCGCCCTGCCCGGAAATCACCGGCATCGACCAGCAGGCGCGCAACCCGAAACGCGCGGCCAGTTCACGGTAGCCCACCATCAGCGGATCGGTCTCGATGTCCACCACAGCGACCATCTCGCGCCGCAGCACGGCCATGCCGCAAGCGCCACCTTGCTCGCCCACGGGCAGCACGCGCAGCTTCTCGCGCAACTGCTGCGCAAGGCCAGGCGCGGCCATCAGCCGCAGCTGGTCCCCCTGGACCATCATGATCGACGCCATGCCCTGTGGCGAGTACACCTCGATCAGGCGGGTGATCGCCTCCAGCACCTCGGGCAAAGCGGCACCCCCGGCGATCAGTTCCAGCACCTGCTCCTGGCGCTCACGCAGCTGCAGCGCGGCCTTGCGCGCACTGACATCCGTGAACACGACCAGCGCGCCCGCGATTTCCTGCTGCTCGCCGCGCAGAGGCCGGATATTGCAGCTCAGGGTGCGGTCGCTCATGTCTTCCACGCGGACCAGCATTTCGCAGTCGTCCACGCTTTCGCCGCGCACGGCGCGCGCAAACGGCCGCTCGTGCGTGGCCACCGGCGTGACGCCGTCAGGATGGTACAGCTCGTGCCACTGGCGCCATTCGGCCAGCGTCTGGCCGGGCTCCAGCACCTGGTAGAAGCGCTGGGCGGCCTGGTTGAACAGCAGGAAACGCCCATCCCTGTCCACCGCTATCACGCCTTCACGCATGCTGTTGATGATCTGGTCCTGCAGGGCCTGGCTTTGCTCGGCCTCACGCAGCAGCCTGTCCTGGCGGGCCTGGCGTTCGCGCACCTGTGCGGTCATGCGGTTGATCGCGCGGCCCAGCCTGGCCAGTTCGTCGCGCTGCGTGCGCGGCGCCGTCTCCAGCACGGCTTGCAGGTCGCCCGCCTCGACACGATTGACCATGCGCAGCATGTCGCCAACGGGCCACACGATCATGCGCATGCCGATCCACACCGCGCCAGCCACGCCCGCCACGATGGCCAGCACGGCCGCGCCCAGCAAGGGCGCGCGCAGGGCCGCCACGTCCACCGGGTACAGGACGGCCATCAGGACCAACAGGGTCAGGGGCGCTATCGCCAGGGCCATCAACAGGACCAGGCGCCAACGCAACCCCAGCAATTCAGCCATCCTGGCACCCTTTCCTTGCACGCCGCCCGGCGTTACGGCTTGCTTCGCCCAAGGATACTCCCAGCAACCGCAGCCTCAGGGCACCGACACTGGCTGCGAATCAGCCACGAAAATGTTCTTGCGGTAATCGGGCGACGCCTCCTTGAGCATGGCGTCCAGGCGGTCGAGCACCTCCTGCACGTTGTCGCCCTGGCCCGGCACCAGCGCCACGGCAATCTTGGGGCGAACGGCCAGCCCCATGGGCATGCGCGAGAACGGCATGATCAGCCGCGCCAGCACCTTGGAGCCCACGGACGCACCCCGGTCGGGCGGAATCGGGCCTTCGATCAGGATCCCGTAGCGCGCCTCGCCCATGCGGGCGACGGTATCCACGTCGCGCACCAGCGAGGTGAGCCGCCCCGCCAGGCGCAGCAGCACCTCCAGCACCGCCTTGCGGCCGAATTCGTCGCGCAGCTTGTGCAGGTTGGTGAAATCCACCAGCACCACGGCACTCTGGCAGTTGAATCGCTGGGACCGCTCGATCATGCCGCGCAGGCGATGGCTGAACACGTCGTCGTTGACCAGGCCGGTCAGCGGGTCCACCTGGTCCAGCTGCGTGATGCGGCGGCGGTAGTCGTGGCGCTCCTGGCTGCGCAGGATCAGCAGCAGGAACGTGCCCGGCAGCGTCACGGCCAGCGCCAGCTGGATGGCATGCTGCGTCCAGAAACCCAGCGGCGCCAGCTCCAGCCAGCGTGCCACCGGGAACGGCAGCGCTGCCAGCATGGGCACAAAGGCCGCCAGCAGCCAGCGCGCAAAACGGTCGCCGTGGTACCAGGCCCATCCCAGGCCCGCGATGCCCACCAGGGTCAGGCCGATGACCACGCCCAGCAGCAAGTGCAGCCGTTGCGGGCTGGGCAGCCAGTAACAACCCACCGCAGCCCCCATGGCCAGCGCGGCCAGTGCGCAGAACAGCCAGAACACGGCCGCGGAGCGGGCCCGAAGCGACGCCGTCAACGCAATGAAGACCATCAGCGGCGCGAAGCTGGCGGCGGGCATGACGTACTCGGCCGCATCCGCCCACACCGGCGTGTTGGGCCACAGGTGCAGGCCGGCCACACCCAGGCCGGTGGCCACCGACACATTGATGGCCAGCGCATACAGGCTGAACCAGGCATACGCTGCGTCTCGCATGACCACAGCACTGATCAGCGCAAAGATCGCCACCATGCCCAGCAGCCCGAAGTACATGCCGTGAACCAGCGAGATGCGCTGCTGCTCGCCCGACAGGCCGCTTTCACTGACGAACTGGATGGGTGTGCTGAAACTGTTGCTGGCCTCGATGCGCAGAACGTAGCTGCCGATGTCGGCCGCCGACACCGCCAGGGGCAGGATGGGGTACAGGTGCGGCAGCGGCCAGTGGGCCACGGGGATGCGGTCGCCTGCCGCGTGGAAGGTCCAGCCGTGGTCGGTGCGGGTGAACAGCGTCACCCGGTCCAGCCCCGCGTTGGGCAGCTTGAGGTACCAGCGCTCGTGGTCTGGCGCCGGGGGCACGGTAAAGCGGATCCACAGCACCTGGCCGGGGCGCAGCGGGTACAGGCCCGGGTGGGTCGGCTGCAGGGCCATCGCAGGCAGCTTGAGCACGCTTTCCAGATCGGCCCGTCCGGTCGGGTCGGTCCAGGCGTCACCCCAGTCGGCCAGCGCGACGGGCTGCTTTTGTACGTCCAGGTCCAGGATGGTGCGCGCCACCGCGCCGCCACTGCCCAGGCAGAGCAACAAGCCGGCCACAAGGCCGATCCTCAGGCGGGTGAACAACCAACGATACATTTTGTATCGTTCATTGGATACCCGGCTCAGGGGTTCGTCAAGGCAGTGTTGGCAGCACCTGTGAGCGCGGCGCTGAGCGCGTCCAGCACGTCGGACTCGAGGTTCCAGCAGTGCCAGTACAGCTGGATGGGCAGCTTGTGGCCGGGCGCAATGTCCACCAGCGTGCCCTGCTCCAGCAGGCCACGCACCAGCAGCTCGGGCAAGATGCTCACGCCCCAGCCGGCCAGCACGGCGCGCACCTGGCCTTCGGAGCTGGGCACGAAAAGCTGGTTGAGCGTGACACGCTTCAAGCCAAACGCCTTGCCGACAAATTCGGTCTGGCCGTCGTCCTTGCGGTTAAAGGCAATGAACGGCACGCCACGGAAGTTGTGCGGCGTGAGGCCCTGCGCCACATGGGCTTTGGCGTAGCCGGCCTCGGCCACGGCGATGTAGTTCATGGCGCCCAACGGCACCACCTTGCAGCCACGCAACGCCTGCTTGAGCGTGGTGACGCAGCCCAGCACCTGGCCCTCGCGCAACCATTCGTGGGTGAAATCCTGGTCGTCGGTGATGATCTCCAGCGGCAGGCCCTGGCGCGCCAGGTCGCCCACGGCGTTCAGCGCCCAGGTGGCGATGCTGTCGGCATTGATGGCAATGGAAATGCGCTCTTCCTCGCGGCCACTGCCGGTCGAGCTGGGCGCCAGCTCCTTCAGGTCGCGTTCCAGGTCGGCGCGCAACAGGCGCAGCTGCTTGGTGTGCTTGAGCAACAGTTGCCCGGCCGACGTGGGCTTGAGCGGACGGCTGCGCACGATCAGCACCGTGCCCACCTGCGCTTCCAGCGCGCGCAGGCGCTGCGACACGGCCGACTGGGTGATCGACAGCCGCTGCGCGGCCCGCTCGAAGCCGCCTTCTTCCACGATGGCGGCCAGGCATTCCAGGGCGTCGGGGTCAAACGTGCTCATACACTTCGTTCCATTAGTTGCACTGATGTTTTCTCTTAGAGTTTAATTTTTCTTTTATTCGGCGGCAAGTTCCACCAAACTCGCCCCCATGAAAGTTCTTGTCCTGGGCGCCGGCATCATCGGCACAAGCACCGCGTGGCACCTGCTGGAGCGCGGCCACGACGTGACGGTGGTGGACCGCCAGCCTGGCGCGGCGCTGGAGACCAGCTTTGCCAACGCCGCACAGATCTCCGTCAGCTACTGCGAGCCCTGGGCCAACCGCGACGCGCCGGCGAAGCTTGTGAAATGGATGTTCCGCAACGACGCGCCGCTGCTGTTTCGCCCGCAGCTGGACTGGCAGCAATGGCGCTGGGGCTTGCAGTTTTTGAGCCAGTGCAATGACCGCGCGTTTGAGCGCAACGTGCAGCAGCTGGTGGCGCTGGGTGCCTACAGCCACGCCGCGCTCAAGGACGTGGTACGCACCACGGGAATTGAATACCAGCGCCTGGAGCGCGGCATTGCGCACTATTTCACCGACGCCGCCTCCTTCGACGCCGCAGGCGACGCCGCCCGGCTCATGCAGAAGTACGGCGTGCAGCGCCGTGTGGTCAGCCGCGACGAGCTGCTGCGTATCGAGCCCGCGTTCAAGTCGTTTGCCCACCGCATCGTGGGCGGCACCTACACCGCAAGCGACGAAAGCGGCGACGCGCACGCGTTCACCCAGGCACTGGCGCGCGACTGCGCCGCGCGCGGCGTCCAATTCCTGTACAGCCATGACATCGAGCGGCTGGAAAAGGCCGGCGGCTCGATTGATTCGGTGCATGTGCACGACAGGCTCACCGGCGGGCGCCGCGCCCTGCGCGCCGACGCGGTGGTGGCTGCTTGCGGCAGCTACACCGCACCGCTGCTGCGCAGCGTGGGTGTGGACCTGCCCATCTACCCCGGCAAGGGTTACAGCGCCACTTTCAAGCTCCTCAAGCCCGAGCTGGCGCCGTACGTGAGCACCATCGACGACGAGGTGAAATGCGCCATGAGCCGTCTGGGCGACGAACTGCGTGTGGCCGGCACCATCGAGCTGGGCGGCTTTGACCTGTCGCTCACCACCCCGCTGGCCCAGGCGCGATGCCGCATGCTGGCGCAGCGCATCGAAGCCGTGCTGCCCGGCGTGTGCGACACGCGCACCGAAGCCCAAGGCGGCAACCCGCGTTTCTGGACCGGCCTGCGCCCGGCCACGCCCACCAACATCCCCTACATCGGCAAAACGCGCGTGGGCAAGCTGTGGATCAACGCCGGCCACGGCACGTTGGGCTGGACGCACGGCGCGGGCTCGGGCAAGGCACTGGCCGAGCTGATCAGCGGCGAACAGCCCGCCATGGCGTTTGGCTTTTACGGCCTGGACGCGCGGCACACCCGGTTGACGCCCGAGCCCGTCTGAAGCGGCTGCGGCTACGATGCCGGGGATGAGCACATCGCCACAAAAACCCCCGCATTTTCTCTTCATCGTCACGTCCACCCGCGAGCCCGGCCACCCCGGCAACACCGAATGGCTGGCCCGCCAGGCTGCGGCCGCACTGCCCGCCAGCATCACGCAAACCTGGCTGTCGCTTGCGGGCATGAACCTGCCGCCGTTTGTGGACCTGCGCCACACCGTGGGCCAGTACCCTGCGCCCACCGGCGACCTGGCCGTGCTGCTGGACGCCACGATGGCCGCCACCGACATCGTCTTTGTGTCGCCGGTGTACTGGTACAGCATCCCCGCGCCGCTGAAGACCTACCTGGACCACTGGAGCGCCTGGATGCGGGTGCCGGGCCTGCCGTTCAAGGAACAGATGGCGCAAAAGACACTGCGCCTGATCACCACCAGCGGCGACCGTGCCAAGGCGCAGCCGATGATCGATTCGGTGCGCCTGTGCGCGCAGTTCCTGTCCATGGGCTGGGGCGATGCGCTATGGGGCAAGGGCGGGCCGCCGGGCGCCGTGCAGGCCGACGCCGCTGCCGTGGCTGCCGCCGCCGGCTTTCTGGTGCAACCGGTCAAAGGCTCGTGAGCACCACGCTGGGCATCGACTTCGGCACCTCCAACTCGGCGGCGGCCTGGCGCGTGGGCGACGGCCCGGCGCAACCGCTGCGGCTGGAGGGCGACAACTTCGCCCTGCCCACAGCCCTGTTCTTCAACGCCGAGGACCGGCGCGTGCACTTTGGCCGCGACGCGGTGGCGCAGTACCTGACGGGCGCGGACGGCCGGCTGATGCGGTCCCTGAAAAGCCTGCTGGGCAGCGCGCTGCTGCTGGAGAAAACCGAGGTCAACGGCCAGCCCATGAGCTTTCAGGACATCATCGGCATCTTCCTGAAAGAGATCGTGACGCGCGCACGCCAGCAAACAGGCGCCGACCCCGACCGCGTGGTGCTGGGGCGGCCCGTGCACTTTGTGGACGACGACCCTGAGCGTGACGCGCTGGCCCAGCAGATGTTGCTGCAGGCCGCGCATGCCGTGGGCCTGCGCAACGTAGGCTTCCAGCTGGAACCGATTGCCGCAGCGTTTGACTACGAGCAGCGCATCACCCGCGACGCCGTCGTGCTGGTGGCCGACATCGGCGGCGGCACATCCGACTTCACCGTGGTGCGGCTGGGGCCTGGCCGCGCGCAGCACGCCGCAGATCGCGCGCAGGACATCCTGGCCACGCGCGGCGTGCACGTGGGCGGCACCGACTTTGACCAGAAGCTCAGCCTGGAGCACGCGATGCCGCTGCTGGGCTTTCGCCACGTCGGCCCCGGCCAGCGCGAAGTGCCCAGCGCCGTGTTCTTTGACCTGGCCACCTGGCACCTGATCCACTGGCGCTATGTGCCGCGCGCGCTGCGCGAGGCCCAGGCCCTGCGCGTGAACTACACCGACCTGAGCCTGCACCGCCGCCTGATGACCGTGCTGGCCGAGCGTCTGGGCCACCACCTGGCCAACGACGTGGAGCAGGCCAAGATATCCACCAGCCAGACCGGCGGCGCGGCCACGCTGGACCTGGGCTACATCGAGCGCGGCCTGCAGTCGGGCTTTGACGCCGACGCCATGGCGCAGTACCTGCAGGCGTTGCTGGAGCGCGTGGTGCTGTGCGCGCAAGACTGCGTGCGGGCTGCAGGCCTGCAGCCGCAGGACCTGACCGCCATCTACCTGACCGGTGGGTCTTCCGCGCTCATGCCGTTCCAGCGTGCTTTGCAAGCTGCTTTTGCGGATACGCCACTGGTGGAAGGGGATCTGTTTGGCGGGGTGGCGGCGGGCTTGGTTTACGGGGCTGCCGGTTAGTTTTTGGGCCTTCGTTTTTTGGCCCCGCAGGTTGGCGCTGACGGCACCCGCCTCCGCGAATGTCCTCCGAACTGGCTTCGCCAGTTCTCCCCCTTTATTTCGCTGCGGCGGGCACCATCACCACCAACCCGCTACGTCGTTGGAGCGCAACCGGTGACGCATAACTGTGGTGGCAGAATCAGGCGTGCGGGGCACTCTGCTCCGCACGCCTGATCCCGAAGTGATGCCGGGACAAGATGCGCAATAGCGTGTCCGGCAACGGCGAGCAACGCTGCCCTATAGCGCAGACAGTCAAGGCTCTGACACAGGAGCCTTTCATGCACATCACCAGCGAACCCGCCATCCTTTATTTCGGCACACCCGTTGTGCTGATCTCCACGACGAACGAAGACGGCAGCACCAACCTTGCGCCCATGTCGTCCGTCTTCTGGCTGGGCTGGCGCTGCATGATCGGCCTGGATGGCGGCTCGCAGACCACGCACAACATCGTGCGCACCGGCCAATGCGTGCTGAACCTGCCGTCGCAGGCCGAAGTGGGCGCGGTGAACCGCCTGGCCCTGACCACCGGCAGCCACCCGGTGCCCGCGCGCAAGGCACAGCGCGGCTACCGGTACGTGAAAGACAAATTCGCGCTGGCAGGCCTGAGGCCCGTTGCGTCACAAACCGTGGCCGCACCACGCGTGCGCGAATGCCCGGTGCAACTGGAGGCTGTGCTGGAAGGCCAGCACACCATGGCCAAAGGCGACAAGTACCTGCATGGCGCTGCCCTGGCCCTGGAGCTGCGCGTGCAGCGCGTGCACCTGTCGCCCGCCATCGTTATGGACGGCCAGCCCGACCGGGTGGACCCGGACAAGTGGCGCCCGTTGATCATGAGCTTCCAGAAGTTTTATGGGCTGGATCCACAGCAGCTGCATGACTCCATGCTGGCGACTATTCCTGAGGCCATGTACCGCAGCCCGGATGTGGACCGGGCGCGCACGGCTACACCACCTTGATGCCCCGCAGCTTGGCGTCCTCCGGCGGGTAGCGCAGGCCCAGCGACTGGAGCCTGTCGCGCACCAGCGTGGCGATCATCAGGTTGCGATGGGTCTTGGAATCGGCCGGCACCACGGTCCACGGCGCCCAGGGTGTGCTGGTAGCACCCAGCAGGGTTTCATACGCGGCCTGGTAGTCGGCCCACTGCTTGCGCGCCTCCAGGTCGCCCAGATTGAATTTCCAGTGCTTGGTGGGGTCGTCCACGCGCTCTTGCAGGCGCTGGCGCTGCTCGTCAAAGCTGATGTGCAGCATGAACTTCATGATGACCGTGCCGGTCTCGCTCAAGAGCCGCTCAAAGTCATTGATGTGGGCCAGGCGCTGCTTTTTCTGCGCCGGCGTGATCCAGCCATTGACCACCGGCACCAGCACGTCCTCGTAATGGCTGCGGTTGAAGATCATCATCTCGCCCGCGCCCGGCACCTGCTGGTGAATGCGCCACAGGTAGTCGTGCGCGCGCTCGGTCTCGGTCGGCGCCTTCCAGCCCACGGTGTGCACGCCCAGTGCGCTGGTGCGGCTGAACACGCCGCGGATGGTGCCGTCTTTACCCGCTGTGTCGGTGCCCTGCAGCACCACCAGCAGCTTGAAGCGCCGGTCGGCATAGAACAGGTCCTGCAGGCTGTCCAGCTCCAGGGCCAGCGCATCGACCGCGACCTTGTCCTGCGCCTTGTTGCCCAGCGAAAACGGCTTGGCGTCAGGCGGGCATTTCTTCAGCGCGAAGGGTTTGCCACTGCCATGGGTGGGAGGCTGCCAGGCCGCCAGGGGTGGGGTGCCGTTGTTTTGTTTGCGGGTGACCATGCCAGCTCCTGTGAATGTGGGTTGCAGGATACCGCTTGGCTGCCCGCCACGGATAATCAACGCTTGCCCGCCCACCACCCCGCCCCGCCGATCCGTGTGCTGTCCGTCATCCCGCCGATGACGCAGCTGAACACGCCCTACCCGTCCACCGCCTACCTGACGGGGTTTTTGCGTTCGCGCGGCGTGACCGCCGTGCAGGAAGACCTGGCACTGGCCCTGGTGCTGCGCCTGCTGTCGGCCGACGGCCTGCGTGCTGTGGCCGCTTGTGTAGACGCACTGCCCGCCAGCCAACACAGCCCCGCCGTGCAGGCCTTTGCGGCGCAGCAGGGGCGTTACCTGGCCACCATCGCACCCACCATGGCCTTCCTGCAGGGGCGCGACGCCACGCTGGCGCACCGCATCGCAGGACGCAACTACCTGCCCGAGGGGCCGCGCTTTGAATCGCTGGACGTGTATGTGGACGACGAAGGCGGCGACCCCCTGGGCTGGGCCTTTGGTGCACTGGGCATCCAGGACCGCGCGCGCCACCTGGCCACGCTGTACCTGAACGACCTGGCCGATGTGCTGCGCGACGCGGTCGACCCGCGCTTTGAATTTGTGCGCTATGCCGAATCGCTGGCGGGCAGCCAGCCCACGTTTGACCCGCTGGCCGAGGCGCTGGCAGCGCCCCCCAACCTGGTGGACGACACGCTGCGGGCGTTGACGCTGGAAGCCACAGCACGCCATGAACCCACCGTGGTACTGATGTCGGTGCCCTTCCCCGGCGCGGTGTATGCCGCGTTTCGCATCGCGCAGGCCATCAAGGCACAGCACCCGCACATCACCACCGTGCTGGGCGGCGGCTTTGTGAACACCGAGCTGCGCGAGCTGGCCGAGCCGCGCGTGTTTGATTACTTTGACTATGTGACGCTGGACGCCGGCGAGCGCCCGCTGCTCGCATTGCTGGAGCACCTGCAGGGCCAGCGCGGGCGCCAGCGGCTGGTGCGCACCTTTGTGCGTGAAGAAGGAACGGTGCGCTACATCAACATGGCCGAACCCGACGTGGCGTTTGCCGACGTGGGCACGCCCACCTGGGACGGCCTGCCGCTGGACAACTACCTGTCGCTGCTGGACATGCTCAACCCCATGCACCGCTTGTGGAGCGACGGCCGCTGGAACAAGCTGACCGTGGCGCACGGCTGCTACTGGAAGAAATGCAGCTTCTGCGACGTGAGCCTGGACTACATCAGCCGCTACGAAGGCGCATCGGCCACCGAGCTTGCCAACCGCATCGACACCATCGTGCGCGAAACCGGCCAGACCGGTTTTCACTTTGTTGATGAAGCCGCCCCGCCCAAGGCCTTGAAAGCGCTGGCGCAGGAGCTGATCGCCCGCAACACCGGCATCTCGTGGTGGGGCAACATCCGCTTTGAAAAATCATTCAGCCCCGAGCTGTGCCAGCTGCTGGCCGACAGCGGCTGCATTGCGATCTCGGGCGGGCTGGAGGTGGCGTCCGACCGGCTGCTGACACTCATGAAAAAGGGCGTGAGCGTGGACCAGGTGGCGCGCGTCACGCGCGCGTTCACCGACGCGGGCATCCTGGTGCATGCGTATTTGATGTACGGCTTTCCCACCCAGACGGTGCAGGACACGGTGGACGCGCTGGAGTATGTGCGCCAGCTGTTTGAAAACGGCTGCATCCAGAGCGGGTTTTTCCACCGCTTTGCCTGCACCGTGCATTCACCGGTGGGCAAGAACCCCGAAGACTACGGCGTGACGCTGCAGCCGCTGCCGCCGGGCGCCTTCGCCAAGAACGACATAGCCTTTCACGACCCCACCGGCGTGGACCATGACGCGCTGGGCGGGGCGTTGAAGAAAGCCATCTACAACTACATGCACGGCATCGGCCTGGAGCAGGACGTGCGCAGCTGGTTCCCGTTCAAGGTGCCCAAGACGACGGTGGCGAAAAACCGGATTGAGCGGGCGCTGCGTCAGACCGCTTAACCCGCCAGCAATCCCCACACCTTCGCCGCCGTCAGCGGCATCTGGATCGTGGGCGCCACAGCGGCCTTGCCCGCGCGCGCCAGCGCATCAGCCACCGCATTCACCACACTGGGCCCCGCGCCAATGGTGCCGAGTTCGCCCACGCCCTTCACACCCAGCGGGTTGTTCTTGCAGGGCGTCGACTCGTCCATCGCGGTCACGAAGTCGCAGGCCATGACGTCGGCGCGCGGTGCGCAGTAGTCCATCAGGCTGCCGGTCACCGGTTGGCCGGTGTCTGTGTCGTAGACCATGTGTTCCTGCAGCGCCTGGCCTATGCCCTGCACCGCGCCGCCGTCCAGCTGGCCACGCACGATCATGGGGTTGACCACGCGGCCCACATCGTTGACGCTGCTGTAGGCGACGATCTGCACCTCGCCGGTGGCGGGGTCGATCTCCACCTCGCTCACATGGCAGCCGTTGGGCCAGGTGGGGCCGCTCACGGCGCTGGTGCTGTCCATGTGGATGCGCCCGCCGTCCTGCTTTGCAGCCAGTGCGAACAGGTCAATGCCTACGTCCGTGCCCTTCACATTGAAGCGGCCGGCGGTGTAGGCGATGTCTTCTGCGGCGGCCTCCAGCTCCTTGGCTGCGAGCTGCTTCGCATGGTCAATGGTGCGCTCGGAGCCGATGCGCATGGCCGAGCCGCCGGTGAACAGCGAGCGCGAGCCCGCACTGCCAAAGCCGTCGCCGCGGTCGGTGTCACCCAGGATCACCTTGACGCGCTCGATCGGCACGCCGAAAACGTCGACCACCAGTTGCGCCAGCGTGGTGGCGATGCCCTGGCCCATCTGGTTGACGGCGGAGAATACTTCGATGGTGCCGTCTGCCTTCACATCGACAGTGACGCGCTCTTCAAACACGTTGCCGCCGGTCCATTCGAGGAAAGTGCTGATGCCCAACCCCCGCAGCTTGCCGTGCGCCTGGCTCTGCGCGGCGCGCGCGTCAAAACCATTCCAGTCGGCCTGCGCCAGGCCCTGGTCCATGACCTTTTCAAACTGGCCGGTGTCATAGGTCTGGCCCATGGGGTTCTTGTAGGGCATCTGCTCAGGCCGGATGAAGTTGCGCCGGCGCAGCGCAATGCGGTCGATGCCGGTCTGGCGTGCGGCCTCGTCCATCAGGCGCTCGATGATGAAGATCGCCTCGGGCCGGCCCGCGCCACGGTAGGCGCTGGTGGGCGCGGTGTTGGTCAGCACGGCCTTGAAGTGGAAGTCGATGGTCTGGATGTCGTACACGCTGGTCTGCACCCAGGGGCCGATCAGCAGCTGGATGGCCACGCCCGTGCCGGTGGCGTAGGAACCCACGTTGGCCAGCGAGCGCAGTCGCAGCGCCAATACTTTGCCATCGGCGGCCAGCGCCATTTCGGCCTGCGTCTGCAGGTCGCGGCCGTGGGCGGTGGTCAAGAATTCTTCGCTGCGGTCGGCGATCCATTTGACGGGGCGGCGCAGTGTGTGGGCGCACCAGGCCACGGCCGCGTCTTCGGGGTAGATGCCGGTCTTCATGCCAAAGCCGCCACCCACGTCGCCCACGGTCACGCGCACCTGGTCGCGCGGCAGGCCCAGGATGTCGTTGCACAGCGAGTTGCGCACGCCGCTGGGCATCTGGCTGCTCATGCGCAGCGTCAGGCGCCCGTCATCCGCAATCCAGGCCAGCACCGAGCGCGGCTCGATGGTCAGCGCGGCCACGCGCTGGTTGGTGATGTTGAGCTTGACCACATGCGCAGCAGCGGCAAATGCGGCAGCAGTAGCCGCCTCGTTGCCGTGGCGCATTTCAGCCGCGATGTTGTCGCCCGCCTCGGGGCACAGGGCAGGTGCGCCGGCCGTGGTGGCTTCGTTCAGCCCCACCACATGCGGCAGTTCTTCGTATTCCACGTACACGGCTTCGGCGGCGTCGCGGGCCTGCTGCATGGTTTGCGCGACGACCATGGCCACAGCCTCGCCCACATGGCGCACCCGTTCGTGGGCCAGCACGCGGCGCTCAGGCGTCGCACCCGGGGCGCCACCGGCGCGCTTGAAGTTGGCGCTGCCGGGGATGGGCTTGACGCCGGCGGCGGCCAGTTCGGCACCCGTGTAAACCCCCACCACGCCGGGCATGTCTTTGGCTGCACTGGTGTCCACCGACACGATGCGGGCATGCGGGTAGGGCGAGCGCACAAAGCACAAACGCAACTGGCCCCCGGGGGCGATGTCGTCGGTGTACTGGCCGGTGCCTTTGAGCAGGCTTTCGTCTTCCAGGCGTTTGACGGATTGGCCGCTGCCGAAACGGGTGGCTATTTCTGCTGTCATGTTGTTTGCTCCAAGGGGTGTTTTTCTCTCGCGGCTTCGCGTCAGGCGGTGCCCGGCGGGGGTGGGTATTCCACCGTTGCGCGCCAACAATTGCTCTGCAAAGGCGTGCGCGGACCCCCGGCAATGCGCCTCTAAAGCGCCGAGCAGCGCAGGGCATGCAGCCGCGCGCGCAGCGCGAAGCGAGTTCTGCGGTGGGCTGCATGACCGAGCAGCACAGGGCAGTCGCCGCAGGCGACCGCTTTAGTGAAGCGTTGACGGGGGTCCGCGCACGCCTTTGCCGCGCGGTGCAACGAATGAAAAAGTTACTCAAGCGCTTCATGTCGAAAGGTCCAGCGCCCAAGTCTCGCCGATTTCCTCAACGCACGCTGGGCCCCAGCCGTTCACTCATCCAGCGCAGCAGGTCTACCCACATCTGGCGCGTTTCGCTGTCCAGCGGCGTGCGCATGGCGTTGGGCAGCTCCACCGTCACCACGGGCACGCCCTTGTGCACGCCGCCGTAATTGCCCAGCGAACCGGGAAAGATGCCCACCTGGTCCAGGTACAGGCGGCCCAGCTTGCTGGGGGGAACGGACGGGCCGTCAAAGTCCAGCACGCCATAGGGTGCGTGGATGCTCACGATCAGGTCGGGTTTGAAGTCGACCATCTGGGCGTGTACGAATTTGGTCTCAGGCTCCGACATCGCGCGGGGGCCAGGCCAGCGACGCGGGTCCTTGCGCACGCGCTGGTTCCAGTAGATGGCGGCGTCGCGCTCCCAGTTGGGCGTGGGGAAGTTGCGGTTCAGGTCCACGCCGTTGTGGTTCATGCGCCGGGGCGGCTGGTGAAACAGGCCGTCGGGGTTGAGTACCGGGATGAATCGCCAGTGGATCGGTTGCGGCAGCGTGATCAGCGGGTCCTGCGCCAGCGCAATCCAGTGGAACGCCACCGACGCTGACGACAGCTCGTCGCCATGAATGGCGCCGATGACCAGCACCCGCTGCTTGGGCGCCTCGGGCCGGATGTCGCGCGTGTACAGCGGCAGGCCCTTGACCGAGCGCGCGCCCGAGTCCTGCAACGCGGCCTGGGTACACAGCGGCATACCCAGGTTGGGCAGGCGACGCACCAGGTTCCGGCATTCGGCGTCGGAGGCCAGCACGACGGGCGGCGCAGCCGCGGCCACGGGTGGTGCAGGCGCTACGCTGTCGGCCGGAGGGGCCTGGTCCGAGCATGCGCACAGCAGCAGGGCCAGAACGGCGGCGGGTAGGAGGGCGGGGTGTCGCATCAGACCCCATTATTGGGCCTGCGTGTGAACGCCCGGTACCGCGCCTACACTGCGGCCCATGTTCAGCCAATGCCCCAAATGCGGCCATGCGCCGCTGCCTGCCAACCAGGACCTGCCCGCCGCCTGCCCGGGCTGCGGCGTCATCCTGGCCAAGCTGTCCGCGCCTGTGTCCAGGGCCCGGCCCGCGTCGGTGGCTCTTCTGCAGGCCGACAGCCGCTCGGCGCCGCTGTGGCTGCACGTGCCCGCGCAGGTCGACCCGCTGCGCTGGTGGCTGCGTGCGGCTTTGCTGGCCGGGTTCACCGTCTGGGGCTGGCAGCTGATTGCCATGGACTACCGCGACGGCAGCCTGATGCATTCGTTCCTGCACCGGCCGCTGCTGATTTTTCATGAGGCGGGCCATGTGGTGTTCATGCCCTTTGGCGAATGGATGTCGGTCGCCGGTGGCACGCTGGGGCAATTGATCATGCCGGCCATCATGGCCGGCGCGCTGCTGTACAAAAACCGCGACCCGTTTGGAGCGGCCATCGGTCTGTGGCTGCTGGGCGTGTCGTTGCTGGACGTGGCGCCCTATGTGTACGACGCCTGGGAGCCGCGCCTGACCTTGCTGGGCGGCGGCACGGGCGAGACCGGGCCGCACGACTGGATGTACCTGCTGGGCTCGACGGGCCTTGTCACCAAGGCCCAGTTCCTCGGCGCGCTGACGCACAAGCTGGGCGCTGTGGTGGTGCTGGTGGCGCTGGGCTGGGCGGCGTGGGTGCTCAAGCGCCAGCGCGCGCGGCTGAGCGACGCTGCGTTCGTCGAGGAATGACGGGTGAACGCAGCCGCAGGGGCCGCGCGTTTTACCCGTCCCGCTCGCCGGCCTCGTACAGCGTCTCGCGTCCCATGCGGTCCATCACCAGCTCGGCCGTCCACGGCAGCATGAGCGAGCCGCAACGGCTGTCGCGGTAGATCCGCTCCAGCGGCAGGTGCTTCATCATGCTCTGGCCGCCGCAGGTGCGGATGGCCAGGCGTGCGATGTCGTTGGCGCCTTCCATCACGCTGTAGTGCGCGGCGTACAGGCGCATCTTTTCGTCCTTGGACGGGTTGGGCTTGGCCTCCAGGACAGCGCGGGTGAACAGGCTGCGCATGGCCTCCAGCTGGATGCGCATCTGCGCCACGGCGATCTGCTTGGTGGGGTACATGCGGCGCTTCACAGGCGGCTCGCCTTGCACTTCGCCGCGCAGGTACTGCACCGTGAAGTCATACGCCGCATTGGCCAGACCCAGGTAGGTGGGCGCCAGGGTAAAGAACATGGCCGGCCAGGTCTGCGCGCCCTTGAAGTAAATGCCGCGCGGCATGAGCTGCTCGTCGTCGCTGACGAACACGTCCTTGAAGTGCAGGTTGCGGCTGACCGTGCCGCGCATGCCCAGCGGGTTCCAGTCGCCGCTGATCGAAAAACCCGCCGCCGTGGCCGGCACGCTGATGTACAGCGTGTCGCGCGCGTCGGGGTGTTCGTCGCCCTTGTCCTCGGTGCACAGGATGCCGTAGTAGTTGGCGGCGCCCGACAGGCTGGCGAAGATCTTGCGGCCGTTGACCAGCCAGCCCCCATCGACCTTCTTTGCCGTGGTGCCAAACGGCGCGCGGCCCGCCGCGGCCGCGCTGCCTTCGCTGAACGGCTGCGCGTAGATCGCGCCGTCGTTCACGATGCGGGCAAAGTGCAGCTCGCGCCGCTTCACATGCTCGGCGCGCTGCGCGTCGGTCATGGCAATGCCGTCGGCCAGCACGCCCGTCCACATGGTCGAGCAGATGTGCATGTTCCACGTCAGCGCGGTGGCGCCGCAGTGGCGGCCGATCTCGGCGGCCACCATCATGTAGGTGGCGTAGTCGGCGCCCAGGCCGCCGTGCGATTCAGGCACGCACAGCTTGAGCAGGCCCGCGTCGCGCAGGTCGTCGTAGTTGGCAAACGGGAAGCTCGCCGTTTCGTCCCACTGGGCGGCGCGCGGTGCAAACTGGTTGCGGCCCAGCTCACTGGCCAGCGCCAGTAACGAGCGCTGCTTCGGCGTGAAGGGCATGTCGCCCACGGCGGGGGTGAAGCCCAGCGTGTCAGGTGGTATGCGTGTGTTCATGGGTCTTCAGTGCAGTGTGCGCGGCAGCGCCAGGAAGTTCAGCACCAGCGCGTCAAACTCATCCGGTGCCTCCAGGTTCTGCAGGTGGCCGATGCCCTTCATCTCGATGAAGGTGCTGCCTGCGATGGCACCGGCCATCTTCTGCATGACGGCGCTGGGCGCGTTGCGGTCGTGCTCGCCGGCCACCAGCAGCGTGGGCACGTGGATGTGGGGCAGGTTGGCACGGCGGTCAAAGGTGACGATGCATTCCAGCGCGCGGCGGTAGGCGGCGGCATTGACCCCACTCATGCAGTGCGTGGCCAGCTTGACGCCTTCGGGCAGCGAGCCGGGGCCGATCATCTGCGGCACCAGCACTGCGGCCAGGTCGGCCATGGTCTGGCCCGCGTCCAGCGGCGCGGTGCGCTGGCTGATGAACTCGCGCTGCCAGTCACCATCGGGCTTGCCAAACGACGGCGAGGTACCGCACAAAATGAGCCGGCTGACCAGCTCGGGCCGGCGCGCCACCACCTCCTGGGCCACCATGCCGCCCATGCTGTGGCCCAAAAGTGTGACCGGGCCGCCCTGCAGGGCTTCAATCAAGGTGATGCAGCTTTGCGCCAGCCCCTTGAAGGTGTACGGCTCGATCGGCGGGCTGCGGCCATAGCCCGGCATGTCCCAGGCCACAGCGCGGTAGCCCTGCGACGCCAGCGTTTCCACCTGCGGCGCAAAGGCCAGATGACCGCCGCCGATGCCGTGCAGCATCAAGACCGTGTGGCCCGAGCCCAGCGTGGTGAACGTCGGGATCATGCGACGACCTTGCCTGTGTCCACCACGGTCACATCGTCCAGCTGCACCGTGCAGTGGCGCATCGGCAAATCAAAGTGCCCGGCCGTGTGACGCCCGGCCACCTCGTTGGCGCCGGTGCTGTACAGGAAATTGCCGGCAAAGGCGCGCAGCTCGGTGCCGTTGAAGTCGCGCTTGTCGTACAGCGCCATGCTGTCCCAGCGCGCGGCCTCGTTCAGGCCGTAGCCGACGTGGCTGACGGCGTAGGCGTCCTTGTCGCCCCAGGCGGCGATGTAGCTGCGCATCAGCTCCGCGTCCACGCCCGCGCCGTCGATCTTCGTGACGTAGTCGTTTTCGATCGTCAGCGTGATGGGCCGCTCGATATAGCGCTTGAAGGTGAGGTTCACGTCGCCCTCGGCCAGCACCAGGGTGCCGTTGACGCTGCCCGCCGCAGGGAAGCACAGCGCCAGCCCGCCGGGCCAGTGCGTCATGGTGCCGGGGCGCGTGGTGTAACCCCAGTTGCCGCCCGCCACCGCGCCCGCAAGCGCAATGCGCAGGTCGGTGCCGGCGGCGGAAGTCACGCGCATGGCCTTTGCGCCGCGCAGGCGCTTGACGTGGTCTTTTACGCGGGTCTCGGTGGCGTCATCGGGCAGCAGGCGGGCCAGCGCCTCGGGGTGCTCGTTGCTGACGTACACCACGCGCGCGCCGCCTTTCAGGATCGCAGGCAGTTCCGGGGCATGCATCAGGCCTTCCACCGTGCAGTCCACCACCAGCGTGCTGGCCGCCAGGGCCGAGACCACGGGGGTGAGGCTGCGGATGGCGCCCGACGCGCCAGTGGACCGCGTGACGGGCTGCGTGCTGTCAAACACCGACGGCAGCACCAGCGTGAACACCTGGGCGCCGATGCGCGCCGCGGCCAGGCGGGCCAGCGTCATCAGCACCGGGCGGCTCTGGCTTTCACCCAGCACGGCCACGGTGTCCCCGGGCTGCAGCGCGCAGCGGCGCAGCACGGCTTCAAAGGCATCGATCCACGCGGGTTCGGTTATTTCCTGCAGCATGCAAGGGTCTCTGACAAGGAAGTGGTTTCAATTCATAATACATGAAATTTCATGTAAACCGCATCCGTGAATCCACCCCGCAAAGCCCTGCCCCCCGTGTTCTCCGGCCCGGAATTCCGCACCGCGCTGGGCATGTTTGCCACGGGCGTGACCATCGTCACGGCGCGCACGGCCACGGGCGAGCTGATCGGCCTGACGGCCAATTCCTTCAACTCCGTGTCACTGGATCCGCCGCTGGTGCTGTGGAGCCTGGCGCGTGCCGCAGGCTCCATGCCGGCGTTCAGCACCGGCTCGCACTACGCCATCAACATCCTGGCCGCCGGGCAAAAGGACCTGGCCGAGCGCTTTGCACTCAAGGGCGCCGACCGCTGGGCCGGCGTAGCCTTCACCGAAGGCGCGGGTGGCGCGCCGCTGCTGGCGGGCGCGGCGGCCACGTTTGAATGCTTCAACCGCAGCCGCTATGAAGAAGGCGACCATGTCATCTTCGTGGGCGAGGTCGAGCGTTGCAGCCACCGCGCGGGTGCGTCGCCGCTGCTGTTCCATGGGGGCCGCTTCTTCACGGAGCATCCCTTGTGAGCACCCCCCAGCGATTTGTTGAAGGCTACCTGGGCTACCTGCTGGGGCAAGCCAACCACGCGCTGTACAAGGATTTCGACGCGCACGTGCGCGCTGCCGGCCTGAGCAGCATCGAATGGCGCGTGCTGGCCACGCTGCATGACGGCGAGCCGCTGACCATCAGCCAGCTGGCGCATGAGGTGCTCAGCAAACAGCCCACCGTCACCAAGCTGGTTCAACGCATGGCCGAGCAGGGCTGGGTCGCGCTGCAGGCCTGCCCCAGCGACCACCGGCGCACGCTGGTGGCCGTGACGGCTGCGGGGCGGCGGCTGGTCAAGCCGCTGGTGGAAGAAGCCAAGGCCCATGAAGCACAGGTACTCAAGACCCTGGTCGCCACTGAAAAAGCAGCCCTGCGCAAGCTGCTGGGCAAGCTGGCGCAGGGTGCTACTTCACACCGCTGACGCCCTGCTCCCGGTAAAACCGCAGCGCCCCCGGGTGAAACGGCACCACGGTGTTGTTGGGCGCGTTGGCCGCGCGTGTGGGGCCGGCGCTGGCGTGGATGGCTTTGGGGTCGCCAGCTTGCAGCACGGTGCGGGTGATCCAGTAGGCGTCGGCCTCCGGCAGGTCCTTGTGGGCCATCACAAAATTCCACGCGGCCACGCTTTTCAGCGCGCCGGTTTGCCCGCGGTAGGTGTTGGGCGCCACGCTGGCCGGGCTCAGGAACGGGAAGCGTTTGAGCATCGCCGCCAGCTCCGCATCGCTCAGGCCAAACACCACGGCGTCGGCCGCGTCGGCCACTTGCTTGATGGCGGGTATCGGCAGCGCGGCGCCCTGCCACAGCGCGTCAATGCGGCCGGCCTGCAGATCTGTCGCCAGCGCGGCCGGCGTGCCGGTGACCGTCTGCACCTGCAACCCCGTGGCTTCGGCCAGGCCTTTGAAGAAGCTTTCGGCCGGGCCGCCCGCCGGGCCCACGCCCACGCGTTTGCCGGCCAGCGCGCGCAGGCTGGCCAGGCCACTGCTGCGCAATGCAACGATCTGGAACGAGGTTTCGTACATGGGGAACAGGGCGCGCACATTGCTGTGCTTTTTGCCCTGCGTCCAGGTGGCGCTGGCGTTCACCGCCTCGAACGCCGTGCCGAGAAAGGCCGTGCCCAGCCGCTGGGGCTCGGCGTCCACCCGGCCCAGGTTTTCTATCGAACCTTTGGACTCCAGCGCCTGCGCCTTGTGGCCACTGGCGCTGAGGTAGGCCGCCAGGCCCTGCGCATACGGCAAAAAGGCACTGCCCTGCCCGGCGGAATAGATGCCCACCTCGGCCAGGCTGGGCTTTGGCGGGGCGGTGGTGCAGGCGGCCAGCAGCGCAGCGGCGCTGGCGGCAAGGATCAGGCGTCGGTCGGTTCGCATGGGTGTCTCCGGGTTCGTTGCAGTGTGGTCGGATCGCGCCGGCAGGTGGTGGACGTTTTGGACAGGGTTCATTCCACGCCGGCATGAACGCGCCGGCCCAACCGCACGGTGGTCACACCGGGGCGCAGCTGGCGCACCGAGGGCATGACCAGCACGCAGTCGTCATACGGCGTCAGTACCGGCTCGCCGGCGTCATGCGCGATGGGGGTGCCCGCGCGGCGGATGGTCTCGCCGCCGCGATAGTCCTGCACAAATTCAAACTGCAGGCTGCGCGCCACCACGCGGTGCGTGACGGTCACGGGCGGCGGCGGCGCTGCGTCGGGCAGCAGCCAGCCAAAGGGCACGTCGCTGCGTTTCAACACACTGCAGCCCACCAGAAAGCGCATGAGCACGTTGCGCGCGGCCGAGACCGATGCACGGTCCCAATGCTGGCCGGCCTCCAGCAGCAGCGCGATGCGCTCGCCCGCCGCGTCGCCAAACGCGCCGTAGTCGCGCATGCGCACACCGTCGGCATGGCCTGCGTCCACGATGATCTGCCCGCCCGAGCCCAGCGCCTGGGCAAAAGCAATGTTGCGCGGCAACGTCCCGGTAACCAGCAACGGCGCGCAGGGCTCGTGCATGGAATGCAGGTCCAGCAGATGCGTGGCGCGGTCCACCAGCGGACGGATGGCACGGGCGCGCTGCAGCTCGGCACTGGCGCCGGGGCCGTCCAGTGCGGCGCTCGACCACACGCGGTTGAAGTCCTCATCCACAAAACGCGAGGCGTCGGGTGTGCGCGGGTCAAACTGCGCAAACGCGGCCACGTTGCAGAACGCCGCCGTGATGCGCCCGCAGCGCGGCACGACGCCGCTGCGCAGGAACGCGTCCAGCGCCAGTGCGCCCGAATATTCGTTGCCGTGCACCAGCGCGGTCAGCAGCACCTCGGGGCCAGGCAGGCCCGATGCGCGTTCATGCACATACGCCACGCCGGCGGGCGACGCGGCCCAGCCCGAAATGTCGGGTGGCGCGATGTCGATGGCGTGGGGCGCAGGCGGGGTGGAAAGCCCCGCGCTCACGACGCCGCGCCGTTGGCCACGGCCTTGTTGACCACCGCACGCACGCGCTGCGTTTCGGCCTTGATAAAGCTGGTCAGTGCCTGGGGCGTGCCACCGTCGTTGGTGATGCCGGCCTTTTGCAGCTTTTGCCAGACCTCCTGATCGCGCAGGATCTCGTTGAGCTCCTTGTTCAACCGTGCGGTCATCGGTGCGGGCAGCTTGGCCGGCCCAAACAGGCCAAACCACACGTTCATGTCATAGCCCTTCAGGCGGGGGTTCTCAGCCAGCGCCGGGATCTGAGGTGCGGCGCGCGAACGCGTGGGCGTGGTCACACCCAGGGCGGTCATCTTGCCGGACTCGATGTGCGGCAGGGCCGACGACAGCACAAACACGCTGAACTCCACATTGCTGCCCAGCACGTCCTGCACCATCTGCGCGGCGCCGCGGTAAGGGATGTGCCGGAAGGTGGTGCCGCCCAGCAGGTTGATCAGCTCGCCCGACACATGCAGCGGCGTGCCCACGCCCGACGAGGCAAAGCTCAGCTTGTTGGGCTCGCGTTTGGCGCGGGCCAGGGCTTCGTCCATGGTCTTGACGCCGGCCTTGGGGCCCGCCACAAACACCATGGGCGTGACGCCGATCAGCCCGACGTGGGCCAGGTCGGTTTCGCCGTTGTATTTGACCGCGGTATTGAACAGCCGGGCAATCGACACCTCGCTGCCCGAGCCCAGCAATAGTGTGTAGCCGTCGGGCGCGGCATTCACCACCTTTTGCGCGCCGATGGTGCCGCCCGCGCCGCCGATGTTTTCCACCACCACGGGCGTGCCCAGGCGTTTGGACAGCGGCTCGGCAATCGTGCGGGCGACCAGGTCCACACTGCCGCCCGCCGGGTAGCCCACCACCAGGGTCACGGGCTTGCCCGCAGGCCAGGCCTGGGCCAGCGCGGACGACAGGGGCAGCAGGCCGGCCATGGTGGCAACAGCGGCCGCGCCCAGCACGGTTGCGGTACGGCGGTTCAGGAACTTCTTCATGACGACTCCTCGGGTGGTGATGAAGCCAGTCTAGAAATCGGCTTGCAGCGGCGTATGCGCAACACGCATACGCTCATGCGAACCGTCACGCCGCCTGGCTGGCCGCCCAGATGCGCTGCACCAGCTCGTTGCGCGCGCTGCGCGGGCGGTACAGGCGGATTTCAAACCGTATCGCCGTGCCTTTGCGGTCGGCCTCCACCAGCCGGCCGCCCTGCAGGTCGTTGCCCACCAGCCCGCGCGGCAGCCAGGCCAGGCCCACGCCCTGCAATGCCTGCTCGTGCAGCGATTCGGCAAAGTCAGACTCGGTCACGGTGTGCAGGTGCAGCTCGCGCGGGCTGCGGCCCAGGCCGTCCTGCAGGATCTGGCTCAGGGCCAGTGCAGGCGCGTAGCCCAGCACCGGCACAGGCTTTTTGGGCGTGCCGGGCAGTGCATGCAGCGGCTTGCCGTCGGGACGCGGCGCGCTCACGGCCACCAATTCGTCGGTGCCCAGCGTCATGCCTTCAAAGCGCTGCTCGTCCAGCACCAGCGGCAGGCGCGGGTGGGTGAACGACAGCAAGAAGTCTGCGCCACCCTGCTCCAGCGCCGTGGCGCCCTCGGCAATGGAGCCAGTCACCAGACGCAGGCGGAACTCACCCGTGGCGCGCTTCACGCGTGCCAGCCAGCCCGGCACGGCCGTGCGCGACAGCGTGCGGCCGGTCGCCAGCGTCACCCAGTTGAGCCCGCCCTGGGCGTGGCGTATGCGTTCGCGCGCGTCGTTCAGGCTGGCGACGGCGCGGCTGGCCACGGGCAACAGTGCCTCGCCCGCATCGGTCAGAGACAGCGGCATGCCGGCGCGGTTGATCAGGTCGGCCCCCACCCACAGCTCCAGCGCACGGATGCGGCGCGAAAACTGCGGTTGCGTCACATGCCGCTGCTCGGCCGCGCGCGAGAAGCTCCTTTCGCGCGCCAGCGCGATGAAGTCTTCCAGCCACTTGTGGTCCACCTCAGCCGAGCCCTTGCGCATGAAAGCGCAGATGGTCGTCCATGAAGCTGGCGATGAAGTAATAGCCGTGGTCGTAGCCCGCATGGCGGCGCAACGTCAGCAGCTGGCCTACCGTTTGGCACGCCGCCTCGAACAGATGCGGGTGCAGCTGCTCGGCCAGGAATTTGTCGGCCAGGCCCTGGTCGATCAGGATGCCACCGGGGTACGGGGCCTGCGTTTGTGCCGCCATCAACGCCGTGGCGTCGTGGGCTTTCCACGCATCGGTGTCCGCACCCAGGTAACCGCTGAAGGCCTTGTGCCCCCAGGGGCACTGCGTGGGCGCACAGATCGGCGCAAAAGCCGACAGCGTCTTGAACACCCCGGGGTGGCGCTGGGCCAGCGTGAGCGCTCCGTGCCCGCCCATGGAGTGGCCGAACACGCCGATGCGCTGTGCGTCAATGGGCAGCTGCGTCGTGACCAGCGGCAGCAGTTCTTTCATCAGCCAGCTTTCCATGCGCCAGTGCGCGGCCCAGGGCTGCCGCGTGGCGTCCAGGCAGAAGCCCGCGCCCACGCCAAAGTCCCAGCTGTCGGATTCACCCGGCACGCCCGCGCCGCGCGGGCTGGTGTCGGGCGCGATCAGCGCCACACCCAGCTCGGCCGCCAGGCGCTGCGCGCCGGCTTTCATCATGAAGGTCTCTTCGGTGCAGGTCAGGCCTGCCAGGAACAGCAGCGCGGGCACTTTGGCACCCACTGCAGCTTGCGGCGGCAGGTACACCGAGAACTTCATGGGCAGGCCGATCTGCGTCGACGCATGCTTGTAGAAGCGCTGTACGCCGCCAAAGCAGGCGTGCTCGCTGACGACCTCGACGCTCATCAGAAGATCACCACGCCGCGAATCGATTCACCGCGCTTCATCAAATCAAAGCCCTTGTTGATGTCTTCCAGCGGCATGGTGTGGGTGATGAGGCTGTCGATGTTGATCTTGCCTTCCATGTACCAGTCCACGATCTTGGGCACGTCGGTGCGGCCGCGCGCGCCACCAAAGGCCGAGCCTTCCCACTTGCGGCCCGTGACCAGCTGGAACGGACGCGTGCTGATCTCTGCGCCCGCCTCGGCCACGCCGATGATGATGCTGCGGCCCCAGCCCTTGTGCGTGCACTCCAGCGCCTGGCGCATGACCTGGGTGTTGCCGATGCATTCAAAGCTGTAGTCGGCGCCGCCGTCGGTCAGCTGCACGATGGCGTCCACCACGTTGTCCACTTCCTTGGGGTTGATAAAGTGCGTCATGCCGAACTGGCGCGCCATGTCCTGGCGCGCGGGGTTGATGTCCACGCCAATGATCTTGTCGGCGCCCACCATCCTGGCGCCCTGGATCACGTTCAGGCCGATGCCACCCAGGCCAAACACCACCACGTTGGCGCCGGCCTCGACCTTGGCCGTGAAGATCACCGCGCCAATGCCGGTGGTGACGCCGCAGCCGATGTAGCAGACCTTGTCGAAGGGCGCATCGGGGCGGATCTTGGCCATCGAAATCTCTGGCGCCACGGTGTAGTTGCTGAAGGTGGACGTGCCCATGTAATGAAAGATCGGCTTGCCGTCCAGGCTGAAGCGGGACGTGGCGTCGGGCATCAGGCCCTTGCCCTGCGTGCCGCGGATCAGCTGGCACAGGTTGGTCTTGCGGCTCAGGCAAAACTTGCACTGGCGGCATTCGGGTGTGTACAGCGGGATGACGTGGTCGCCCTTCTTGAGCGTGGTCACGCCCGGGCCCACGTCCACCACAATGCCCGCGCCTTCGTGGCCCAGGATGGCGGGGAAGATGCCCTCGGGGTCGGCGCCGCTCAACGTGTAGTAGTCGGTGTGGCAGATGCCGGTGGCCTTGATCTCGACCAGCACCTCGCCGTGCTTCGGGCCGTCCAGGTCCACGGTTTCGATGGAGAGGGGTGCGCCGGATTTCCAGGCGACTGCTGCTTTGGTTTTCATGGGGATTGCGTGTGAGCGGTTTGAACCCCGCAACGCTACCATCGAAACCCATGATCGCGCGCAAAAACCATCTGGATTCCCTTGCTGTTTCGCTGCTGCTGGCCTGCTGCCTGTTCTGGGGCTTCCAGCAATTGCTCATCAAAACCATCGTGGGCGAGGTGCCGCCGCTGTGGCAGGCCACGTTGCGTTTCATGGGCGCCACGGCGCTGCTGTGGATCTGGTGCACGGTGCGCGGCATCAAGCTGTTTGAACGCGATGGCACGCTGGCCGCGGGGCTGTTGGCCGGCGGGCTGTTCGCGGCCGAGTTTGCGTGCATCTACCTGGGCCTGCGCGACACCACGGCGTCGCGCCTGACGGTGTTTTTGTACACGTCGCCGTTTGTGGTGGCGCTCCTGCTGCCGCGCTTTGTGCCGTCGGAAAAGTTGCGCGCCATGCAGTGGGCCGGGCTGATGCTGGCTTTCGCGGGCGTGGCGCTGGCGTTCAGCGAAGGGTTTACCGGGCCTGGGAGCGCCAACCAGTTGCGCGGTGACGCGCTGGCCCTGGCAGGCGGCACGTTCTGGGGCTTGACCACGCTGGTCATCCGCAGCAGCAAGATGGCCACGGCCAGCGCCGAGAAAACGCTGTTCTACCAGGTGGCCGTCACGGCCGCACTTGCGCCGCTGCTGTCGCTGGCGCTGGGCGAGACCTGGTCGTTCAGCTACTCCACCTGGGCCTGGACGTCGCTGGCGCTGCAAACGGCCATTGGCGCCTTTGCCAGCTACCTGGCCTGGATGTGGATGCTGCGCCATTACCCGGCCACGCGGCTGTCGTCGTTCACCTTCCTCACGCCGCTGTTTGCGCTGGTGCTGGGAGTGGTGTGGCTGGGCGAGCCGCTCACGCTGCAGCTGGTGCTGGCGCTTACGGGGGTGGCGGTGGGGATTGTGCTGGTCAACCGCAAGCCGGCTCAAGCGCCCAGCGTGAAGTAAAAGCACGCGCCCTGGCCTTCGGCCGCCTCGGCCCAGATGCGGCCCCCATGGCGATGCACGATGCGCTTGACAATGGACAGGCCGATGCCCAGCCCCGCGAATTCGCGGGTGTGGTGCAGACGCTCGAACGGCTCGAACAGCCGCGCGGCATGCGCCGGGTTGAAGCCCGCACCGTTGTCGCGCACAAAGCAGGTCTGATGACCATCAAGCATCTCGCAGCCAATGGTGATTTCGGCGCCCTCCTGATGCGCTGAAAACTTGCAGGCGTTTGACACGAGGTTGACAAACACCTGGCGCAGCAGCACGCGGTCGGCCTGCACCGGCGGCAGGTCGGGGGCCACCGTCACCTGTTGGTGGGTCAGGGTCTGGTCGCCACGCAGGTGCTCCAGCACCTCGTCAACCAGCGGTTTCAGGTCCACCCGCTGCCTGTGCAGCGGCTGGCGCCCCAGCCGCGACAGCCGCAGGATGCCTTCAACCACCTCGTCCATGTGGACCACGCCAGCACGGATGCGGCTCAGGTAGTGCGCCGCCTTGGCATCCAGCTGGCCGCCCAGCCGGGCTTCCAGCGCCTTGCTGAAGCCCTGCACCACATGCAGGGGTGCACGCAGGTCATGTGACACCGACGATGCAAATGCCTCCAGATCCTGGTTGGCCACTTCCAGCGCCTGCGCATGCTGGCGCATCTGGTCATGCGAGGTCAGCAAATCCGCGGCTTGCGCCTGGATGTGGCCGGCCATGGTGTTGAAGCTGGCCGCAAGCCGGCCCAGTTCATTCGTGCCATGGAATGCCACGCGCGCGTCGGCGTGGCCAGCGGCCAGCGCATCGGTGGCGTTGCTGAGCGCGCGCACCGGCCGCAGAATGCTGGCGGCAAACGCCCAGCCCAACCCGCCTGCGGCAGCCATGATGCCCAGCGCCAGCAGCACCTTGTCGCGCGTGACCCGCGCAATCTCGGCCTGCACATTGGCCTCGGGCGACAGGTAGAACACCGTCCACGGCACCTGCTTCAGGCGCCGCGCCACGCCGTGGTTCCAGGCCTGGTTGCCCTGCGCCCAGCCGCGGAACACGGTGGCGTCGGGCACGCTGGCGCGCGCACGCTCGAAAATCTCGGGCGCGGGCTGCACGTCCTGCAGCAGCGCGCGCGTCTGGGGGCCAAACCGGCCTTGCGCCACCTGCAGCGCCAGCGCGTCGGCCGGCAGCGCGCCGGCGGGGCGGTAGATGAGGGACGGCGTGCTGGAGTGGCCGATGCGCACACCGCCTTCGTCGACCAGGATCGCAAAACTGCCGGGGCCGGCTTTCTGGTCCGCCGATTTCAGCAGCGTCCAGAAGGTCTGCGCGCGCACGCCCAGCGCCACCACGCAAACCACCTGGCCCTGGGCATCACGCACCGGCACCATGTAGGCGACGGTGGGCTGCAGCTCGCCTTGCCAGGGAGCGAATGCCACGCTGGAGATCATTGGGCTGCCCTGCAGCGCGGCGCGCACGATGGTGCGCGAGGACAGGTCCGCCCCCGCAATGCGCGCTTCAGACGCCAGCACCACACGCCCGGACGCGTCCAGCAAGGCCATGCCGTGGATGGCGGGGTCGCTCTTGGGAAAGGTGCCAAAGATGCCCAGCAACCTGGCTTCATGCTGTGCACGCCCTGCGGGTGGCACGGTGCAATAGGTCTGCACGGCGGGCTGGTTGGCCACACGCTGGGTGGAGCGCAGATAACCCAGGTGAACGCTGTCGAGCTCGCTGGCGATCTGGTCCGCCCGGGCCGTCAGCAGGTTCTGCGCCTCGTGCAGCCTCTGCTGGCGCACGTCCAGCACGTCAATGTAGGCAGAAATGCCCAGCGGCAACAGTGACGTTGCGACGAGCAGAAAAGCCAGTTTGGTCCGTACGGACCAGTTGCGAAATGGAGCTTGGATCACGTATCGAAAAACCCTTACGTGATCATGGTATTCCTTGTGCCCGTGGTTGTCGATGCGCTTCGTCAAATTACTGGCTGGCTGTGATCCCCCCATCGATGTAGAGCACCTGCCCCGTCACAAACGACGCCGCAGGGCTCGCGAAAAACACCGCCGCACCGGCCACGTCTTTCGGATCGGCCACGCGGCCCAGCGGGATGCGGCCCAGCACCTGGGCTTTGGTTTCTGGGTTTTCCAGCCAGTGTCGTGCCATCTCGGTGCGCACCACCGTGGGCGCAATGCCGTTGACGGTGATGCCGTGCGGCGCCAGTTCGCTGGCGTGCTGGCGGATCAGCATGACCAGGCCGCCCTTGGTGCTGCAGTAGGCTGAATAGCCGCGAGCGCGCAGGCCCAGCTGCGCGCGCACTGACAGCAGATGCACCTGTGCGCCGCCTTGCCCACCGGCAATCTGATGCCGGGCTGCGGCCTGCGCCAGGAACATGGCGGACTTCAGGTTGACCTGCACCACTTCGTCAAATACTTCTTCGGTCACGTCCAGCAGCGCCTGCTCGCGCTGCATACCCACGCAGTTGATCAGGATGTCCAGCCCGCCAAAGGCATCTGCCACCGCGTCCACCGACGACTGGATGTGCGCGACCGAATGCGCGTCCATGGCCAGGCCCATCGCCGTGTGGCCCGCCGCCTGCAACTCAGCGGCCAGCGCCACAGCCTTGCTTTCGTCGCGGCCCGACACCGCCACCCTGGCGCCCGCCATGGCCAGCGCCCAGGCAATCGCCTCGCCAATGCCGCCGTAGCCACCGGGCACATAGGCCGTCTTGCCTTTCAGGTCGAACAGGCCAGCCAGTTCGCTGGTGAAATTGATGCGGGGGGTGATGTCTGCCATCGCGTCAGTCCATTAACAAGCCGCCGTTGAGGTCGATCACCTCGCCGGTGATGAAGCCCGCCAGTGGCGACGCCAGAAAGCGCACCACGTGGGCAAACTCCTCGGGTTCGCAAAAGCGGCCTACGGGAATGTCTTTGAGAATCTTCTGGCGCTGCTCTTCGTTGAGCTGCTCGGTGATCATGGGTGTCTTCACGTACGCGGGCGAAATGCCGTTGGACGTGACGCCAAACGGCGCGAGCTCGCGCGCCAGCGAAAACGTCAGCGACGTGAGCGCGCCCTTGGACACCGAATACGCCGTGCCCGCCGTCAGCCCGCCGGTCTTGGCCGCCAGCGAGCAGGTGTTGATGATGCGGCCCCAGCGCCGCGCCTTCATGGCCGGCATGACGCACTGGGCCAGGTAAAACGCGCCGTCCAGGTTGGCGCCCAGCACGCGGCGCCATTCCGCTGCGTCGGTGGCCTCGGCCTTGTTGTTGGACAGGATGCCGGCGTTGTTGACCAGGATGTCCACCGCGCCCAGGCGCTGCACGATCTGCTCGTGACCGCGCCGCACAGCGTTGGGGTCGCTGATGTCAAACGAGAACGCCGCCGCGTTCAGCCCCAGCTCGCCCGCCAGCGCCTCGTTGCGCTGCTGGTTAAAGTCCACCAGCGCGACCTTGCAGCCGTCTTCCAGCAGCACCCTCACAGCGGCCAACCCCATGGTGCCGGCGGCGCCGGTGACCAGGGCCACCTTGCCTTTCAAAACCTCAGACATCTAGGACACTCTTCTTTCCAAAAAGGCCGCGCGACCGGAACGTCACCACGGCAATGAACAACAAATACATGGACATCAGCGACCATTCAGACGCATAGGCGCCGGTCAGCCCCACCACCATGCCCACCATCAGGCCCGCGATGACGGCGCCCCACAGCGAGCCCACGCCCCCCAGCACGATGATCAGAAAGGCCGGCACCACAGCGTCCACCCCCACGTGCGGGCGTATGCCCCAGATGGGCGCCATGACCACGCCCGCGATGGCTGCCAGTGCCACGCCGATGCCAAACACCAGCATGCGCAGGCGGCGCAGGTTGATGCCCAGGGCACGCACCATCTCGCTGTCGTGCGCGCCGGCCTTGATGATGGCACCGTAAGGCGTTTTCTCCAGAAACAGCCACAGCGCCACGATCATCAGCACCGCAAAGCCGCTGGCAAAAAAGCGGTATTTGGAATAGATCAGGTCGCCCAGCAGCACCGCGCCCGAGATGGCCGCGGGCAGCGCCAGCTGCTTTTCATTGGAGCCCCACACCACGCGGATGGTCTCTTCAATCACCAGCGCCGCGCCAAAGGTCAGCAGCAACCCGTACAGCGGGTCGCGCCCGTAGGTGCGGCGCATGCACAGCTCCAGCAGCATGCCAAACAGGCCCACAAACACCGGCGCCAGAAACAGCGCCACCAGGTAGCGCGTTTCGATCGGCAGCGCCATGTACCAGGCCTGCAGGTTGGGGAACCAGCCCAGCTGCGGCGAGATGAAGAACAGCGCAAAGTACATGCCCAACGCAAACAGCGAGCCGTGCGCCAGGTTGATGGTCTCCATCACGCCCACGATGAGCATGAAGCCCAGCGCGATCAGGGCAAACAGCAGGCCCAGCGATACGCCGTTGACCAGATGCGGGAGGAGTTGAATAAGCCAGTCCATGGTGCTCCAGACACTCTATAACTCGTAACTCGGGGTGGCCGCAAGCGATTCCAGCTTGCAGGCCTGGATGCTGTCGCGGTCTTCCACCTCTTCGGGGCGCTGCTGGCCCAGGATGCGGAACACGTCGTCCGCCTCTTTGGGCCGCGTGTTGTACGACGCCATGTAGATCGTCTGCTGCAGCTGGTGCGTCAGCGGGTTCATCCAGGCGTCGTGGTGCTGCATACGCTGCAGGGCCGGTATGCGCAGGCCCTCCAGCTCCTTGATGAGCTTGAGGTTGTTGGTGCTGCCCACCCGCTCGATGGCGCGCAGCAGCTCGCGCGTGGCCATGTAGCCGTTGTAAAACACATTGCCGGGCTTCTTGATGCGGTAGCCGGGGTTGGCCGCCTGGTAGCGCGCGTTGAATTCACTCACGCCTGCCAGGCTCAGCGCCCAGTACCAGGTGGTGCCAAAGATGCCGAACAGCGCCTCGGGGCCCGCGCCGTACACGTCGGGCCAGTCCTGCTGGTTGTTGACCCAGGCATAGGCACGGTCCATACCCGCGCGGCGCACCTGCTCGCGCAGCGCCTTCACGTCGTCGCCGCCCACGGCCGTGGCAATCACCCCGGGCTTGAGCGCCTGGATGCGCTTGAGCTGGGCGGAAAAGTCGCGCGCGTTCTGCGGCACCACCAGCTCTTCCACGATCTTGCCGCCGTTGCCTTCCACAATGCCGCGAATGCCCTTGGCCGTGTTGTGGCCCCAGGTGTAGTCGCTGGTGATCAGCGCCCAGTCACGGCCAAAGCCCGTCATGGCGCCACGCACGATGGATGTGGAGAAGTTCGTGCCGTTGCCGTCCCACACAAACTTGGTGCGGTGGCAATCCTTGCCCGCCTCGGTCGGCGAGCTGGAGTTGGTGTTGAAGTAAATGCAGCCGTACTGCTGCGCCACCTTCGATATGGCGCTGGCCGCGCCTGAATGCACGGCGCCGATCAGGAAGGCCGCCTCGCGCTCGGTGATCATGCGCTGGGCCACGACGGTGGCTTTGGCCGGGTCGCCGCCGGTGTCGGCCTGCACGGTCTCTATGCGCCGGCCCAGCACGCCGCCGCGCTCGTTGGCCTCGTGGATGGCCATGCGGATGCCGCGCTGCTCGTCCTGGCCACTGGCGCCGTATTGGCCGGTGTCATCGGTGGTCAGGCCGATCAGCAGCGGCTTTTTGGTGGCCGCCTTGGCCCAGGCGTGGTGCACGCCCCAGGGCCCGAAGAATCCGAGCGCAGCCGCGCCCGCGCCGCGGACCAGCCGCCGCCTTTGCAGGTTGCTCATGGCAATGGCCTGGGCCGTCAGGCCTCGTAGCTGGGTGTGGCTTCGTAGCTTTCCAGCTTGCAGGCGCCCGCGGCGTCCTTGTCCAGCACTTCCTTGGGGTCCACCTGCGACATGATCCTGAAGATGTCGTCTTTTTCCGCCGGCTTGTCGTTGTAGCTGGCCATGTAGATGGTCTGCTGGCACTGGTGGGTGGCCGGGTCGATCCAGGCGTCGTGGTGCTGCAGCCGGTCGGCGGCGCTCATCTTGCGGCCCTCCAGCTTCTTGATGACGGCGATGTTGTTGGTGGTTCCCGCCTCTTCCACGCAGCGCAACAGCTCGCGTGTGGCCATGTAGGCGTTGTGGTACACGTTGCCGGGCACGCGGATCGCCATGCCGGGGTACTGCTTCTGGTAGGCGGCCACAAACTCCTTCACCCCCGGCAGCTCCAGCCGGTAATACCAGGTGGTGCCAAACACGCCGAAGATCGCGTCCGGCCCCAGGCCGTACACATCGGGCCAGTCCTGCTGGTTGTTGATCCACGCGGCGCTCTGGTGCATCTTGAGCTGCACCACCTGCTGGCGCAGCGCCTTGATGTCGTCGCCACCCACGGCGGTGGCCACGGCGTGCGGCTTGATCTGCTGCAGCTTGAGCAGGTAAGCGGAAAAGTCGCGCGTGTTCTGCGGCACCAGCAGCTCTTCGACCACACGGCCGCCATTGGCCTCGATCACTGCGCGCGTGGCCTTGGAGGTGTTGTGGCCCCACACATAGTCGTTGGTCAGCAGCACCCAGTTGCGCCCGCTGGTGCGCATGGCGTTCTTGACGATGGCCTGCGAGAAGTTGGCGCCGTTGCCGTCCCACACGAACTTCACGCGGTGGCAATCCTTGCCGGCCTCGGTGGGCGAGCTGGAATTGGTGTTCATGAAGATGGTGCCGTACTTCTGCGCCACCTGCGAGATGGCGTTGGCCACGCCCGAGTGCACCGCGCCGATCAAAAACGCCGCCTCGTTGCGGGTGATCATGCGTTCGGCCACGCGCGAGCCGGTGGCCGGCGTGGTTTCGGTGTCCATGTGGATGGCTTCAATGCGCCGGCCCAGCACACCCCCCTTGTCGTTGAATTCCTTGATGGCCATCATGGCGCCCAGGCGCTCTTCGCCGCCCGACGCCGCGTACAGGCCTGATGCGTCCATGGTCAGGCCGATGATCAGCGGCTTTTTCTGCGCGGTCTGCGCCCAGGCGTGGTTGTGCTTCCACGGGCCATAGAACGGCGCTGCGCCGTAGAGGCCGGCGCCGGCCAGGGCCAGGGCCGACTGCTTGAGCATCGAACGGCGTGAGGTGGTGGTGTCTTTGGAATCGCTCATGTCTGTCTCCTTCGTTGTGTCTGATGTGAGGTGGGTGGTGAATCAGCGGGGAACAATCTTCACGTTGTTGATCTTTTCCTGGGCTTCGAACAGCGACGCGATCAGCTTGTCGCCGTAGCCCAGGTTCACGGCCTGCACCAGGCTCTGGTGCGTGGCCTCGCCCATGAAGCTGGCCACAGGCAGCTGCTCGGCCAGGTGGGTGTAGTAGCGCAGGTCCTTCTGCGCGTTGGCAATGCCGAACTTGAAGCCGGTCACGTCGCCTTCCTTCAGCGTCTTGGTCGCCATCATCTGGAAGATGCCGCAGTTCACGCCGCCGGCCGAAATCACGTCGTACAGCTTGTTCAAATCAAGCCCCGACTTGGCCGCGACGGCAAACGCCTCGGCGATCGACGCGGCAAAGCTCATGGCCATCATGTTGTTGACCAGCTTGAGCACATGGCCGTGGCCGGGTGGGCCCACGTGAAAGATGTTTTCGCAGAACGCGCGCAGCACGGGCTCCAGCGTCTTGAAGTCGTCCGCGTCGGCGCCCACCATGGTGTTCAGGCGGCCCTCCTCGGCCTCTTTGGGTGTGCGGGCCAGCGGCGCGTCCACCAGCTTCACGCCGCGCGCGGCCAGGTCGGCGCGGATGCGCGCGCTGGATGCGGGCTCGGCGGTGGACGTGTCCACCACGATCAGGCCGGGGCGTGCCGCCTCCAGCAAGCCCTGTTTGCCATACACGATCTCTTCCACCTGCGGCGAGCCGGTGACGCAGATGAACACGATGTCGCTGGCCTGCGCGCAGCCGGCGTTGGTGGTGGCCTCTTTCGCGCCGGCGCCGATCAGGTCGGTGAGGTTGTCGCGGTTGCGGTTGACCTTGAAGGTCAGGCTGTAGCCCTTGGCCAGCAGGTTTTTGGCCATGCCGTGGCCCATCATGCCGATGCCGATGAAGCCGATGCGCGGTGGGGTTGCGGGTTGCGTCATTGCGGTGTGTTCCTTGTTCTTAAAAGATGGCGCTGGCGGCCTCGCCGATACCGGCGCGGGCTTCGTCCCAGCGCGTGATCAGGCGGGCGTAGCGGCGGGCGATGTCGTCAATGACCTGCTCATCGGTCATCTGACCGGCAAACCAGGCGGCGGCCGCCTCGGAAAAAATCGAGCGGCCCACCGCAAAGCCACGGCACACGGCGTGCGGCGCCGCGGTGCGAAAGCTCTTGTCCAGGTCTTCTTCGCTGGCCTCCAGGCCCAGCAGCAGCACGCCGCGGCAGTGCGGGTCGTGGCGGGCGATCACGGCGGCCACGTGGGCCCAGCCGGCGTCGCTGTCACACGGCGGCAGCTTCCACCAATCAGGGCGGATGCCGGCCTCATAGATCTGCGTCAGCGCGGCGGCCAGCGTGGTGTCGTCACACGCCATGTCGCGCGGGGGGATCACCTCAATCAAAAACTCGTGGCCTGTGCCGGTGCTGGCCGATTGCAGCTCGTCCAGCGTGGCCAGCTGCTCGCTGCGCAGCGCGGCGGCGTCCAGCGGGTGGTAGCTGACCAGGCACTTGGCCACGTGCTCGGCCGGCCAGGTACGCATCTCCAGCGCCAGCTGCGGGCCCGATTCAAACTGCAGCGGGCGCGAACCCGGCAGCTCTACCGGGCGCGCCACCCACCAGCCCTTGCCGGTCAGGCCGGGCAACACGTCCTCACCAAAACGGCCGTCCAGGATCACGCCCGCACCGGGGCGGCGGGCGGCGCCGCGCCGTGCGCCCTGGGCCAGCAGGTGCTTGAACGCGCGGATGCGCTGCGCGCCCTGGCCGTGGCGCGCGGCGATGTCTTCCAGCTGCACGCGGTGGTCAAAGGCCATGATGACCAGCTCGTCCCAGCGGCGGGTGCGGGTGGTCACCCGGTGCAGGTGTTCCAGGTCGCGGTCTTCACGCAGGCGCGACGTGCTGGCGCCGTGCGCCACAAAATGCTGCAGCTCGGCCCAGCTCGCCATGGCCGGTGCGCAGCCGTGGCGCGACACCACAATGGCGCCGCAGGCGTTGGCCCAGGTGCAGCAGCGCTGCAGCGGCTCGTCGCGCAGCCAGCCGCGCAGAAAGCCCGCCATGAACGCATCGCCCGCGCCCAGCACGTTGAACACCTCCACCGGAAAGCCCGGGCCTTTGAGGCCCTGCTCGATGTCATCGGGAATCGCGCCGTCAAACACCACGCAGCCCATGGGCCCGCGCTTGACGACCAGCGTGGCGCGCGTCAGCGCACGCAGGCGCTTCAGGGCCAGCAGCGTGTCGGTGCTGCCACCGGCGATGTGGATTTCTTCTTCGGTGCCTACCACCAGGTCGCAGTCGGGCACCACGGCCTGCAGGTGGGCGCTGACCTGGTCCGACGGCACAAAGCGCTGCTCACCCATGCCGGGGCTGGTCAGACCCCACAGCACGGGGCGGTAATCAATGTCCAGGATCACCCGGGTGCCGGCAGCGCGCGCCAGCGCAATGGCCGTGCGGCAGCTCTCATGCGGCACCGGTTGCGACAAATGCGTGCCCGAGATCAGCAGGCCGGTGGCGGACGCGATGAACGCGGCGTCAAAGTCTTGGCGGGCCAGCGCCATGTCGGCACAGTTGTCGCGGTAGAACACCAGCGGGAAGGTCTCGCGGTCCTGGATGCCCAAAAATACCAGCGCCGTCAGGCGCTTGGGGTCGGTGTGCACATGGCCCACGTCCACGCCCTCGGCGGCCAGGGTTTCGCGCACGAAGCGGCCGTTGTGTTCGTCGCCCACGCGGGTGAGCATGGCGGGGCGCAAGCCCAGGCGCGCCGCGCCCACCGAGGTGTTGGCCGGCGAGCCGCCCAGGTATTTGCTGAAGCTCTGCATGTCTTCCAGCCGGCCGCCGATCTGGTCGCCATACAGGTCCACCGCGGCGCGGCCCACGCAGATGAGGTCCAACGGGCGGGGGCTGCTCATGGCCGGGCCTTTCGTGCCGCTTTGGATGCAGGTTTGGACGCCGTCGTGGGCGCGGACTTTTCTGCCAGGTGGTGGCCGGTGCTGACCACCAGCGCCTGCGCCAGGCACAGCGGCGCCACCAGCGAGCGGAACGGTTTGGACGAGTCGTCGGCCAGCTCGAAGCAGACCCGGGCCGGCGCCACCAGCGGCGACAGCGGGCCGTCGGTGATGGCCACCACCGACACGCCGCGCGCGCTGCACGACTGCGCGGCATGCACCACCTCGGGCGAATAGCTGCGAAAGCTGGCGACCAGCAATACGTCACCCTTGTCCACTGCGCGCAGGTTCTCGCCCAACATGCCGGCGGCGCCGTCCAGCAAATGGGTCTTCAGCTCCAGCTGGCCCAGGGCATAGGCCAGGTAGCTGGCCACCGGGAAAGCACGGCGCTGGGCCAGCACATGGATGCGCGGTGCGCCGGCAATGAGCTTGACCGCGGCCTTGAGCTCGCTTTCGCGGATGGATTCTTCCAGGTGGCCCAGCTCGGCCACGGAATCACCCACCAATTGGTGCAGCACGCCGGCCGGCGCGCGTTGGCCGTTGAGCTGCTGCATACGCAGCTGGTCAATGCGTTCGCGGTAGCTGGCAGAACGCTCCACCAGGTGGCCGCGAAACACCTGCTGCATGTCCGAGAAACCCCGGTAGCCCAGCGCGTTGGCAAAGCGGATCATGGCCGAGGGCTGCACCTCGGTCGCCTCGGCCACTGCTGCCACGGTGCCCAGCGCCAGGTCGTGCGGCTTTTCAAGCGCGAAGCGCGCGATGCGCTGCAGCTGCTTGGACATGTCGGGGTAGGCGCGGGTGATCGCGTCTTTCAGGTCGTCGTAGTTGGTGGCGCTGTCCATGGGGTGTTCGGGTATTTACTAGAACAAAAATTCTTGCGTGATCGAATATTAGAACGTACATTCTGATTTAGCAAGTTTTTCGAACAAAGGGTTTTCCCGCCATGCGATCCTCCCCGGGCCCTGCCGCCCTGTTCCCCCTGCCCATGCTCATCACGCTGGCCGTGATGCTGTCCACGCCGCTGTGGCTGTCCCGCGTGGGGCTGTACCAGTACCTGGCGCTGGAAATCATGATCTGGATGCTGTTTGCCATGGGCTACAACCTGCTGCTGGGCACGTCTGGCCTGCCGTCGTTCGGGCACGGCGCGTACTTCGGCATTGGTGCCTATGCGTTCGGCCTGCTGCAGCACCGCGTGTGGGCCAACCTGTGGTTTGACCTGGCCGGCGCCGTGCTGGTGGCCGCCGCGTTTGGCGCGCTGGTGGCGCTGTTCATCTCGCACCGGCGGGGCATCTATTACGCGCTGCTGACCATTGCGTTTGGCCAGGTGTTCTGGTTTGTGTCGATGAAGTGGCACACGCTCACCGGCGGTGAAGACGGCCTGCTGAACATCAAGCGGCTGCCGGTGGAGCTGGGCTTTGCGCGCATCAGCCTGCAAAGCAATGAAGCGCTGTTCTACTTTTGCCTGGCCGTGTTTGCCGTGGCGCTGTGGGCGCTGTGGCGGCTGGTGCATTCACCGCTGGGCCGTGTGTTCAGCGCCATCAAGCAGAACGAGACGCGCGCCTCTTTCGTGGGCTACAACACCTGGATCTACAAGTGGCTGGCGTTCACCCTTTCCGCCGGTGTGGCGGGCCTGGCGGGCGCGCTGTTTGCCATGGCGCAGCAGTCGGCCTACCCCAACGTGATGAGCCTGCACAACTCGGGCTTCGTGGTGATGATGGTGCTGATCGGCGGCGGGCTGGTGAGCTTCTGGGGCCCGCTGATCGGCGCGGCGTTTTTCATCCTGTCGCGCGATCTGCTGGGCGCCTACACCGAGACTTGGCTGCTCTGGTACGGGCTGGTGTTCATGGCGCTGGTGCTGTTCAAGCCCGAGGGGGTGGCGGGCATGTGGCAGGCGTGGCGGGTGAAGCGGCCCAAAAATAATCCGGCAGCGGTTGTTGTGGCCGTGCGGGAGAAACAGGCATGAGCGCGTTATTCGAGGCCAAAGGCCTGTCCAAACGCTTCGGCGAGCAGGTGGTGCTGGAAGACATCACGCTGCAGGTCGAAGAAGGCCAGTTGGCCGGCATCATGGGCCCCAACGGCGCGGGCAAGACCACCTGCTTCAACGTGCTGACGGGGCGCTTTCGCCCCGACCGCGGGCGCGTGACTTTTGCAGGCGAAGACATCACCGGGCTTCAACCGCGCGAGATTGCGCGCAAGGGTATTTCGCGTTCGTTCCAGATCATGAACCTGTTCAACGACGACACCGCGCTGGACAACGTGCTGATCGCCACGCCCCATGTGCGCCGCCAGGGCTTCAACTGCTGGCGCGACCTGGGCGCGGACAGCCGCGCACAAGACCTGGCCGCCAATGTGCTGGCCCGCGTGGGCCTGAAGGGCAAGGAGCATGTGCCGGCCAAGAGCCTGTCGTATGGCGAGCGGCGCGCGCTGGAGATCGGCGTGGCGCTGGCGGCCGAGCCGCGCATGCTGTTCCTGGACGAACCCACGGCCGGCCTGGGCGCCGAAGGCACGGCCCAACTGGCCGAGCTGGTGGCCCAGCTCAAGCGGCAACTCACCATCGTCATCATCGAGCACGACATGAAGTTTCTTTTCAAGCTGGCCGACAAGGTGTCGGTCATTCATTGGGGCCAGGTCATTGCCGAGGGCACACCGGCTGAGTTGAAGCACAACGAATGGGTGCAGCGCTCGAATCTCGGAGCCTTGTCCACATGAGCGGCGTGCTGAAACCTGTTGCGTCCACCACCCTGCTGTCGGTGGACAACGTCAACACCTTCTACGGCGAAACCCAGGCGCTGTTCAATGTGTCGCTGCACGTGGGCGCGGGCGAGGTGGTGGCCCTGCTGGGGCCCAACGGCGCCGGCAAGACCACCACGCTGCGCACCATCCTGGGCCTGACGCCGGCGCGCGTGGGCACGGTGCAGTTTGACGGGCGCGACGTCACGCGCCAGCCCACCCACGAGATCGCGCGCAGCGGCATGGGCTGGGTGCCGGACGACCGCCGCATCTTCCCCACGCTGAGCGTGGCGCGCAACCTGGCCATTGCGCGCAAGAAGACGCGCTTTCGTTCGTGGAACGAAAAGGAATGCTTTGAAATTTTCAGCGCGCTCGAATACCTGATGCACCGCGAATGCGAGAACCTGTCGGGCGGCGAGATGCAGATGGTGGCCATATCCCGCGCGCTGCTGGGCTCGCCGGGGCTGGTGCTGTTTGACGAGCCCAGCCAGGGCCTGGCGCCCAAGGTGGTACAGGACGTGATGAAGACCATCACCCGGCTCAAGCGCGAAGGGATCTCGGTGCTGCTGGTCGAGCAGAACGTGCAAAGCGCGCTGGACGTGGCAGACCGCGCCTATGTGATGAACCTGGGCACCATCGTGCACGAGGGGCCTGCCGCGCAACTGCGCCAGGATGAGCCGCTGCGCCGCCAGCTGCTGGGAGTTTGACCATGGCAACGCCGATTCTTCATGTAGATAACCTGGCCAAGCAGTACACGCGCGGCTTGCTGAACAAACAGGTGACCTTTTCGTTGGCGACTGACTTCACCGTGGACAAGCCCCAGGTCATCGGCGTCATGGGCCCCAACGGTTCGGGCAAGACCACGCTGTTTGAGCTGATCACCGGCAGCAACCTGCCCACCGCCGGGCGCGTGCTGGTGGACGGCCAGGACATCCACCAGGTGAAGACGCGCGAGCGCGACCGCCTGGCCATCCACTACCACCAGTCTTACCAGGTGCGGTCGTTCCAGCGCAGCAAGCCCAACTTCATGCTCGATCATGCGGCCAGTGCATCGCCGCTGATCCATTTGTTTGACGAGCCGCAGTTCAACACGCAGGACGGCTACATCGGTTTCATGCTGGACTTTTTTGCGCGACTCAAATCGCAGGGCAAGCTGGTGTTCCTGTGCCTGCACCCCAACGAGCCGTACCACATCGACATCCTGCGCGAAAGCTGCGAGCGTTTCATCTTCGTGCAAAAGGGCGTGGTCACGCAGGCGCCGGACTTTGACACGCTGGTGCAGGACGAGCGCGTGCGCAGCTACCTGGGCAAGCTGGCGCCGGTGGCGGCCTGAGAACCGTCTTACCCGGCGGCTTTTTTTCTTTTGCGCGCGGGTTTGGCGGCGGGTAGCGCATTTGCTTCGGAGCCCGTATGGGCCGGCACGCCCTGCAGCAGGCGGCGGCACAACGCCACAAACTCCTGCACGGCGCCCGACTGCGCCTGCCGCGGTCGAAAGGCCAGCAGCGCGCGAAACACCACCGGTGCGTCCATGGGCACGCAGCGCAGGCCCAGTGCCGCGTATTCACGCGCAACCAACGGATTGGTCAACGCCAGCCCGGCACCGGCCAGCACCAGTGCGCACTGGGTCGCGCTGTAGGGGGTCTCGATCACGGTGTGCGGCTCCACGCCAGCCTGGCGCAGGGCCGCTTCCAGGCGGCGCTGTGCCGGGTCGTTGGCCGACAGACCGATCAGCGGTACGTCGCGCAACTCCGCCAGCGCCAGCTTTGCCTTGCGCGCCAGCGGGTGGGTCAGTGGCATGGCGCACACGGCCGGCATCTCGTAGAACACCGAGGAATCCAGCCCGCCGGTATCGGCCTCGTCACCCAGGAACGCCAGGTCCAGCGTGCCCTGGACCAGCGCATCGCGCAACGCCCGCGAGCTGTCCACGCTCAACAGAAAGCGCATACGTGGGTAACTGCGCTGAAACTGCGCCACGGCGCGTGGCATCACGCTGGCCGACATGGCGTGCAACGAGCCGATGCGCAAGACCTGGTCCTCATGCGACTGCAGGGCCACGATCTTGCGCTGCACCGCCTCCAGGCCTTCATACATGCGCTCCACCTCGGCCAGCAGCGCATGCGCCTCGGGCGTGGGCATCAGCTTGCCCGTGGTGCGGCCAAACAGACGCAGGCTGGCACGTTCTTCCAGTTGCTGAAGCAGCTGGGTCACTGCAGGCTGGCTGATGTGCAGCGCAGCAGCGGCCCGATTGGCGCTGCCCAGTCGCATGACCATGCGAAAGACCTCGATCTGGCGCGCGCTGGGTAGCGTCATACAACCAATACCTATAAGTTTCAGTTATTTCAAGTGTAGATCAGCCTGCCCTCTGCGGAGCACATGCTGCCTACCATTCAGGCATGCGAAATCCCCGTCTGTCTCATCTGTATTGCATCTCCTGCGCCAGTGAATTCCCTTTGGACGACCTGCCCGCGGGTTGCCCGGTCTGTTCGGCAACCGGGCAACCGTCCAGCCTGGAGGTGGCCTACACAGGGCTGCCGTCTGCCCTGGTTGCTGCCCCCACCGGCTATAAGTTGGGCGACTGGTTGCCGTACCTCGGTGGCGTCTCTTTGGGCGAGGGCGACACACCCTGCCTGCCGCTGCAGCGGTTGGCGCGCGCGCTGGGCATTGCCCGGTTGAGCGCGAAGCACGAGGGCATGAACCCGACGGGCTCCCACAAGGACCGCATGTCGGCCCAGGCCGTGACACGCGCGCTGGACGTTGGGGCCACGTCGGTGGTGCTGGCCTCCAGCGGCAACGCCGCTGTGTCCGCAGCTGCGTACTGCGCTGCTGCGGGCCTGGCCTGTGAGGTTGCCACCTACGCCAGCATGCCCGCGCCGTTCGTTCGGGCGCTGCGGGCGCTGGGTGCCCGCCGGGTCGCCTTTGAGCGCGGTGCCGACCGCTGGGCCCATGTACGCCGGCGCGTGGAATCCGATGGTGCGTTCGCCTTGACCAATTACAGCCTGCCAGCGGTTGGCAGCCCGGTGTATGGCGTGCAGGGCTATCGCGCGATTGCACTGGAATGCGTGGCGCAAGGCTGCACCCCCGACCATGTGCTGGTGCCCACTGCGCGCGGCGACCTGTTGTGGGGCCTGTACAGCGGACTGCGCGACCTGCACGCTGCCGGCCTGATTGCACGGCTGCCCAAACTGTGGGCGGTGGAGCCGTTTGCGCGCCTTTCGCAGGTGCTGCAAGGCGCGCCCGTGAATGGCGAATTTGAAGGGGCAACCGGACAGTTTTCCGTAGCGGGCAGCACGGTCACGCAGCAGCAGCTCCTGGCGGTCAAGGCCAGCGGCGGCGGCGCTGTGGTGGCCACCGACGAGCAAGCCCTGTGGGGCAGTCAGCAACTGGCTGCCCAGGGCTTGTGGGTGGAGCTGTGCGCGGGTGCCGGCGTGAGCGCGTTGGCGCAACTGCTGGCGCAAGGCCGCATTGACCCTTCAGAGCATGCCCTGGTGCTGCTCACCGCCAAAGGCGACCGCGATCCATTCGACCCCCCCACCGTTTCCTGATATCAAGGAGAGCTTTCATGATCAAACTGTTTCTCAGCTTTTTTGCCGCGGCCGGTCTGGCTGTCACCAGCCTGGGCGCCCATGCCGCCTACCCCGACAAGCCCGTGCGCCTGATCGTGCCCTGGGCGGCCGGCGGCAGCACGGACGCCATCGCGCGCGCCATCGCCCAGCGCATGAGCCAGACCCTGGGGCAAAGCGTGGTGGTGGACAACCGCTCAGGCGCTGCCGGCCAGATCGGCACCGACGCTGCGGCCAAGGCAGCGCCCGACGGCTACACGCTGGCCATTGTCGAGCTGCCACATGCCATCCAGCCGGCCGTGGTTGCCAAGCTGCCCTATGACCTGCTGCGTGACTTCACCCCGATCACCCTGGTGGGCAGGTCACCGCTGGTGCTGTTTGCAGCGCCCGCTGATCACAAGAATGGCGACGTCAAGAGCTTCATGCAGCGCGCGCGCAATCCCCGGGCACCGCTGGCCATTGCCAACAGCGGCGCGGGCTCCAGCAGCCACCTGGCAGCGGAGGTGCTGGCCAGCAGAAGCGGCTTCAAGATCGTGGCGGTGCCGTACCGGGGTTCGGCCCCTGCGTTGACCGACGTGGCCGCGGGCATGGTGGCCGGGCATTTCGCAACGCTGGCCAGTGGGAGCTCGCTCCATGGTGCGGGCAAGCTGTCCGCGCTGATGGTCACAGGCCCGACGCGGTTGCCCGCCTTGCCGGGCGTGCCCACGGCCCGGGAGGCCGGTATTGAGGGCATGGACTTCACCCAGTGGTGGGCCGTGGTGGCGCCCGCCACCACACCGATTGAAGTCGTCGAAAAGCTGCGCATGGAAATCGCCGCAGCCCTGGCGCACCCCGCCACCCGCGAACGCCTTGGCACATTGGGCATCGACCTGAAAAGCTCAACCCGCGACGAGCTGCGCAGCTTCATGCGGGACGAAGTTGCACGCTGGGGCGAGATCGCGCGCAAGGCAGGCGTGAAACCCGAGTAAGCGCGCGGCCCGACCTCTAGGCCGCACCTTGCCTTTGCCTGGCAAAGCCAACATACCAATCCAGGCAACCCGGGTTGGCCATGGCGTCCTTGTTGACGACCTTGTCGATGGGCTGGCCCAGCAGCAGTTTCTTGATGGGCAGCTCCTGCTTTTTGCCGCTGAGCGTGCGCGGGATTTCGGCCACCTGGAAGATGTCGTTGGGCACAAAGCGCGGGCTCAAGGCCGTCCTGATCGCGCCGTTCAGCCGCTCGCGCATGGCGTCGTCCAGCGTCACGCCGGGGCGCAGCACCACAAACAACGGCATGTAGCTGTCGCGGCCCAGGTATTCCAGGTCCACCACCATCGAATCCAGCACCTCGGGCAATGCCTCTACCGCGCTGTACAGCTCGCTGGTGCCCATGCGCAGGCCGTGGCGGTTGATCGTGGCGTCGCTGCGGCCGTAGATGATGCAGCCGCCGTTGTCGCCGATCTTGAGCCAGTCTCCATGCCTCCAGACACCGGGGTACATGTCGAAGTAGCTGGACAGGTAGCGCTTGTTGCCTTCATCGCCCCAGAAGTACAAAGGCATGGACGGGATGGGCTTTGTACAGACCAGCTCGCCCACCTCGTTGACGACCGGCTGGCCCTGTTCGTTCCACGCCTCTACCGCGCAGCCGAGCAAGCGGCATTGCATTTCGCCAGGGACCAGGGGCAGCTCGCGGTTGCCGCCGATGAAAGCGCCTGCGAAATCCGTGCCTCCAGAAATGTTGCACCACCAGATGTTCTTGACGCCCAGCGCGTCGAACTGCTGCGTACCCCAGTTCTGCGCCTCGGCAGACAACGGCGAGCCCGTGGTGCCCAAGGCCCGCACGGTCTTGAGGCCCGGCAACGCGGTCAGGTCCACACCGGCCTTCATGCAGTTGGCAAAGAATGCAGCGCCCGCGCCAAAGAAGGTCACGCCCAGGTCCGCGCCAAAGCGCCACAGCGTGGCCCAGTCAGTCTTGTCTTTGCTGCCCGCCGGGTTGCCGTCATAGATGCAGCAGGTGGTGCCGTTGAGCAGGCCGCTCATCTGCGCGTTCCACATCACCCAGCCGGTGGAGCTGTACCAGTGAAAGCGCTCGCCGAAGGTGTTGGGTGCGTAGCTGCAGCCAATGTCGTTGTGCAGCGTCTTGAGCGCCAGCGCCACGATGACCGTGCCGCCGTGGCCGTGCACGATGGGTTTGGGCAGGCCGGTGGTGCCGCTGGAATAGACGATCCACAGCGGGTGGTCAAACGGCAGCCACAGCGGCTCGAAAGCCGCGGTGGCTGCGTCGCTGCGCGCGGTGGTATCGGTCATCAGTGCGAACGGCTGCAGCGGTGTGAGGGCCGCGTCGTCCAGCCCCAGGTTGCGGTGGATCACCACATGCTGCACGCTGGGCAATGCGGCGCGCAGCTCGGCCACCACGGCCACGCGGTCAAAGTCGCGCCCTCCGTACCGCACGCCGTCGCAGGCGATCAGCACCTTGGGTGCTATCTGCTTGAAGCGGTCCAGCACGGCGGCCGTACCCATGTCGGGCGCGCAGATGCTCCACACGCCGCCCAGGCTCACCACCGCCAGAAAGGCGACCATGGCCTCGGGGATGTTGGGCAGGTAGGCCGCCACGCGGTCGCCGGGCTGCAGGCCCTGGGCGCGCAGGTGCAGCGCCATGGACGCGACCTGGCGGCGCAGATCGGGCCAGGACAGCTCGCGGTGCAGGCCGCTTTCATTGCGGCTGATGAGGGCGGGCAAGCCCGCTGCATGGGCCGCGTCCACATGGCGAAACACCTGGTGCGCGTAATTGAACTGCGCACCCGGGAACCATTGCGCCCCCGGCATGGCGCCGCCGGCCAGCACGGCCGTGTGTGGCGCGGGTGACTGCAGGTCAAAGTAATCCCAGATGCTCTGCCAGAAGGCGCTCAGGTCGTCCACCGACCAGCGCCACAGCGCGTCATACGAGTCAAACGACAGGCCGCGTGTCTCGCGCAGCCAGCGCTGGTACAGGGTGATCTGGGGGATGTTCGGGGCGCTCATGCATACAGCATAAGACCTTGGCGAACATGCTCAGGCAGGGTTGGGCCGGATGGCCATGCGGATGCGCCGCGCCTTGATGCGCCAGCCCGATGGCGTGTTCTGGTAGTCGTCGTCATACTGCACCACCGCGGGCAAACCGGTTTGCGTCGCGATGCCGTCCGGCCCGGTGCTTCGGCCCTGAAAGAACAGCACGTAGCAGGCGCCCACGGCGGTATCGGACGAGGTGAAGTCAATGCTGATGTTCGTGCACAGGTGCCGGGTGGTCACCGCCGGGTCGCGCGCGTCCAGAAAGCGGGCGATTTCGGCGCGGCCCGTCAGCACGGCGCCCATGCGGTCCAGTACCCCGTCGTCGGTAAAAAGCGCCAGCAAGGCGCCGTAGCGCCGCGCGTCAATGTGGTTGGCAAAGTCCACGCAAAGGCGGGTGCATTCGTCCAGGCGGTTCATCGGCCCTCAGCCCATCAATGAGCCGCGAATGTCCGACACGGGTAGCTGCTCGCGGCGTGGCAGCAACTCGGATTCAGGCACACCCGCGCGCAGCCTGGCCAGCATGACCTCGGGGTCAAACTCCACGCCGATGGGGTTGAGCTCAAAGTGCGGCCCGTGCATGAACTCATTGGCGCCGTCCACGGTGTCAAAACAATCGGCCTGGAATTCCATCTGGTTGCCGTCGGGGTCGGCGTAATACAAGGAGATGGTCACGCCATGGTGGATGCACCAGTACGGCAAGACGCCCTTGTGCTTGAGCTCCAGGTATTTTTCCAGCAGCTCGGTCAGGCTGCTGTATCCGTAGGCCACATGATCCATGCCCGGCTGACCCACAGGCGCGCGGGTATCCGATTCACCCTTGAGGATGCCCAGGTTGAGCAGGGCCACGCGGTGGTGCTCGTCGTCATAGGTCACGAATGCGATCACCGGGTTCTGGTACTGGACCTTGCCGTTGAAGACCGTCACATACCAGCGCAGCATGTCGTCAAACCGGTAGCTGCGATACACCACGTGGGCAAAATTCCTGGGCCGGATTCCGTTGGACATGGCCTGTCTCCTTGTGTGCCGTTCAAACAACCTGCTGGCGCTGCGTGCCCAGCGGGCCGGCGTCCAGCGTCATCACATCGCCGCGCTTGAGGAACACTGGCGACGGCTTCATGCCCAGCCCCACGCCCTGCGGCGTGCCGGTGATGACCACGTCGCCCGGCAGCAGCGTCATGAACTGGCTCAGGTGCGCCACGATCTGCGCCACCGGGAAAATCATGTCGGCCGTGTTGCTGCGCTGGCGCACTTCACCATTGACGCTGAGCTGCAGGGGAATGGCCTGCGGGTCGGGCACCTCGTCGCGGGTCACCAACCAGGGGCCCAGCGGACCAAAGCCGTCAAAGCTCTTGCCCTTGCCCCACTGGCCGCCGCGCTTGATCTGCCAGTCGCGCTCGGACACATCGTTAGCCAGGCAATACCCAGCCACATGGTTCAAGGCCTGCTCCGCTGGCACCGACCTGGCCGTCGTGCCGATGACAAAGCCCAGTTCAATCTCCCAGTCACCGGTTTGCGCATCAGGCGGCAGCTTCACGTCATCGTTGGGCCCGGCAATCGACGTGATCGCCTTGGTGAACACAACAGGCTCCTTGGGCAGCTCCATCCCAGCTTCTTGCGCATGCTGGCGGTAGTTCAGGCCAATGGCGATGAACTGGCGCGTGCCGGCCACCGGCGCACCGATGCGCGCGCCCTGCGGCACCAGCGGCATGCGCTGCAGGTCAATCGCGGCCAGCGCCTGCAGCTTCTCGGGCGCCAGCCAGTCGGGCGTGAAGTCGGGGATCAGCAAGGACAAATCCCGGGCGCGGCCCGATGCATCCAGGGCAGCGGGTTTCTCGTGGCCGGCGGGGCCGTGGCGTAGCAGCTTCATGGTCGGTCTTTCTCGTCAAGTGGCGTGATCCTAGGAGGCCGCCGCCGTCGCTGCCAGATGGAAAAACTCGGCTTGCGATACATCCGCCGTATCAGTCCACCGATTCCGGAACTGCATCGGCTTCACAGATGCGGCATCTATCCGGCTGCATCGGCGCTTCCTACGATCTGCGCCAGACCTCTTCCCCAAGGACTCAAGGACTCCCATGACAAATGCCCACAAATTGCTTCCCGGCTGCACCCGCGCGGCCCTGGCACTGGCCTGCGTGGCCGTCGCCTCGTGCGCGGCGCCCGGCCCCGGCCCGGTCCAGGTGCAAAGCGGCCTGGTGCTGCAAAACGTGACGGTGGTGGACGTGCGCGCCGGCCGCGTACAGCCGGGCATGAATGTCGTCATCGACAACGGCCAGATCCGTGAGGTCACCCCGCGGCCGGTGCAGGCCGGTGCCGCTGCCGTGGTGGTGGATGCCCCGGGCAAATTCGTGGTGCCGGGCTACATGGACATGCACACCCATGCCCTGCCCCGGGCGGCGCAGCAGCCCCACCTGTGGCCGCTGTTCGTGGCACACGGCATCACCGGCGTGCGCGAAATGGCGGGCAGCCCCGAGCTGATCCAGGCGGCGCAGGCGCTGAATGCGCAAAGCGCGGCCGGCCGCGTGGTGGCGCCCGAGGTCACGGCGATTGCCGGGCCGCTGTTCGTGGGCGCGCCCAACGCCCAGGCCGCGGCCGCGCTGGTGGGCCAGCACAAGGCCATGGGCGCCAGCTTCGTCAAGGCCATCGCGGGCTCGCGCGAAGCGACGCTTGCGATGCTGGCCGAAGCGCGCAAGCAGGCCTTGCCAGTGGCAGGCCACACGCCGCTGTTCGTGACGGCCGAGGAAGCCGCCGCTGCAGGCTGGACCTCGATCGAACACCTGGGCGCAGGCCTGGGCATCATGCTGGACTGCGCCGCCGACCCGGACGCGATCCGCCAGGCCATCGCGCGCGGCGAAGGGGCACGCCCGCCGTTCTCGCCCGCGGTGATCCTCACGCCCATGCTGTTTCGCGCCATGGACGCGCCGTTTTACAAGCGCGTGCTGGAAACCTACGACGCACGCAAGTGCGAGGCGATTGCCGCATCTTTTGCCCGGCACAAGACCTGGCAGGTGCCGTCGCTGATCCGCGTGCGGACCATGATGTACAGCGACGCGGCGCAGTACCGCAACCACCCGGATCTGGTTTATGTGGACAAGGCCACCCGCGCCCAGTGGGAGAACCTGGGCCAGCAATACGAGCGCGTGCCCAGGGACGCAACCGACGCCTTTCGCGCCTACTACGAACAGCAGAAAAAGCTGCTGCCGATGTTCAGGCGCGCGGGTGTGCCCATGGTGACGGGCAGCGACTTTGGCGGGATCTGGGTGGTGGCGGGCGCCAGCCTGCACCATGAGTTCGCCGAACTGGCCGCCGCTGGCCTGGCGCCGCTGGACATCCTGCAGATGATCACGCTGAACGCCGCCGCCTTCCTGGGGCGCGGCGCCACCGAAGGCGCGGTGGAACCCGGCAAGAGGGCCAACCTGGTGCTGCTGGATGCCAACCCGCTGGACGACGTCGCCCACCTGGGCCGCATCCACAGCGTGGTGCTCAACGGCCGCCACCACGCCCCCGAAGCGCTGGCCCGGATGAAGGCCGAGGCTGTGGCCGCCGCCGCGCGCTGAAGCACCGCGGCACCCATTTTTCAATGAAAGCAGAGGCGTCAAATTGATCGCATCCAACGGCACCACCGCGCGTGTTGTCATCATCGGGGCCGGCCCCACCGGGCTGGCACTTGCCATTGAGCTGGGCCAGCGCCAGATTCCCTGTCTGGTCGTGGAACGCAACGCGCGCGTGGGCTACGCACCCCGCGCCAAAACCACCAACGTGCGCACGCGCGAACACATGCGCCGCTGGGGCATTGCCGACAAGCTGCGCGCGGCCTCGCCATTGGGCGTGAGCTATCCGTCCAACGTGCTGTTCGTCACGCGGCTGGCCGGCCATGAGCTGGCCCGGTTTGAAAACGCCATGTACTGCGGCCCCGGAAAGAACCCGCTGTACTCGGAGCATGCGCAGTGGATACCGCAGTACACGGTCGAAGAGGTCATGCGTGAGCACGCCGCCTCGCTGCCCTGTGTGGAGTTCCGCTTCAACTGCGAAATGTCAGGCATGGAGCAAGCCGCCGACGGGGTTCAGGTCCATCTGAAAGACGTGCGCGACGGCGCGCCCAGCACCGTGCGTGCCGACTACGTGGTCGGGGCCGACGGCGCCCGCAGCGCCGTGCGCGACGCCATCGGCGCGCGCATGAACGGCAAATACGGCCTGTCCAGAAACTACAACGTCGTCTTCAAGGCGCCGGGCATGGCGCAGGCCCACCGCCACGGGCCGGCCATCATGTACTGGCAGGTCAACGCCGACGTGCCCAGCCTGGTAGGCCCCATGGACGGCGGTGACCGCTGGTTCTTCATGCCCACCGGTGTGGCCGATGGCGTCCGTTTCGAGCCCTCGCAAGCCCCCGCGCTGATCCGCAAGGCCACGGGCATCGACCTGCCGTACGAGGTGTTGAGCTGCGACGAATGGGCGGCCAGCAAGCTGCTGGCGGACCGCTACCGCGACCGCCGCGTGTTCCTGGCCGGTGACGCCTGCCACCTGCACCCGCCTTTTGGCGGCTACGGCATGAACATGGGCGTGGCCGACGGCGTGGACCTGGGCTGGAAGCTCGCAGCCGTGCTGCAGGGCTGGGGCGGCGCCGCGCTGCTGGACAGCTACGAAAGCGAAAGGCGCCCGGTGCACCAGTTTGTGCTGGACGAAGCCACCCTCAACCACTCCACGCTGAGCAACCAGCTGGCGCAGGCCGGTCTGGAGGAAGACACAGCCGACGGCGCGCGGCGGCGCGCCGAGGTCGGCGCCCGGATCGCGGGGGCCAAGATCCGCGAATTCAACACGCTGGGCGTGGTCAAGGGCTACCGGTACGACGATTCACCCGTGATCGCGCACGAGGCAGGCGCGAGCGCGCCCAACGACTTCCTGAACTACGTGCCCTCGGCCCGTCCCGGCGGCATTGCGCCGCACGCCTGGCTGCACGACGGCAGCTCGCTGTACGACCACTTTGGCCAGGGGTTTGCGCTGCTGGTCACTGACGACGCCCTGCAGGACCACGACCTGCGCGAGTGGACACAGGCCGCGCAGGCCTGCCAGGTGCCGCTGCGGATCGTGCGCGCGCCGGGCACCGCAGTGGCCGAGCTGTACCGTGCCCGCTGCGCACTGATCAGGCCCGACCAGCACGTGGCCTGGCGCGGCGACGCGGCGCCGGCCAACCTCCCCCACCTTTTGCGGCACGTCACTGGCCGCGCGGGAGCCTGACATGCACACGGAACATTCCCGCAGGCCGGGCGTCGTTGGCGTCCATTCGATCCACCATTTCGCGTTCTCGGTCCCTTCGCTGGAACAGGCGCGGCAGTTCTACAGCGCATTCGGGCTGGATGTGCGCGCGTCAGGAAGCCACATCAACCTGCACACCTTTGGCCATCCGCACTGCTGGGGCAGCGTGCACGAAAGCGGCCAGGCCAAGCAGCTCGAATACGTCTCTTTCGGGATTCATGCCGGGGACGAAACGGTTTTCCGTGACCGCATCAACCAGCTGGGCCTGTCGTGCGCGCCGCATCCATTGTCCGCAGGCGACGGCATCTGGCTGCGCAACCCCGACGGCACGCCCTGGCAGCTGGTGGTGGCGCCCAAGGTGTCGCCCAGCGCCAAATGCGTGCCCACGCCGGCCACACCCGCCGCGCCCGGCCAGGGCGCGGCACCCTCGCGCAGCCAGGCCCCGCGCGTGCGGCCGCGCGTGCTGTCGCATGCGCTGTTCTTCACGCCCGACGTGGCCCGCATGCTGCGCTTTTGCACCGAGGTGCTGGGCCTGCGCCTGTCGGACGAATCGGCGGGCATCATTGCCTTCATGCACGGTGTGCACGGCAGCGACCACCATCTGGTCGCCTTCGCAAAATCCCACGCGCCCGGCCTGCACCACACCAGCTGGGACGTGGGCAGCATCGACGACGTGGGCGGCGGCGCCGAGCAGATGCGCCAGGCGGGACACGACCAGGGATGGGGGCTGGGGCGCCATGTGCTCGGGTCCAACTATTTCCACTACGTGCGCGACCCGTGGGGCAGCTTTTGCGAGTATTCGTTCGACATCGACTTTGTGCCGCACGACGTGGATTGGCCTGCTGCGGACCATCCGCCTGAAGATTCACTGTACGTCTGGGGACCGGCGGTGCCGGGGGATTTCATCGTCAATCACGAACCGCCGCGGTGAGCCGGCACAACACCCGCAAAACACAAAGAGGCCGCGCGATGCGGCCCCTTTTTTGGCTGTACCCGTTCAGAACGAATGCATGATGGCGAAGTTGATCGCCGTTGCACCCTGGCCGGGCCCGGGGCCCAGCGCGCCCAAGGCGCCTTGCTCCGCCAGCGCCGGGCCCACCCGGAAGGCGGCCGTGCCCTGGTTCTTCAGCTTGGCCACGGTGGCCATCAGCTGGGTGCGCTTGGACAGCGGGTACTCATACCCCACGCCGAACACCTTCGCATCGGCGTTCACCGCGTCGCGGTGGATGTACGACGCCTTGATCTTGCCCGTGCCTGCCGGCACGGTCACGCCCACCAGGTAGGCACTGACGTTGCTGGCCACGCGCTCCACGCGGTTGCGCTGGTACTGCCCGTGCAGCTTCACCGCGCCAAAGTCATAGGTGGCCGCGAGCGAGGTGGTCTTGCTGGTGACGGCCGCGCCGGCCAGGCCCACCGACGCCGCCGTGGTCGGGCCCTGCTCGTGGAAGGCGCCCAGGTACAGCGGACCGTTGGTGTAGTCCACGCTGGCGGCCGCGCCCTTGCCCGTGGGCTGGCCTTCGCCAAAAGCATAGATAAAGCGGCCCGACAGACCCGAGAAATTGGGCGTGATGTACTGGATGGCGTTGTCATAGCGCAGCGTGTAGCCGCGAACGCCCTGGGTGATGTAGGGCTGGCCGCCGGGGCCAAAGCGGGTAAAAGGATCCGCCCGCAACGACTGCCACAACCCGGGCGCCCACTGGCTGCCCAATAGCAGGGTGCCGCCGCTGGCGCTGCTCAGGCCTACGAACGATTCGCGGCTGAAGAACTGCGTGGCCGAGGTGACCGCGCCCGAGTCGGCCTGAAAGCCGGCTTCCATCTTGAACAGCGCGCGCAGGCCACCGCCCAGGTCTTCGCTGCCGCGCACGCCCCACAGGGACGCGTCACTGTTCATGACCGTCAGGCGCGAACCGGCCCGCGTGGGGGTGCTGTCGAACTGGTAGTTTTCCACGCCGATGTTCAATCGGCCATACAGCGTGACGCTGGATTGCGCATAGGCGCCCAAAGGCAATACGGTGGCCAGCGCAGCAGCGGCCAGGACGGTGTTTTTCACGAAGTCTCCTCGGTTGGTTGAACGCTTTCCGCAATGCCACGGAACGCTGAGGCGACGATAGAAATTCGGGTCTGTTGCGAGAAGATGCCGAAATAGGCCGCGCGATATGGCAGGGGTATCGCTCGTGTACAGGACGAGTGCAAAACGTGGCACAAGGCCCCGGGCGATACAGATTCAGATGTGCTCAACTGGTTTCAGCATCTGCCCGGCGCCTGCGGCAAGGTCTAAAGTCAACCGTGTCAGATCACCGCGCAACCCGCAGAGGACCCCTTGAACTCAACCAAAATCGACATCTACAACCACGTGATGCCGCCGGCCTACCTGGCGCTGGTCAACACCCATTGCAAGGAGCCCGGCATGGTGCGGCGCATGAACTCGCT
>CALRYY010000013.1:0-61012 GCA_943372515.1 Ramlibacter sp. 2FC | reverse complement strand
TCCTTCACGGCCCAGACGCCATCCTTGCGCGTCGGCAGCGGCGGCGTGTTGCGCGGCAACTGCCAGCCTGTGCCTTCGCCCTGCCCGCCGATCAGGTCGTCAAAGCAGGCTTCCATGATGTCGTCAGGCGTGCCGTCCACGCCAAAGTCTTCCCCCACCGCCGGGCCGGCCCAGGTGACCGCGCCTGTTTTTGCCAGCACTGCATTCTGAAAAGCCGTGAAATCGCTCAGCCCGACAAACTTTGTGCCGGCGTACACGGCCTTGGCCACGCGCTTGTAGTCAATGGCGGGCAGGATGCGCGTCAGGCCGTAGCCGCCGCGTGAAATCAGCGCCACGTCGGCGCCGCTGGCGGCGGCGCGGTGGATGGCCGCCAGGCGCATGTCGTCGTCGCCGGCAAAGCGCATGTGACTTTTGAGCGCCGCCTCGTCGATTTCAACCTCATGACCCAATTCGCGCAGGCGCGCCACGCCGCGCTTGAAGGCCGCCTTGTCGCGCACGGCACTGGACGGCGAAAAGATGTAGATGTGTTTTTTCACGGAACGAAGTATCCCACTGCCGCCTGCGCAATGGCTTCGCCATGTTCCTGCACGAAGTGCCCCCCCTGCTCCAGCACCAGTGGCGGCGGGCAATTGCGGATCATTTGTTGAAGGCCCTGCATGACCGGCAGGCCCAGCACGGGGTCCTGTGCGCCGACGGCCATCATGGTCTGGCCTGTCCAGCGGTCGCGCCAGAAGTCGCGCGCCTCGCGCGACACGGCCGCGCCGTCAGAATCGCTGAACTCCGGCACCATGGGCGGGAAGGCCCGCAATGCGGCGCGGTGGCCCTTGTCAGGAAACGGCGCGTTATAGGCCGCGCATTCGGCGGCGCTCATCTGCGGGTTGCCGCGTGCAAACAGGCGACCCACGTCAAATTCAGGGTTCTTCGCACACATGTCGCGCCATGCCAGAAAACCCGGGCTCAGCGGCACATCACCCGTGCCCAGCGTGGTGTTCATGACCAGCAGGCCGCGGTAGCGCCCGGCATCGGCCATGGGCAAGGTCAGGCCCAGCAGGCCGCCCCAATCCTGCACCACCAGCACCAGGTTGCGCAGGTCCAGCCGCTGCACGAATTCCAGCAGCACCTGGCGGTGCCAGCTGAAACTGTGCGCGGCGTCCTTCTTGGGTTTATCGCTCTTGCCAAAGCCCGGCAGGTCAGGCGCCACCACGCGGGCACCGCTGGCCAGCAAGATGGGCATCATCTTGCGGTACAGGTAGCTCCAGGCCGGGTTGCCGTGCAGGCATAGCCAGGTCAATGGCGCATCCGCGGGGCCTTCTTCCAGATAGTGCATGCGCAAACCGTCCAGCGCCGGCAGGTCGTCGAGGTACCGGGGCGCCCACGGGTAGCCGGGCAGGTTGTCAAAGCGCGAGTCTGGCGTACGCACGGCATCGTCGCGCAGTGGCGATGCTTGCATTCGGGACGCTTCCCGCCGCTGGCGGAAAAACGTGCTCAGCAGCGCGCCGCACTCGTCTGCCAGCACGCCGCCTTCTGCCGCCGTCTGGTGGTTGATCCGACGCTCGGCAAACACGTCCAGCACAGACCCTGCGGCGCCGGTCTTGGCATCGGGCGCACCAAACACCACCCGCGCCAGCCGCGCGTGCAACATCGCACCGCTGCACATGGCGCAAGGCTCCAGCGTCACATACAGCGTGCAGCCGTCCAGCCGGTAGTTGCCCAGCCGTGCCGCGGCCGCGCGCAGGGCAACGATTTCGGCATGGGCAGTGGGGTCGTGGCTGTCCACGGGCGCGTTACGACCAGTGGCGATGACCTCCCCGTTGCGCACCACCACGGCACCCACAGGCACCTCGCCGGCGGCGGCTGCATCGCGCGCCTGTGCCAGCGCCAACGCCATGAACTGGAGGTCTTGCGTGTCGCTCATCCTTGCCTCAGCGTCCCAGTCCCAGTTCGTCCATCCAGCCGGCCAGCGCGCGTTCGTTCTCGTTACCTGCCGCGTAGCCGGCCTTCAGCGCTACATGCGATTCAGGCCGATGCTGGTTGATCTTGACCTTGCACTGCAGCTCCGTCACGCGCAGCTCAAACCCCATGATGCCCGCCAGCATCTTGTTGCCGAATTCCTCGCCCAGCGCACGCCATTGCTCAGCATAGGGCGGCTCGTGGTCGCCGATCAGTTTTTTGAGCAGACGGTCCTTGGCCGGTCCGTCCTCCACCAGCGTGGCCTGCACCGTGCAGTGCACGGCCAGGTAGTTCCAGCTGGGCACGCGCGCCAGATCGGGGTAGACCTTGGGCGACAGGTAGGCGTGCGGCCCCAGGAAGGTCACCACCGCCGTTGGCCGCGCCTGCAGGTAGCGCCAATGGGGATTGGGTTTGGCGCAATGGCCCAGCAGCACGAAACCACCCTGCCCGCCGAGGCCGTCGGGCCGGTCCTCCAGGTGCAGTGGCAGGTGCGTCACATAGGGCAAACCGGCGTCGTCCACCGAGATCAGGCTGGCCAGCGGGTGCTCACGCATCAGGCGCGCGGCGATGGCGCGATCGGTCGATTTGAATTGGGGCGGCTGGTACATGGGCGCATTGTGCCGCGCCCGCTGCCCGCACGTCAGCCGCTGATCAGTCTTTCAGGCCCGCCAGCACCGACGCCCAAAGCTCGGTGGCCGGGCTGGCAGACTTCATGTCGTCCAGGAAGGCCAGGCCAAATGCGAGGTCCAGCGTCAAATCCATGTGGATGCCGGGCATGTCCAGCTTGACGTGAGGGAACGTGAACGCCGCCAGGCTGTTTTCAATTTCCATCTGAGAGGCCCCAGGCACCAGCGCGCAAAAGTCGCGCTCGCCCAGGGTGCCCAGAGCGCCCTCGGCGGGCAGGCGCCGGCGCAGCACCTGAGCCAGCAGCTGGCGGATGATGCCCGCCTGAGCCCTGTCGACACCGCCCGTCAAGGCCTCGTAGTTGCGCACCCGCACATAGCACAGTGCAGCGGTCTTGCCCTGGCGGGCGCAGTCCGCCACGGTCATGGTCACCAGTTCGCGAAAGCCGCGGGCATTCCAGCAGCCGGTAGCGGGGTCCATGCTGGTGCGCCGCTCCGCCTGGCCCAGGGCGGCCATCAACTGGCGCTGCGTTGTGCCCATGGCATCAAGGCGCAGCTCGGCCTCGGCCATGGCCGCCAGGTCCTCCATGCCCAGAATGTCCTGCTGGGAAAAACTGCGTACCTGATTGTCCAGCGCGCACAGGGTGCCCACCCGAACGCCGGGTGAAATGCTCAGCGGAATGCCCAGGTACGAGCGGATGTAGGGCGAGCCGGTCACCAGCGGGTTGTCCCAGAACCGGGGGTCATTGGTGGCGTCGGGCACAGCCAGCGCCTTGCCCAGTGCCACGGCATGGCCACAAAACGAGATGTTGCGCGGCGTCTCCAGCTCGGCCAGGCCCTGGGCCGAACGAAACCACTGGGCGTCGTGCTCCACGATGGAAATCAGCGCGATCGGCACATCCAGCAGACGGCGCACCGTGCGTGTGATGCGGTCAAACCGCTCTTCGCGCGGCACAAACGCGCACAGGGCCTGGTCCATGGCGGTCAGGCGTTCGGACTCGTTTTCGGGGAAGGAAGGGGCCATCATGGTGCGCAGACTGTTGAGTACAGTGGATACGCATCATCCAAACCGGCAGATTCACTCCCACTCGATCGTGGCAGGTGGCTTGCTCGACACGTCGTAGGTCACGCGGTTGATGCCGCGCACCTCGTTGATGATGCGGCTGGACACCTTCTTGAGCAGCGCATAGGGCAGCTCAGCCCAGTCGGCTGTCATGAAATCGCTGGTCTGCACGGCGCGCAGGGCCACCACGTAGTCATAGGTGCGGCCATCGCCCATCACGCCCACACTCTTGACCGGCAGGAACACGGTAAAGGCCTGGCTCGTCATGTCGTACCAGGTCTTGCCGGTGGCTTCGTCCTTGAAGTTGCGCAGTTCCTGGATGAAGATGTCGTCGGCCCGGCGCAGCAGGTCGGCGTATTCCTTTTTCACTTCGCCCAGGATGCGCACGCCCAGGCCGGGGCCGGGGAACGGGTGGCGGTACACCATCTCGGGCGGCAGGCCCAGCGCCACGCCCAGCTCGCGCACTTCGTCCTTGAACAGGTCGCGTAGCGGCTCCAGCAGCTTCAGCCCCAACTGCTCAGGCAGGCCACCCACGTTGTGGTGGCTTTTGATGGTGACGGCCTTCTTGCTCTTGGCGCCGCCGGACTCGATCACGTCGGGGTAAATCGTCCCCTGGGCCAGCCACTTGGCGCCCTTGGCACCCGCGCTGGTGAGCTTGGCGGCTTCCTGCTTGAACACGGTGACGAATTCGCCCCCGATGATCTTGCGTTTGGCCTCTGGCTCGCTCACACCGGCCAGCTTGCCCAGGAACAGGTCGCTGGCATCCACACGGATCACCTTGGCGTGCAGCTTGCCCACGAACATGTCCATGACCATGTCGCCTTCGTTCAGGCGCAGCAGGCCGTGGTCCACAAACACGCAGGTCAGCTGGTCGCCGATGGCGCGGTGGATCAGCGCCGCCGCCACGGATGAGTCCACGCCGCCCGACAGGCCCAGGATCACCTCTTCGTCGCCCACCTGCCGGCGGATCAACTCCACTGCCTCCGCAATGTGGTCGCGCATCACCCAGTCGGGTTTGGCATGGCAGATGCCCAGCACAAAACGCTCCAGGATGGCCTTGCCCTGCTGGGTGTGGGTGACTTCCGGGTGAAATTGCACCGCATAAAAATGCCGGCTTTCGTCGGCCATGCCTGCGATGGGGCAGCTGTCTGTGCTGGCCATGAGCTTGAACCCCGGGGGCAGCTCGGTCACTTTGTCGCCGTGGCTCATCCAAACATTGAGCATGCCGTTGCCTTCAGCCGTGGTGAAGTCGGCGATGTCGTTCAGCAGTGCCGTGTGGCCCCGCGCGCGCACAGCCGCAAAACCGAACTCACGCTTGTGGCCGCCTTCGACCTTGCCGCCCAGCTGGTGGGCCATGGTCTGCATGCCGTAGCAGATGCCCAGCACCGGCACACCCAGCTCAAAAACCGCCTGGGGCGCCTTGTCGGTCGTGTCCTCGTACACACTGGCATGGCTGCCAGAGAGGATCACGCCCTTCAGGGTGCCGTCGGCGGCGTATTGCCTCACCCACTCGTCGGTCACGTCACACGGATGGACTTCACAGAACACATGCGCTTCCCGCACGCGGCGGGCAATCAGCTGGGTGACCTGAGAGCCGAAGTCGAGGATGAGGATTTTCTGGTGTGTCATGCCTTGGGGGGGATACGCAGTACCTGTCCGGGATAAATCTTGTCGGGGTGCGACAGCATGGGCTTGTTGGCCTCAAAAATCTGCATGTACGCGTTGGCGTTGCCGTAGAACTGCTTGGCAATGGCGCTCAAGGTGTCACCGCGGCTGACGAGGTGGTATTCGCTCTCGTCGGCAGGCTCGGCGCACTGCATTTCATCGGCCACGCCGGCCACGTGCTGCACGTTGCCGCAGCACAGCACGATCTTTTCGCGGATTTCCTGGGTGGCCACCAGGCCGCTGACGGTCACGATCTGGTCCGCGCCATTGAAGCTGACTGTCAGGCTGTCGGTTGGCAGGTTCTGCGTGCTGATGTAGTGCTTGATCGCTTGTGACGCTGCCGTGTTGGCAGCGGCAATTTTTTCTTCATTACTGGGCTCTGCGATAGCGGCGGCCACCTCGGGGCTCTTACCGAACAGTTTTTCGCCCGCTTCTTTCAGAAAAGAGATCATTCCCATAAAGCACTCCTGGTTGGTTGGAGGTCCGGTTCTACACGATTGCCATGACGCGCGGGGCGCGCCAATCAGTCAGAGCGGTAATTGGGTGCCTCTTTCGTGATCTGCACATCATGGACGTGGCTTTCACGGATACCTGCCGAGGTGATTTCCACGAATTCGGCCTTGTTCTTCATCTCTTCGATGGTGGCGCAGCCGCAGTAACCCATGCTGGCCCGTACACCGCCGGCCATCTGGAAGACGATGGACACCAGCGAGCCCTTGTAGGGAACCCGGCCTTCGATGCCCTCGGGCACCAGCTTGTCGGCGTTGGGGTTGCCGGTGGTGGCTTCCTGGAAGTACCGGTCGGCGCTGCCCTGCTGCATGGCGCCAATGCTGCCCATGCCGCGGTAGCTCTTGTAGCTTCGGCCCTGGAACAGGACGATTTCACCAGGAGCCTCTTCGGTGCCGGCAAACATGCCACCCATCATGACGGTGCTGGCACCGGCAGCGATGGCTTTGGAGATGTCGCCGCTGTAGCGGATACCGCCGTCGGCGATCAGCGGCACGCCTGTGCCCTGCAGGGCCGTGGCCACGTTGTCGATCGCCATGATCTGGGGTACACCCACGCCCGCCACGATGCGGGTGGTGCAGATGGAGCCGGGGCCGATACCGACCTTGACGGCGTCCGCGCCGGCTTCCGCCAGCGCCAGTGCGGCGGCGCCCGTGGCGATGTTGCCGCCGATCACGTCGACCTGGGGGTAGTTCTGCTTGACCCAGCGCACGCGGTCGATCACACCCTTGCTGTGACCGTGGGCCGTGTCCACCACGATGGCGTCCACGCCGGCCTTGACCAGTGCCTCCACGCGTTCCTCGGTGCCCTCGCCCACGCCGACCGCCGCGCCCACGCGCAGCCGGCCCGATGCATCGCGCGCGGCATTGGGAAAGCTCGTCTGCTTGGTGATGTCTTTCACCGTGATCAGGCCCTTGAGCTCGAACGCGTCGTTGACCACCAGCAGGCGTTCCAGCTTGTACTTGTTCAGCAACGCCTTGGCGTCCGCCAGCGTGGTGCCGTCAGGCACGGTGATGAGCCGCTCGCGCGGTGTCATGATGTCGCGCACCTTGACGTCATAGCGCGTTTCAAACCGCAGGTCACGGCCGGTGACGATGCCAATCACCTTGCCGCCGTCCAGCACCGGGAAGCCTGAAATGCCCAGTTCGTCGGACAGCTGCATGACCTGCAGCACCGTGTGCTCGGGGGTAATCACCACCGGGTCGCGCAGCACGCCCGATTCATAGCGCTTGACGCGCGCGACCTCGGCGGCCTGCTGCTTGGGGGTGAGGTTTTTGTGCACGATCCCGATGCCGCCCTCCTGGGCGATGGCAATCGCCAGGCGAGCCTCCGTGACCGTGTCCATGGCAGCGGACACGAGCGGCAGGTTCAGGCTGATATTGCGGGAGAATTGCGTCGCAAGGGACGTGTCCTTGGGCAGGACCTGGGAGAACGCCGGCACCAGCAACACATCGTCGAAGGTGAGCGCTTTTCCAAGAAGGCGCATGAGAAAGCTCCAAAAAACGGATTGTACCCGTGTGCTTGGTACTTACCCTGAAGCGCTGCCATCCCGTACCGTGAAGCAGTTACGCGTAACTGCTTGGGCCCACACGAACGCGGCGCTACACTGGAACGCATGAAACTGCTTCACGCCCTCACGGCCGTACTGGCACTGGCCCTGCCCGTCGCAGTGGCCGCCCAATGGCAATGGCTCGACAAGGACGGCCGCAAGGTCTTTTCCGACCAGGCACCGCCGTCAGACATTCCGGCCAAAAACATCCTCAAGCAGCCGCCGGGCCGCGCAGCTGCGGCGCCCGCCCCCGCCCCGGGGGACGCTGCGCCGGCCGCCGGGGCCGACGCAGGAAAAGCCGCAGTTGCCACGCCACCCAAGCCGGCCGCCAGCGCCCCCAGGCTGAGCGGCAAGGACAAAGAACTCGAAGAAAAGAAAAAGCAGGCCGAGGCGGCGCAAGCTGCCAAAAAGAAAGCCGATGAAGAGCGCGTCGCCAAGATCAGGGCCGAGAACTGCGAACGGGCCAAAAAGGCAAAGGCGCAAATGGATTCCGGCGTGCGGATTGCAACCACCAACGCAAAAGGCGAACGCGACTACATGACCGATGCAGCGCGCGCCGCGGAAAGCAAACGTCTGGGTGAGATCGCGGGCTCTGAATGCGGCGCGGCTCCCAAGCTCTGAAGCGCCAGACTGCTCGTGCTCAATAGCCGGGTTTAGCCCCGGCCCGCCGCTTGGCAAACAGCCCGGCCGACCGTGCGCCCTGACGGGCAAACCGTTCCCGACGCGCCACCTTGGGATCCACCAGCAAGGGCCGGTACACCTCCACCCGGTCCAGGTCGCGCAGTACTTGCGTCAGCGGCGCCTTGCGTCGCCACACGCCAATGGCTGGCGTGGCCGGATTTGCCTCACCCTGCAAGCCCGGCAAACCGCTCGCGTGCAGCGCCTGAGCCACCGTGGCACCCTGGGGCAGGGTAAGCGCGGCTTCGCGCACCTCGCCCGGCCCCGGCGACACCACCACCACGACACGAATGACCTGCGGGTCAGCCATAAACCTGCTCGGCCCGTTTGACGAAGGCATCCACCAGACTGCCTGCGATGCGGTCAAACACCGGCCCGACCAGCGCCCCCAGGGCGACGTTGTCAAAGCCGTAGTGCAGGTCCAGCTCGACCCGGCACGCGCGCTGGGCATCGTCACCCAGCGGCACAAAGCGCCACTGGCCGTCCAGTGTGGAAAACGGGCCGTCCAGCAGCTTCATGGCCACCTCGCGGCCTTCAACATGTTCATTGCGCGTGGTGAAGGTCTGGCGGATACCGCTGAAAGCAATGCCGACCTCCGCCTTCATGCCAGTGGTGTCGGTTTCCAGCACCGATGCATGGTCGCACCAGGGCAAAAACTCAGGGTATTTCGCCACGTCGGTCACCAGGGCGAACATTTCCTGTGCGCTGTACCAGATGAGGACGGACTTGTGGACGTTTTTCATTCTGCGAAAGGGGGCACCTGACAACGTAAAATCGCGGCCCACGGGCGCAACTGCGATTGAAGAGCGATTGTATTGAGGCCAGGGACCCCCACATCAACACATGGCCAAGAAACCCGACACTTCCGCACGCATCGCCGACAACAAAAAGGCCGCGTACAACTACTTCTTCGAAGAACGCTTCGAGGCGGGCATGGTGCTGCAGGGCTGGGAAATCAAGGCCCTGCGTGAGGGCAAGGTCCAGCTGACGGACGGCTACGTGGTGGTGCGCGAAGGCGAACTGTTCATCGTCGGCTGCCAGATCAACCCGCTGAAGACTGCCTCAACCCACATCAGCCCGGACGCCGTGCGCACCAAGAAGCTGCTGCTGCACAAGGAAGAAATCCGCCGTCTGATCGGCAAGGTCGAGCAAAAAGGCTACACGCTGGTACCGCTGAACCTGCACTGGAAGGCCGGCAAGGTCAAATGCGACATCGCGCTGGCCAAGGGCAAGGCCGAGCACGACAAGCGCGACACCATCAAGGACCGTGAAGGCAAACGCGAAGTTGAGCGTGCCATGAAGAGCCGCAACCGCTGAATCTGCAGATTGTTTTCGATGGCCGGGAATAAATGGGCCTGCCTGTGTGTTCATGCAGGTACAAGACCATTTTTTTCAACCCAGGAGATCCCATGCGAATCCTTCCCGCCGCCCTGTTGTGCGCCACCTTGCTCAGCGGCTGTGCTTCGATGTCGAACGCACCCGCCAAAGTTGCCGACGGTGTACTCACGGGCGCCAACGGCATGACGCTCTACACCTTTGACCGCGACGTTGCGGCCAGCGGCAAGTCGGTTTGCAACGGCCCCTGCGCCACCAACTGGCCGCCCCTGATGGCGGCCCAGGCCGACAAGCCGTCGGGCGACTACACCGTGATCGTGCGCGACGACGGCCAGCGCCAGTGGGCCTTCAAGGGCAAACCGCTGTACTTCTGGGCCAAGGACACCAAGCCCGGCGACAAGACTGGCGACGGTTTCAACAAGATCTGGCAAGTCGCCCGGCCCTGAACCCACCAACCTGCAGCTGGCAAACCATGCGCTGGATGTTTTCCGTCACCAGCGGCTTTTCGGGCTGGCTGGCGCCGCGTGTGGCGCGCCAGCCCGGAGCCGAAGTCACGCTTGCGGCCGTGCGTGACGCCATGCTGGCAGCGCTGGCCGAGGCGTCAATGCCAGCCGGGCTGCGGCTGGCCGAACGGATCCGCCGTGCCCCCGACCTGGAGGCGCTCTGGCACTTGCGAGGCGCGCTGATGGACACGCTGTGCCACCAGCATGGCGAGCCGCACGCCGGTGCGCAACTGGCGCGCATCACACCGCTGTTTGCCGACGGGGCTGCCGCCTTGCGACCTTTGCCTGGGTTGCGCACGCGTCCCGGCGACCTGACCCCGGGCCCATGAACCGCGCCCAGGTCATTGAGCAGCTGCCGGGCCTGCGCCGCTATGCGCGGGCGCTGACGGGTGAGTCCTGGGCGGCCGACGACCTGGTGCAGGACACCCTGGAGCGCGCATGTACCAAGTGGCGCCTGTGGTCAGCGGGCACCGATTTGCGCGCCTGGCTGTTCACGCTGATGCACAACATCTACCTGAACCAGCGTCGCGGCATGGTGCCAGCACAGGCCGTTGTGCCGCTGGAGGACGTGCAGGCCGAGCTGGCCGGACCTGCCGGTGCGCTTGACGACGCGCTGGACCTGGACCGCTGCCTGCAGCGCCTGAGCGCGGACCAGCGTGCAGTGCTGCTGATGGTGACGCTGGAAGACATGAGCTACGAAGCGACGGCGAAGATCCTGGGCATTCCCACAGGCACCGTCATGTCGCGCCTGTCGCGCGCTCGCGAACGCCTGCGCGAATTGATGGACAGCGCCGCGCCCGCAGCCACGCAAAACGCCGACCGTGCAACCCCTCCCTTGCTGCGGCGCCTCAAGTAAGACCGGGAGCTGAACATGACCGAACACCACCTTCCACCCCATGCCCCCAGCGAAGAAGAGCTGCACGCGCTGGCCGACGGCCGCATGGCGCCCTGGGCGGCCGACGCCCTGCGCCAGCAGATGGCCGGCCACCCGGCCAGCCGCGAGACCGTCGCCGCGTGGCGCGCGCAACGCGAGGCCCTGCGCGCCCGTTATGCCGATGTGCCGGGCGACGCCTTGCCCGCCAGCTTCCTGCATGCCGCCCAGCAAATCGAGGACAGTCATGCTCAGCGCGCGCAATGGTGGCGCTGGGGCGGCATCGCTGCGTCGGTGCTCGTGGCTTTCGTCCTGGGCTGGACTGGCAATGCCCTGTGGGGTACGGGCGCATCCACCGCGCTGGCTACAGGCAGCCCGGTGCGCAGCTTCGCGCAGCAGGCCGCACTGGCACATGTGGTTTACCTGCCGGAGGTGCGCCACCCCGTCGAGGTTCCGGCAGCCCAGCAGGACCATCTTGTCCAATGGCTGTCCAAGCGCCTGGGCCGGCCACTCAAGGTACCCAACCTGTCCAGCCAGGGCTATGAGCTGGTGGGCGGCCGCCTGCTGCCTGGTGATGCGGGTGCGCGCGCGCAGTTCATGTTCCAGAACGCTGGCGGTGAGCGGGTGACCCTGTACCTGGGCGCCGTCAATGCCAGTGCCAAGGTTGGGGCCAGCAACCAGGAAACCGCATTCCGCTTCCTGGACGATGGGGCTGCGCCTGGTTTCTACTGGGTGGACCAGGGTTTCGGATATGCCCTGTCGGGCAAGCTGCCCCGCGCAGCGTTGCTGGCACTCGCCAACTCCGTATACCAGCAGCTTTAACGCAGGCGATCAGGCCAACAGGCGCAATGGGTGGGCGTGGGCTGGCCAGGGGCTTTCGAAGAATGGCTTCACCATTTCTGGCGTGACGTCTTCAAGACGGGCCGGGTTCCACTTTGGCGCATGGTCCTTGTCAACGGCCAGTGCGCGGATGCCTTCCACGGTTTCGCTGGCGGCGCCCGGGCGCAAATGGAAGCAGTGACGCACCAGGTCACGCTCCATGCGCAAATCATCGGCCAGGCCCAGGATACGGCCCCGGCGCACCTGTTCAAGCACCACGTGCAGCATCACAGGTGACCGGTGACGCAGCAACGCCGCCGTCTCGCGCGCCCACTCAGACGTATCGGCCTCCAGCGCAGCGACGATTGCCGGCACGCTGTCCATGGCAAAAAAATGATCAATGGCACCGCCGTTGCGTGACAGCGGCGACTGCGCCGCAGCAGACTCGGCATCGACCTGCGCCGGCAAGGCTTGCGCACCCAGGCGTACAAAGTTTTCCCACAGGTCGGGCAGGTCCTGCGACGCCATCATCACGTCAGCCAGCTGCGCCGCCAAGGCGTCCGCGCCTCCAATGACACTGCCGGTCAGTGCCAGGTATTCCCCCATGCGTCCAGGACAACGCCCCAGGAAGAACCCGCCTCCGACGTCCGGGAAGAGCCCGATGTTGGTCTCCGGCATGGCCATCTTCGTGCGCTCGGTCACGATGCGCACCCGCGCCCCTTGGGCGATTCCCATGCCGCCGCCCATGACGATGCCGTCCATGAACGCAACATAGGGCTTGGGGTAGGTGTGGATCAGGTGGTTGAGTGCGTATTCCTCGGTGAAAAAATCTTCCAGCTGCGGGTTGCCCGCCAGCGCCGCCTGATGGAAGAAGCGAATGTCACCGCCGGCGCAAAAGGCGCCGAAGACGCCCTCTTTGCCTGTGCCGCGGATCGCGACAACCTCGACGGAAGGGTCATCGCGCCACGCCAGCAAAGCCGTTGTCAGCTCCCGCACCATGCCCAGCGACAGCGCGTTCAGCGCCTTGGGCCGGTTCAGTGTGATCAGGCCGGCACGGCCACGGACTTCTACCACCACATTGCTCATTGAGTAACCTCCGTGCTGCGCACTGCGGTGCGATCGCCTTCGGACGGCCGGGCGGCGCTCATGCCCGTTGCCTCCAGCCAATAAGTTCATTCACCACCAGCGCGCCCAGCACCAGAGCGCCGCCCGCCAGCACGTTCGGGCCGGGTTGTTCGTTCGCGCCAAACCAGGCCAGCGCGATGCCAAAGATGATTTCCAGCAACGCCAGCAGCGACACCTCGGGCGCCTTGAGCACGCGTGCGCAGATCACCGACAGCGTGCAGGGAATCGCCAGTTGCACCAGGCCCAGCAGGCCCAGCCAAGCGACATCAGTGCCGGTGGCCGTGAACGGGAACGACAGCGGGAAGGTCGCCGCACTGGAGATCACGGCCCCCACCAGCACGCAGGGCACCAGGTCCAGCTTTTCGCCATGGGCCTGGCTGCGCTGCGTCACGGTCCATTGCACGGCCCCCGCGATGGGCACGCACAGGGCCACGAGCGAACCGATCAGCACGCCAGGGGCCCCCAGGCTGACCTGGGAACCGTACATCCACGCAATGCCAACACCCGCCACCACAATCGCGCCCCAGGTGCGCGCCGGCAGTTTGTGGCCAATGAAGACGCGCGAGATGAGTGCGGTAAACAGCGGGCCGAGCGCCATGGTCACCAGCACATTGGCCACGGTGGTCAGCGTCAGCGCCACCATGAACGCGGTGAACATCACGCTCCAGCACACGCCAGACAGCCAGAAGTACGGGCTCTTCCAGTGCATGTCGCGAAACACGGTGCGGCCCTGCCACAGCGGCAAAATCACCAGCAGCGACACCATGGTGAAGAAGCTGCGCCAGAACGTGACTTCAAAGCTCTTGGCGTGCTCCAGCTGGCGCGTCACCACCCCGGCGATGGACCACATCAGGGTCACCGCCACCATCAGCCACACGGCCTGACCGTGCCGCAGCTTCATGCGTCGCGGGATGCGCGTTTGCGCTCGTGTTCCTTGAGGAAACGCTTGCGCAGGCGAATCGATTTGGGCGTGATTTCGACCAGTTCATCGTCTTCCACGAACTCCACGCCGTATTCGAGCGTGAGCTGGATGGGCGGCGTGATCTTGATCGCGTCTTCCTTGCCGCTCACGCGGAAGTTGGTCAGCTGCTTGGTGCGCGTGGCGTTCACCACCAGGTCGTTGTCGCGGTTGTGGATGCCGACGATCATGCCCTCGTAGACGGGATCGTTGGCGCGCACGAACATGCGGCCGCGGTCGTCCAGCTTGCCCAGGGCGTAGTTGAAGATTTCGCCGTCGTCCATCGAGATCAGTACGCCGTTCTTGCGCCCGCCGATGTCGCCCTTGTGCTCTTCGTAGCCGTCAAAAATGTTGCTGATCAGGCCCGAGCCGCGCGTCAGGTTCAAAAATTCATTGGTAAAGCCGATCAGGCCCCGTGCGGGAATGCGGTACTCCAGGCGAACGCGGCCACGGCCGTCCGGCTCCATGTTCAGCAGGTCGCCCTTGCGCTCGCCCAGCGCCTGCATCACGCCGCCCTGGTGCTGCTCTTCGATGTCGGCGGTCACCATTTCAATGGGCTCCTGGCGCACGCCGTCCACGGTGCGGAACACCACGCGCGGCTTGGACACCGCCAGTTCGTAACCTTCACGGCGCATGTTTTCCAGCAGGATGGTCAGGTGCAGTTCGCCACGGCCCATCACTTCGAAAATGCCTTCTTCGTCGGTTTCCGACACGCGCAGGGCCACGTTGTGCTGCAGTTCTTTTTGCAGGCGGTCCCAGATCTGGCGGCTGGTCACGAACTTGCCTTCGCGCCCGGCCAGCGGGCTGGTGTTCACGCAGAAGTTCATGGTCAGTGTGGGCTCGTCCACCTTCAACATCGGCAGCGGCGCCGGGTTGAGAGGGTCGGTCACCGTCACGCCAATGCCGATGTCCTCGATGCCGTTGATCAGCACGATGTCGCCCGGCCCGGCCATCGGGGTCTGCATGCGGTCCAGGCCCTGGAAGGTCAGCACCTGGTTGACGCGGCCCTTGACGGACTTGCCGTCGGGGCCTTCCATCACCAGGACGTCCTGCATGGGTTTGATGGTGCCCTGGCTGATGCGGCCCACACCGATGCGGCCCACAAAGCTGGAAAAATCAAGCGCCGAGATCTGCAGTTGCAGCGGCGCAGCCGCGTCGCCGGTGTTGGCGGGCACGTGCTTGAGGATGGTATCGAACAGGGCCGACATGTCGGGGCCCCACTGCTCGCCCTGGCCGCCCTCCTCCAGCGACGACCAGCCGTTGATGCCAGAGGCATACACCACCGGGAAGTCCAGTTGTTCGTCCGTAGCGCCGAGCTTGTCGAACAGGTCAAAGGCGGCGTTGACGACGTATTGCGGGCGCGCGCCCGGCTTGTCCACCTTGTTCACAACCAGAATGGGGCGCAAGCCCAAAGCCAGCGCCTTTTTTGTCACAAAACGGGTTTGCGGCATCGGGCCTTCCTGGGCATCGATGAGCAGCACCACGCTGTCCACCATGGACAGGGCCCGCTCGACCTCACCGCCAAAGTCCGCGTGGCCGGGCGTGTCCACGATGTTGATGTGCGTGCCCTTCCAGGTCACGGCGCAGTTCTTGGCCAGGATGGTGATGCCGCGTTCCTTTTCGATCGCGTTGTTGTCCATCACGGTGTCGACGACCTTTTCGTGGTCAGCGAAGGTGCCCGACTGGCGCAGCAGCTGGTCAACCATGGTGGTCTTGCCATGGTCCACGTGGGCGATGATGGCGATGTTGCGGATTTGCTTGGTGCTCATTTTTGGGTTTCCAGGATTTGCTGTATTTCAGGGGGGCTCAGCAGTCGCCCCGGGATCAGTTCGCCGGCCTTCACATGGCCTGTGCCGAGCAGCGAGCCCGGCGGGCCATAGACGGCAATGTGGTCTTGGTCAGCCCAGTGGCCACGGCGGCGCAAGCCGCTCAAGAACCGGCCCGCATTGTCAGCGTCCAGCGTGACGGTGGTGTGATCGGGCAGCAATGCTGCAACGGGTTGCAGGCAGGCCAGGCGTTCATCCTCGCTCATGGCCTCGAGCGCGTCGAGCGTGACGCACTGCGATTGCTCAAACTGCCCGGTGGCAATGCGGCGCAGTGACGACAGGTGTGCTCCACAGCCCAATGCCTCGCCGATGTCTTCGCCCAGCGTGCGGATATAGGTGCCTTTGCTGACCTTGGCTGTGAGCCTGATCGACAACGGACCTGCCTGCTCTGGCATCGCGGTGATGTTCAATGCATGAATCGTCACATCACGGGCTTCGCGCTCAAGCTCAATGCCCTCGCGCGCGTATTCATACAGGGCCTTGCCGTCGCGCTTGAGCGCGCTGTGCATGGGCGGCACCTGACGGATAGATCCAGTGAACTGCTTTGCCACAGCAGCCAGCCGCTCAGGCGTGATGTCGATCACCGGACGCCGTTCGATCACCTCGCCCTCGGCATCGCCGGTGGCGGTCTTGATGCCCAGTACGGCCGTGGCTTCGTAGGTCTTGTCGGCATCCAGCTGCAACTGGCTGAATTTGGTGGCTGCGCCAAAACACAGCGGCAGCACGCCTGTGGCCAACGGGTCGAGCGTACCGGTGTGGCCAGCTTTTTCGGCCCGCAGCAGCCATTTGCATCGTTGAAGCGCGTTGTTGCTCGACAGGCCCAACGGCTTGTCCAGCAACAGCACCCCATGCACGGGGCGCCTCACGACCCTCGTGCGCGGCGCTGTCATTTCTATTCTTCGTTTTTGGAACGCGATGCGACCGCCTGCGCAATCAGCGCATTCATGTCGGCGGCACGCTCGGTGGTGCGGTCAAAGTGGAAGTGCAGCGTGGGCACCGTGTGGATGTGCAGCCGCTTGAAAAGACCAGCGCGCAAAAAGCCCGCCGCCTGGTTCAGGCCTTCTTCGGCTTGCACCGGGTCGCCCACCAGCAGGCTGAAGAACACCTTGGCGTGGGCGTAATCCGGCGTCACTTCCACAGCCTGGATCGTCACCATGCCCACCCGCGGGTCTTTCAGCTCGCGCGCGATCAGCTCCGTCAGATCGCGCTGGATCTGATCGGCAACCTTGAAGGCGCGGTTGGGCGTGGCGGCTTTCTTCGGCATGCGTTACAGCGTACGGGCGATTTCCTTGACCTCGAAGAACTCCAGCTGATCGCCTTCCTTGATGTCGTTGTAGTTGCGCAGCTTGATACCGCACTCGAAGCCTTCCTTGACTTCGCGCACATCATCTTTCAGGCGTTTGAGCGTGTCGATGTCGCCGGTGTAGACCACCACGTTGTCGCGCAGCAGGCGGAACTTGGCAGTGCGCGTGACCTGGCCCGAGGTGACCATACAGCCGGCCACGGTACCAATCTTGGACGCAACGAACACGGTTCGGATCTCGGCCGTGCCGATGACTTCCTCGCGTTTTTCCGGTGCCAGCATGCCCGACATGGCGGCCTTGAGCTCGTCCACCGCGTCGTAAATGATGTTGTAGTAGCGGATGTCCACGCCGTTGCCTTCGGCCAGCTTGCGCGCGCCGGCATCGGCCCGGGTGTTGAAGCCAATGATCACCGCCTTGGAGGCGATGGCCAGGTTGACATCGGACTCACTGATGCCACCCACCGCGGTGTACACCATCTGCACCTTCACCTCATCTGTGGACAGCTTGAGCAGCGATGCAGCCAGAGCCTCCTGCGAGCCCTGCACGTCGGCCTTGACGATGATGGGAACCATCTTGACTTCGCCTGCCGTCATGTCGGTGAACATGTTTTCCAGCTTGGCGGCCTGCTGCTTGGCCAGCTTGGTGTTGCGGAACTTGCCCGCACGGTAGGTCGCGATTTCGCGCGCACGACGCTCGTCAGCCAGCACCATGAACTCGTCACCGGCTTGCGGCACTTCGGTCAGACCCTGGATTTCAACCGGAATCGAAGGGCCGGCTGTCTTGATGGACTTGCCGTTCTCGTCGAGCATGGCGCGAACGCGGCCATAGGTCTGGCCGGCCAGCACCACGTCGCCGGTCTTCAGCGTGCCCGACTGCACCAGCACGGTGGCCACCGGGCCGCGGCCCTTATCCAGCTGCGCTTCAATCACCAGGCCCTTGGCCATGGCTTGAACTGGCGCCTTGAGCTCCAGCACTTCAGCCTGCAGCAGCACCTGTTCCAGCAATGCGTCAATGCCTGCGCCGGTCTTGGCAGACACGGGCACAAACGGGGACTCACCGCCGTATTCTTCAGGTACCACCTCTTCAGCCACCAGTTCCTGCTTGACGCGGTCCGCGTTGGCATCGGGCTTGTCGATCTTGTTGATGGCGACCACGATAGGCACGCCTGCTGCCTTCGCGTGCTTGATGGCTTCCTTGGTCTGAGGCATCACGCCGTCATCGGCAGCCACCACCAGGATCACGATGTCGGTGGCCTTGGCACCGCGGGCACGCATGGCGGTGAACGCCTCGTGGCCTGGTGTGTCCAGGAACGAGATCATCCCGCGCTCGGTTTCCACATGGTAGGCACCGATGTGCTGGGTAATGCCACCGGCCTCACCGGAGGCCACCTTGGCGCGGCGGATGTAGTCCAGCAGCGAGGTCTTGCCGTGGTCCACGTGGCCCATGACGGTAACCACGGGCGCACGGGGCAATGCCTCGCCCTCGGCGGCGGCAACGTCCTGGTCAGTGAAGGCTTCCGGGTCGTCCAGCGCGGCCACGATGGCCTTGTGGCCCATTTCCTCGACCACGATCATGGCCGTGTCCTGGTCCAGCGGCTGGTTGATGGTGACCATCTGGCCCAGCTTCATCAGGTGCTTGATCACCTCGGACGACTTCACGGCCATCTTGTGGGCCAGCTCGGCCACGGTAATGGTTTCGGGCACGTGGACTTCAATCACCCGTGCTTCGACCGGTGCGGCCTGAACCTGCTCGTCGCGGTGATCGCGGTCATTGCCACGGCGCCCACGCGGGCCACCGCGCCAGTTGTTGCGCCCCACGCCGCCGGAGGCGTCGCCGCGGGTCTTGATTTCCTTCTTCTTGGCAGGGTCGCCTGCCCAGCTGGATGACAGCTTGGCGGACTTGACTTCCTTGCCCGCGCCGGGCGCGGCAGGGGCAGCCGGCGCGCCAGGGCGCGGAGTACCCGCTGCGGGCTTGTGCAGCGTGCCCTTGACGCCGGGCTTGGCGGCTTCTGCCACCTTGGCCACAGGCTTGGGCGGCTCTTCCGGCTTCTTGGCGACCAGCACCTTTTTGGGCGTGGACATCATCGAGCGGATGGCGGCTGCCTCGGCTTCGGCCTTGCGGCGGCGCTCACCCAGGTCGGCTGCGCGCGCAGCCTCTTCGTCAGCGCGGGCCTTGGACTCGGCGGCGGCCTTGTCGCGGGCGTCCGCCTGCACACGGGCCTTTTCTTCGGCTTTGGCCGCAGCTTCATCGGCCACGTCCTTGCTGGCGGGTGCATCGGCCACAGCCTTGGCTTCGGCCTGCTTTTGCTCGCTCGCGGCCAGGGCGGCGGCCTTTTCAGCGGCCTCCCGTTCGCGCGCTTCCTGCTCCTCACGCAGGCGGCGTTTTTCGGCCAGCTCTTCTTCCTGGCGGCGGATCAGCTCAGCCTGGCGGCGGGCTTCTTCCTCGCGGCGGGCGAGCTCAGCGTCGTCAATCAACGGCGCCGACGGCATTTCTTCAACAGCGGGTTCGGGTGCTTCGATCACGGCGGTGTCGGATCCTTCGTCGCGCTTGATGAAGGTGCGCTTCTTGCGCACTTCAACCTGGATGGTGCGGGCCTTGCCGGACGAATCGGCCTGCTTGATCTCGCTGGTGGACTTTTTCACGAGCGTGATTTTCTTTCGCTCGGGCGAAGAAGTGCCATGGCTGGCCTGCAGGTAGCCCAGGAGCTTTTGCTTGTCGGCTTCGCTGAGGGCGTCCGAGGCGGACGCCTTGGGCACGCCTGCGCTGCGCAGCTGCTCAAGCAGCGTGTCGGTTGATTTCTTGAGTTCGGATGCAAACTCGGCGACGGTCGTGTTGGACATGTGTCGTGTTACCTTTCATGACCGTTACTCTTGAGCGACGGCGGCACTGGTAAACCAGTGTTCGCGCGCCTTCATGATCATGGCTTTGGCCTCGTCCGCAGACTGGCCGGTGATATCAGTGAGTTCATCAACGGCCAGGTCGGCCAGTTCATCGCGAGTCTGCACGCCGGATTCGGCAAGCTTGGCGATCAACTCGGGGGTCAACCCTTCCAGGTCGCGCAAATCCTGCGAAACCTCTTCCACGCTTTCTTCGCGCGCAATTTCCATGGTCAGCAGGGCATCCTTGGCGCGTGAACGCAGCTCATTGACCGTGTCTTCGTCGAAGCTTTCGATTTCCAGCATCTCCTGCAGCGGCACATAGGCCACTTCTTCCAGGCTGGTGAAACCTTCGTTGATCAGGATGTCGGCAATTTCCTCGTCCACGTCGAGCTTTTCCATGAACAGCTTGCGCTGCCCACTGGTTTCCTCGGCCTGCTTCTGGGCGGATTCGTTGGCGTCCATGATGTTGATCTTCCAGCCCGTCAGGTCAGAAGCCAGGCGCACGTTCTGGCCGCCGCGGCCAATGGCGATGGCAAGATTTTCTTCGTCCACCACCACATCCATGGCGTGCTTTTCTTCGTCCACCACGATGGAGCTGACGTTGGCCGGCGCCAGCGCACCGATCACAAACTGGGCCGGGTCTTCGGACCACAGCACGATGTCCACACGTTCGCCGGCCAGCTCGTTGGTCACGGCGTTCACGCGCGTGCCGCGCACGCCCACGCAAGTGCCGATCGGGTCTACGCGCTTGTCGTGGCTCAGCACGGCAATCTTGGCGCGGCTGCCGGGGTCACGGGCGCAGCTCTTGATCTCCAGCAGGCCCTGCTCGATCTCGGGCACTTCCTGGCGGAAGAGTTCGATCATGTATTCAGGGGCCGAGCGCGACAGGATAATGGGCGCGCCGCGCAGCGTCAGGTCCACTTCCATGATCATGGCGCGTACGCGGTCGCCATTGCGCAGATTTTCCTTGGGGATCATCTCGCCGCGGCGCAGGCGGCCTTCGACGCGGCCGGACTCGACAATGATGTCGCCCTTGTCCATGCGCTTGACGGTGCCCACAAAGATTTTGTCTCCGCGCGACATGAAGTCGTTGAGCAGCATCTCGCGCTCGGCGTCACGGATCTTTTGCAGGATGACCTGCTTGGCGGCCATGGCGCCGATGCGACCGATGGGCACGGACTCAACCGGCTCTTCAATGTAGTCGCCCTCTTCCACGTCAGAGACACGCTCCTGCGCATCCATCAGCAGCTCTTCGGCATCGGGGTTCTGCAGGCCAGCGGAGTCGGGCACCACCAGCCAGCGGCGGAAGGTCTCGTAGTTGCCGCTGTCGCGGTCCACCGCAACGCGGATATCCACCTCGCCCGAATACAGTTTTTTGGTCGCTTGCGCCAGGGCGGATTCCACCGCGCCGAACACGACGTCACGCTCGACGTTCTTTTCGCGCGAGATGGCTTCCACCAGCATCAACATTTCGCGATTCATTTCACAACTCTCCTGTTTGATCGGTCGGCGACCGGCCGGGCTTGCGCCCCTTGAAATCCACTATCGAAGCCAGCCGTGCTTCCCTGAGCTCGTCCAGCGTGAAACCCAAAGCCTGCAGGGGCGCCGGTGCGCGCTTCTTGCTGACCTTCTGGCCTGGCTTGACGGCAGGCTCATCGCTCCAGACGATCTGCCAGCCACCGGCCTCAGCACGCTCGAGCGTGCCGCGAAACTTCTTGCGGTTGGCGGCCACCTGGCCACCTGCGGCGCTGCCCATCGGCGCCTTGAGCGTCACGTCAATCACCTCGCCGGCGAAACGCTCGAAATCCTGTTCACGGCGAAGGGGCCGGTCGATACCGGGCGACGACACTTCAAGCCGCTTGTATTCAATCTCGTCGACTTCCAGCGCAAACTGCAGCTGGCGCGTGACTTTCTCGCAGTCTTCCACGTTGACGAACTGCTCGGGCAATTCGGCCTGCCACGGATGATCGATCGTGATGCGCAACAGGCCGCCAGCGGAGCGCTCCAGCTCCACCAGCTCATACCCCAGCCCGGTGACGGTTTGTTCGACGATCTCTTGCAGTGCCACTTTTACCCGTTACTCCAACCACATGTTCAAAAGCAAACGCCCAAAAAAAACGGGCGGTGAATACCCGCCCGTTTGGTCGTGAAGCGTGGATTGTACTGCGTAAACGCTTGATTTGCAACGAGTTATGAGGCAGATGCCACCAGCGTGCGGGTGTAGTCATGGCGCGGTGCGTCCAGCACCTGCCCGAGCGTCCCGGCCTCCAGCACCTCGCCGTCTTTCATCACCATCACGTCGTGCGCCATCGCGCGGATGACATCCACATCGTGTGTGATCAGCAGGTAGCTCAAGCCCCGGTCACGTTGCAGCCGCTGCAGCAATTTGAGTACTTGTTTCTGAATCGTGACATCCAGGGCGCTGGTGGGCTCGTCCAGCACCAGCAGTTGGGGCTGCACGATCAGCGCCCGGGCAATCGCCAGGCGCTGGCGCTGCCCGCCTGAAAACTCATGCGGGTAGCGCGACAGCAGCCCCGGGAACTGGGCTTCTTCCAGGCCCACTTCGGCCAGGGCCGCCATCACCCTTTCGCGCCGCACGGCCGGTGCCAGGCCGGGTTCATGGACCAGCAAGCCCTCGCCCGCGATCTCTTCGACCGTCATGCGCGGCGACAGCGACGAGAACGGGTCCTGGAACACCACCTGCACCGTGCGGCGCAAGGCTTTGTTGGCGGCGGCTTCGCGGCCCCAGGCCTGGCCCGTGATCTGCAGGGTGCCGCTGGACGGCATCAGACCGAGCGCCGCCAGCGCCAGCGTGGACTTGCCCGAACCGGACTCGCCGATCACACCCAGGGTACGGCCTGGCGGCACATTGAAGCTGGCACCCTTCACGGCCACGTATTCACCACGTTTGAACCAGCCGCGCAGGCCCGCAATGCGCACCGGGTAGCCCGCACGCAGGCCCTCTGCGCGCATCACAGGATCGCCCGGCAAAGCCTGCGTTTCGTGGTCGTCTCGCACGGGCCGGCTGTCGATCAGCTTGCGGGTGTAGGGGTGTTGGGGGTTGGCAAACACGTCAGCCACCGGTCCGTGCTCCACCAGATGGCCGTTTTCCATCACGGCCACCCGGTCGGCAAACTTGCGCACCAGGTTCAGGTCGTGCGTGATCAGCAGCACGGCCATGCCGTTGCGCCGTTGCAGGTCTGTCAGCAAATCCAGAATCTGCGCGCGCAGCGTCACATCCAGCGCGGTGGTGGGCTCGTCTGCCAGCAGCAGTCGGGGTTGGCAGGCCAGCGCCATGGCGATCATGGCGCGCTGGCGCTGGCCGCCTGACAGCTGGTGCGGGAATGCGCCCGCGCGCCGCTGCGGCTCGGGTATCCCGGTGCTGGCCAGAAGCTCGACAGCAGCCAGCCAGGCCTCTTTGCGCGTGACGCCCTTTTTCAGTTCCAGCACCTCGGCAATCTGCTCCCCCACGGTAAACAGCGGGTTCAATGCCGTCATGGGCTCCTGGAAGATCATCGCGATCTCGCTGCCGCGAATGCCGCGCAGTTCACGCTCGGGCAGAGCCAGCAGGTCGCGGCCGTCAAATTGCGCGCTGCCAGTTACATCGGCATTCAGCGCCAGCTTGAGCAGGCTGAGGGCCGTGACCGTCTTGCCCGAGCCTGATTCACCCACCAGCGCGAGCTTTTCGCCGGGCTGGATGGAAAAATCAACGCCGTGCACCACCTCTTTACCGCTGAAAGAGACGCGCAGGCCTTTAACGTCCAGCAGCGCGGTCATTTTTCAGCCTTTCGGGGGTCCAGCGCATCGCGCAGCGCGTCGCCCATGAAAGTCAGCAGCAGCAGAGTGATGACCAGAACGCCGAAAGTGGATAACGATATCCACCAGGCGTCGAGATTGGCCTTGCCCTGGCTAAGCAATTCACCCAGCGATGGCGTTCCGGGCGGCACGCCCAGGCCTAGGAAATCCAGCGACGTCAACGCCAGGATCGCCGCGCTCATGCGAAAAGGCAGGAAGGTCACCACCGGCGTCATGCTGTTGGGCAGGATGTGGCGCCACATGATGCGGCCGTTGTCCACGCCCAGCGCCTTGGCTGCACGCACATAGTCCATCTGGCGGTTGCGCAAGAACTCAGCCCGCACATAGTCGGACAAGCCCATCCAACCGAACAGCGACAACAAGATCAGCAGCAAGGTCACGCTCGGTGCGAACACGGCACTGAAGATGATCAGGAGGTACAGCTCCGGCATGGAGCCCCATATCTCGATGAAGCGCTGGAATGCAAGGTCGGTCTTGCCACCGAAGTAGCCCTGTACGGCACCGGTGAGAACGCCCAAGATCACACCCGTCACCGTGAGCGCCAGTCCGAACAGTACGCTGACCCGAAAGCCGTAGATCAGTTGGGCCAGCAAGTCACGGCCGCGATCGTCAGTGCCAAAGAAGTTCTCGCTCGATGGGGCAGCCGGGTTGGGATTGCTCGCGAAGTAGTTCAGGGTCTTGGGCCCGTATCGGTTGGGTGGATACAGCGACCAGTTGCTGCCTTCCTTGAGCTTGCCCTGGATGAAGGGGTCGAGATAGTCCGTGGGCGTGGCGAAGTCGCCACCGAAGGTGGTCTCTGGATAGTCCTTGGCAATCGGGAAATAGAAGCTGCCTTCGTAGCGCACCAACAGGGGTTTGTCGTTGGAAATGACTTCCGCGAAAAGGCTCAGCACCACCAACATCCCCAGCACCAACAGGCTGTAGAAGCCCAGCTTGTTTCGACGAAAGCGCTGCCAGGCCCGGCGACCAGGGCTGATTTGGCCGTGGGCGGCCGATTCAGTCGAACTTGACACGCGGGTCCACCAAAACATAAGACAGATCGCTGATCAGCTTGGTTACAAGACTGATCAGGGTGAAGAAATACAAGGTACCCAGGACCACGGGGTAGTCCCGTCGGATCACGCTCTCGTAACTGAGCAATCCCAAGCCATCGAGCGAAAACAGGGTTTCTATCAGCAGCGAACCAGTGAAGAAGGCACCGATGAAGGCCGCGGGGAAGCCGGTGACGATGGGGATCAGCGCATTGCGGAACACATGCTTCCACAGCACGCTGCGCTCATCCAGCCCTTTGGCACGGGCGGTCAGAACGTATTGCTTACGGATTTCCTCCAAGAAGGCGTTTTTGGTCAGCATGGCAGTGACGGCGAAGCTGCCAAACACCATGGCAGTGACCGGAAGCGCGATATGCCACAGGTAATCCGCCACCCGCGCCCCCCAACTGAGCTGATCCCAATTGGGCGAGGTCAGGCCACGCAACGGAAACCATTGCAGCTGGCCACCGAAAACCACCAACAGCGCCACGCCCAGCACGAAACCAGGGATGGCATATCCCACCAGAACGATCAGCGTGGTGACGAAATCGAAGCGTGAGCCGGCCCGCACCGCCTTGGCCACGCCCAACGGCACAGCGATGAGGTAGCTCAGGAAGAACGTCCACAGGCCCAGACTGATGGACACCGGCAGCTTCTCCTTGACCAGTTCCCAGACGTCCTTGTGTTGGTAAAAGCTCTTGCCCAGGTCGAAGCGCGCGAACTGGCCCAGCATCTGGATGAAGCGCTCGTGAGCCGGTTTGTCGAAACCATACAGCTGGCGGATTTCCGCGATGCGCGCCTCATCGACTCCCTGGCGGCCGCGGTAGCCGGCGCCGGATGTCGCGGCCCTCTCGCCGCCGGAATCTCGCCCTTGCAACTGCGCGACCATCTGCTCCACCGGCCCGCCCGGCACGAACTGCACGATGGTGAACGTGACGATCAGGATGCCCAACAGCGTCGGGATCATCAACAGCAGGCGCTTGAGGATGTAGGCGGCCATGGCTCAGCGGTTTTCGGGCGAAGCAGCCCAAGTTGACATGGCCCACAGGTCGGCCTGGTAATACGGCGGAATTTTGGGCGGAAGGATGAAACGCCGCGCCCGGTAGCCGATCAGGAAGGCATCGCCATAGTACTGGGGAATCGAGTAGTAGCCATGGACCAGCACACGCTCAAGTGCCCGCATAGCGGTGCCCAGCTCAACACGGGTTTTCGCGGTCACCACTTTCTGCAGCAGGGCGTCCACCGCGGGATCTGCAACGCCCCAAATGTTGTTCGAGCCTTTCGTGCTTGCGGCCTTGGAGCCGAAATATTCCAGCAACTCGCCGCCCGGCGCGGTCGATCCCAGCATGCGCAACGAGGTGAACTCGTAATCGAACGCATCCATCTTCTGCTTGGACAGGGAAAAGTCCACCACCCGGTAAACCAGGCGGATCCCCAGCTTTTCCAGCGCCTTCTGGTACGGGCCCACAGTGCGGATCAGCGAGGGCTGATCGTTGAGGTATTCGATGACGAACGGTTCGCCCTTGGCGTTGCGCAACGCCCCCTCGCGGTAGGTCCATCCCGCCTCCTTAAGCAGTTGCTGAGCCTGCCGCAGATTGTCGCGCAGACTGTGCGGGGGCGCGGTGCTGGCTGCGACAGGCACGGGACCAAACACCTCGGCGCGCAGTTTGTCTTTCAGCGGCTCCAGCAGCGCCAACTCGTCGGCCTTGGGTAGGCCCACCGCTTGGAACTCGCTGTTCGGGAAGTAGCCTTCGACGCGCTTGTACAGGCCGTAGAACAGCTGCTTGTTCATCCATTCGAAATCGTAGGCAAGACCCAACGCCTTGCGCACCCGGATGTCCTGGAACTTCGGATTGCGCACGTTCAGCACGTAGCCCTGGAAGTCGCCTGGGTTGCGGTTCTCGAAAGACCGCTTGACCAGCTCGCCCGAATCGAACTGCTTGCCTTTGTACTGACGCGCCCAGTTGCGCGAAGTGAATTCGCGCATGAAGTCGAACTCGCCGGCCTTGAGGCCTTCGAAACGCGAGGTCTCGTCCAGGTAAATCTTGAAACTGATGCGGTCGAAGTTGTAGTGGCCCACGCGCGCCGGATGGTCCTTGGCCCAGTAGGCCGGATCGCGTTGGTAGGTGATGTCGCGGCCCATCCGGGGATTGGCGATGCGATAAGGGCCAGAGCCGATCGGGACATCACTCACCACCTGATCAAAGGGCTTGCCCTTGCCCCATTCGGGGCTGAAGACCGCCATTCCCCCGACGACCAGGGGTAGCTCGGGGTTGCGGCTGGCGAAATCGAAGCGCACCGTACGTTCGTCCACTGCAGTGGCCGACTTGACCTCGGCGTAGATCGTGCGGAACTGTGGGGCAGCCTCCTTGCTGATCAGCGTCTTGAATGAGTAAACCACGTCCGCCGCCAGAACCGGCTTGCCGTCGTGGAAGCGGGCTTTGGGGTTGAGGCGGAAGGTCGCCGACAGGCCGTCTGCCGCCACCAACACGTCCTCGGCCAGCAGGCCATAGGCCGTGGTGGGCTCATCGGCATTGCCCACCAGCAGAGATTCGAACATCAACGGGCCAATACCATAGGGGCCCGTGCCTTTGAGGGTAAAGGGGTTGAACTTGTCAAAATTGGTGGGCCGGGTCGGCGGCACCATCCGGATCTCCCCGCCCTTTGGCGCGGCGGGGTCTACGTAGTCGAAGTGGGTGAAGCCGGGTGGGTACTTGACGTCACCGAACTGGGCATAGGCGTGTGCCGCCCAGGCCGGCACAGCCAGCATCGACGCAACCAGGAAGAGCAAACCTCGCATGCGACAATTCTGCACAGATTTTTAACCCGAGAGACACATGGGCTTCCTGACTGGCAAGAAATTGTTGATTACTGGCGTTTTGTCGAACCGCTCCATTGCCTACGGCATTGCCAAAGCCTGCCATGCGCAGGGGGCGGAGCTGGCGTTCAGCTACGTCGGGGAGCGGTTCAAGGACCGCATCACCGAGTTTGCATCCGATTTCGGCTCCAAACTGATTTTTGATTGCGATGTGGGCAGCGACGAGCAGATTGATACGCTGTTCAAGGACCTGTCGGCCCACTGGCCCAAGTTCGACGGCTTTGTGCATGCCATCGGCTTTGCGCCGCGCGAGGCGATTGCCGGTGACTTCCTGGACGGCCTGAGCCGCGAGGGTTTCAAGATCGCGCACGATATCAGTGCGTACAGCTTCCCCGGCATGGCCAAAGCCGCCCTGCCCTTTCTCAATGACAAGTCTGCCCTGTTGACGCTGACCTACCTGGGCGCGATCCGCACCGTACCCAACTACAACACCATGGGCTTGGCCAAGGCCAGCCTGGAAGCATCTGTGCGCTACCTGGCCGAATCCATGGGCCCCAAGGGCATCCGCGTCAACGGCATCAGCGCCGGCCCCATCAAGACGCTGGCGGCCAGCGGCATCAAGGGCTTCGGCAAGATCCTGAGCGTGGTGGCTGAGACGTCGCCCATCCGACGCAATGTGACCATCGACGACGTGGGCAATGTCGCCGCCTTCCTGCTGAGCGACCTGGCCGGCGGCGTCAGCGCCGAGATCACCTACGTAGACGGCGGCTTCAGCAACGTAGTAGGCGGGATAGCGGAACCGGCTTGACCCTTTCCAGCGGCCAACGCGGAACCGGCTTCGCCGGGCCGCTGGTGGCGCCCCCTTGAGGGGGAGGCGCCATAGGCGCCTCGGGGGTGGGCTTACTTGGGCAACAACACCTTGTCAGTGACGTGGATCACGCCGTTGGACTGGTAGACGTCGGCGATCGTCACAGTTGCCACGCCACCCTTTTCATCGGTCACAGTGACCTTGCCGCCGGCCGACTTGGCCACCAGCGTGCCGCCAGCCACCGTCTTGATCGAGGCCATGCCCTTGCCGTCCATGATCATCTTGCTGATGGCAGCAGCGTCCCACTTGCCCGACACGACGTGGTAGGTCAGCACGCCGGTCAACGCGCCCTTGTTCTCGGGCTTGAGCAGGGTGTCCACGGTGCCGGCGGGCAACGCGGCAAAAGCGGAGTTGGTCGGCGCAAACACGGTGAACGGGCCGGCGCTCTTCAGTGTGTCCACCAGGCCAGCAGCCTTGACGGCAGCGACCAGGGTCGTGTGGTCCTTGGAATTGACAGCGTTGTCGATGATGTCCTTGTTGGCGAACATCGGCGCGCCGCCCACGGTGACCTGGGCCATGGCGCCGGCAGATGCCGCGGCAATCGCCACGGCGAGGATGAGTTTCTTTGCGAACATGGGAGTCTTCCTTGTTGGTTGTGCCGATCAGAAATGCGTCGGCTGAAACCATTACGGAAGACCGGGCCCTGCGGATGTCCATTTCCGCAAAGGCCCCATGCGGGGGCAGGCTACGAATCCACCCGCACACAATCGGCGTAGTAACGCACCACGCCGTCGGCGCCTGTCTCTTCCACCAGGCCGTGAATGTCGGTCTCGAACCCCGGGCATTGCGCGTTGAACTCGCGCGAGAACTTCAGGTAGTCCACGATTTTCTTGTTGAACACTTCGCCCGGAATCAGCAGCGGAATGCCGGGCGGGTACGGCGTCACCAGGCCCACGGTGATGCGGCCTTCCAGCTGGTCGATCTCCACGCGCTCTGTCTTGCGGTGCGCAATATGGGCAAAGGCGTCGGCCGGCTTCATGGCGGGCGCCAGGTCTGAAAGGTACATCTCGGTTGTCAGGCGCGCAATGTCGTAGCGCGCGTACAGCTCGTGCACGTGCTGGCACAGGTCGCGCAGGCCCATGCGTTCGTAGCGGCGGTGCCCCTGGCAGAACTCGGGCAGGATGCGCCACATGGGCTGGTTCTTCTCGTAGTCGTCCTTGAACTGCTGCAGCGCCGTCAACAGCGTGTTCCAGCGGCCCTTGGTGATGCCGATGGTGAACATGATGAAGAAGCTGTACAGGCCGGTCTTTTCGACCACCACACCGTGCTCGGCCAGGAACTTGGTGACGATCGACGCCGGGATGCCCGTCTTGTCGAACTTGCCATCCAGGTTCAGGCCCGGCGTGACGATGGTCGCCTTGATCGGGTCCAGCATGTTGAAGCCGTCGGCCAGCTGGCCAAAGCCGTGCCACTTGCTGCCCTTCTTGCCCTTGGCATCGCTGCGGATGATCCAGTCTTCGGCCCGGCCCACGCCCTCGTCCACCAGCTTCTCGGGGCCCCAGACCTTGAACCACCAGTCGTCGCCGTACTCGTCGTCGATCTTGCGCATGGCACGGCGAAAGTCCAGCGCTTCCATGATGGACTCTTCCACCAGCGCGGTGCCGCCGGGCGGCTCCATCATGGCAGCGGCCACGTCGCAGCTGGCAATGATGCTGTACTGCGGGCTGGTGCTGGTGTGCATCAGGTACGCCTCGTTGAACAGGTGGCGGTCCAGCTTGGCGGTCTGCGCGTCCTGCACCAGCACGTGGCTGGCCTGGCTGATGCCGGCCAGCAGCTTGTGGATGGACTGCGTGGCATAAACCACGGCATCTTTGGGCCGCACGCGCTTCTTGCCCATGGCGTGGTACGCGCCGTAAAAGGGGTGGAATGCGGCGTGCGGCAACCAGGCTTCGTCAAAGTGCAGGTTGTCCACGTAGCCGTCCAGCATGCCCTTGATGGTCTCGGTGTTGTACAGCACGCCGTCGTAGGTGGACTGCGTGAGCGTCATCACACGCGGCTTGACCTTGTCGGCGTCCACGCCCTTGAGCAGCGGGTTGGCGCGGATCTTGGCCTTGATGGCCTCGGGTTCAAACTCACTTTGCGGGATCGGACCGATGATGCCGAAGTGGTTGCGCGTGGGCTTCATGAACACGGGAATCGCCCCGGTCATGATGATGCTGTGCAGGATGGACTTGTGGCAGTTGCGGTCCACCACCACCACGTCGCCCGGCGCTACCGTGTGGTGCCACACCATCTTGTTGGACGTGCTGGTACCGTTGGTGACAAAAAAGCAGTGGTCGGCGTTGAAGATGCGCGCGGCATTGCGCTCGCTCTCGCCGATGGCGCCGTTGTGGTCCAGCAGCTGGCCCAGCTCTTCAACCGCGTTGCACACGTCGGCGCGCAGCATGTTCTCGCCATAAAACTGGTGGAACATCTGCCCCACCGGGCTCTTCAGGAACGCCACGCCGCCCGAATGGCCGGGGCAGTGCCATGAATACGAGCCGTCTTCGGCGTAGTCCAGCAGCGCCTTGAAGAACGGCGGCTGCACGCCCTCCAGGTAGCTCTTGGCCTCGCGGATGATGTGGCGCGCCACGAACTCGGGCGTGTCCTCGAACATGTGGATGAAGCCGTGCAGCTCGCGCAGGATGTCATTGGGCATGTGGCGCGAGGTCTTGGTCTCGCCATACACATAGATCGGCACGTCCAGGTTCTTGCGGCGCACCTCCTGGATGAAGTTGCGCAGGTTCAGCACCACCGGATCCAGCTCGGGGCCGGGGGTGAACTCCTCGTCGTCGATCGACAGGATGAATGCGCTGGCGCGGCTTTGCTGCTGGGCAAATTGCGACAGGTCGCCGTAGCTGGTCACGCCCAGCACTTCGAAGCCTTCGGTTTCAATGGCCTGCGCCAGCGCGCGGATGCCCAGGCCGGAGGTGTTCTCCGAGCGGTAGTCTTCGTCAATGATGACGATGGGAAAGCGGAACTTCATGCGGGGGCCTCCAGACAGCCGGGCCAAAAATGGCGAAACAAGGCGCGAAGTGTAGGGAAAAAAGATGACGCAGCCCTTGTGTGGTCACTGAATCAGCCCAAAATGTGGTGCGAGCAATACAAAGGAGGAACTGATGAGTGAACCCACTGTGTGGTGGATCCTGGCCGGCGCGGCGGTGGCCGTCGAGCTGCTGACCGGTACTTTCTACCTGTTGATGCTGGCCATCGGCCTGTGTGCCGCAGCTGTAGCGGCCCATGCAGGCGCCTCCTTGCCGGTGCAACTGGTGGTCGCCGCCCTGGTGGGTGGCGGCGCTGTGGTCGCCTGGCACCTCAAACGCGACAGCCAGCCCAAAGGGCTGCCCGCCGGCGCCAACCGCGACGTGAACATGGATGTGGGCGAATCCATCCACATCGACGCCTGGAACACCGACGGCACCGCCACGGTGAAGTACCGGGGCGCCAACTGGACCGTCATCCACGTCCCCGGGGTCACGCCCGGCACCGGCGCCCACCGGGTGCGCGAAGTGGTGGGCAACCGCCTTGTCGTCGAAAAAACCTGAACCCATTCATTCCCAAGGATCCCTTCATGGAAATCGCCATCATCCTGTTTGTCATAGCCGCCATCTTCATCACCCGCTCGATCAAGGTCGTGCCCCAGCAGAATGCCTGGGTGGTGGAGCGCCTGGGCAAGTACCACGCCGCGCTGACGCCGGGCCTGAACTTCCTGGTGCCCTTCATCGACAAGGTGGCCTACAAGCACAGCCTGAAGGAGATCCCGCTCGACGTTCCCAGCCAGGTCTGCATCACGCGCGACAACACCCAGCTGCAGGTGGACGGCATCCTGTACTTCCAGGTCACTGACCCGATGCGCGCCAGCTACGGCTCGTCCAACTACATCGTGGCGGTCACGCAGCTGGCCCAGACGTCGTTGCGCAGCGTGATCGGAAAGCTGGAGCTGGACAAGACCTTCGAGGAGCGCGACATCATCAACGCCCAGGTGGTGCAGGCCATTGACGAAGCGGCGCTGAACTGGGGCGTGAAGGTGCTGCGCTACGAGATCAAGGACCTGACGCCACCAAAGGAAATCCTGCACGCCATGCAGTCGCAGATCACCGCCGAACGCGAAAAGCGCGCGCTGATCGCCGCGTCCGAAGGCCGGCGCCAGGAGCAGATCAACATCGCCACCGGCGAGCGCGAGGCTTTCATCGCCCGCTCTGAAGGCGAAAAGCAGTCCATCATCAACAACGCCCAGGGTGAGGCCGCGTCCATCATGGCGGTGGCCGAAGCGACGGCCCAGGCGATCGAGCGCGTGGCCGCAGCCATCCGCCAACCCGGCGGCACCGAGGCCGTGCAGCTGAAGGTGGCCGAGAAGGCCGTTGACGCCTACAGCAAGGTGGCGGCTGACGCGACCACCACGCTGATCGTGCCGAGCAACATGACCGAGGTCTCCGCGCTGATCACCTCCGCAATGAAGATGGTCCAAAGCCAAAAGCCCTGAGCTACGCATGCCAGTTCCAGAATGCGTGGATCCGGCTGCGCCGGTCCACTGCATTGCCCCCCAGTGGGGGGAAGCGGCCGAAAGGCCGCTTCGGGGGGCGTTATACTCCTTGGCTTCGGAGCGGTGGATGAGCGGTTTAAGTCGCACGCCTGGAAAGCGTGTGAGGGTTAATAGCCCTCCGCGGGTTCGAATCCCGCCTGCTCCGCCAGTGAAATGAAAAAAGCCACCTTGCGGTGGCTTTTTTCTTGGGATGCTGAAGATCAGTTCAGCGCGGTCTTCTTGCCGTCCTTGTAGACGTACAGGGTGATCGCGGGGTTCTTCAGTTCGCCGTTCGGCTCGAACTGGATCGTGGTGGTCACGCCCTTGAAGTTCGACTTGATCAGCTCAGGGGTGTAGACCTTGGGGTCCGTCGAGTTGGCACGCTTCATGGCGTCAACCAGCAGGAACGTGGCGTCATAGGTGTACGGGCTGTAGACCTGGAACTGGTTGGGGTACTTCTTGTCGTACTTGGCCTTCCAGGCATTGCCGCCGGGCATCTTGGCCAGCGAGGCGCCGCCTTCAGCGCACACCACGTTGCCCAGGGTCTTGGCGCCGGCTGCCAGCTTGGCGATTTCAGACGTGCAGATGCCGTCGCCGCCGAAGTACTTCACGTTGGCCATGCCCAGCTGTTCCATCTGGCGCAGCATCGGGCCGGCTTGGGGGTCCATGCCGCCGTAGAAAATGGCGTCAGGGCCCTTGGCCTTGATGGCGGTCAGGATGGCCATGAAGTCGGTGGCCTTGTCGGTGGTGAACTGCTCGTCGACCACCGTCATGCCCTTGGCCGTGGCGGTCTTCTTGAACACTTCGGCAACGCCCTGGCCGTAGGCCGTGCGGTCGTCGATGATGGCAACCTTCTTCAGCTTCAGCGCGTCAGCTGCATAGAACGCCAGGCCAGCGCCCAGGGCGTTGTCGTTGGCGATGATGCGGTACGTGGTCTTGTAGCCGGGCTTGGTCAGGTTGGGGTTGGTGGCGGCGCCCGTCACGTGGGGAATGCCGCAGTCGTTGTAGACCTTGGATGCGGGGATCGTCGTGCCCGAGTTCAGGTGACCCACCACACCGGCGACCTTTGCGTCGCACAGTTTCTGGGCGGCAGCCGTGCCCTGCTTCGGGTCGGCAGCGTCGTCTTCAGCCTGGATTTCGAACTTGATCTTCTTGCCGCCGATGGTCGTGCCGGCTGCGTTGATTTCCTCAATGGCCATGCGGACGCCGTTTTCGTTGTCCTTGCCGTAGTGGGCCTGGGCACCGGAGACGGGGCCAACGTGGCCAATCTTCACGACCGTTTCCTGCGCGGCAGCGATGCCGGCAACAGCAGCAATAGCGGCGGCAACAGTCAGTTTCAACTTCATTTGCATAAAAAAACCTCCAGGATTTAGGAAAAAGGTTGAGATGAATTTTGTGACTCAACGGCCGCGAACATATCGCAATTTCCGGGCCCAAACCATAGGGAACACGCTAGGTCTTCGCCGATAAGGGGGTTTACTCTCACGACAGGCGGGCTAATGACGCCATTACGGGTTGTTGCCCGGCGAGCCGGCGGCGCGCCCGACCAGCTCCTGCGCTATGGCGTCAGACACCGACTGGCGCACGACCAGCTCGATTTCCTCGCGCAGCAGCGGCCCCAGGTTGCGTGTGTGCTCCAGCACCAGCGTGGCAATGGCTTCGCGCAGGCGTCGCTCAAGTGACAGGTCCACGCGTTGCATCACGCGGTGGATCACCTGCTCTTGCAGTTGCTCCAGCGACACAGCTGCACCGTCTTCGGGCGCGGCTGCGGGCTGCACCACTTCGGTCAGTGTGGGCACGTAGCGCGGCGGGGTGCGGGGCGCGGCGGCCATCAGGCTTGCTCCCTGGTCGCCAGGTCGTGCCGGGTGATGGCATAGCCACGGTCGGCGTAATGCTTCCACCGCCCGCGCGCCTGCTGGCGGTCGTCTTCGTCCTGCGTCACCACCTCAATCAGCCGCTCGAACCGCTCGAAGCCATCGGGCACCGGCCCACCCAGGTTGACCAGCACCTGGTGGTGCGGGGTGTCGTGCACGGCTTCGGCCAGCACCACAGGTGACGACGCCAGCACGGCAGGCTCAGCACGGCTGAGGCAATGCGGCACAAATTCAAGCGGGGAAAATGTCCACAGGGTGGTGTCCAGCTCGCGCAGCAGACCGCCGTCGCCCGTGACCACCACCTTGGCGCCGCTGCCCACAGCCTTTCGCAGCAGGCGGCAGGCGTACGACAGCCTGTCGGGCGCATTGAAATGAAAGGCGACTTCGGTCATGCCCGCGTGGTTACCTGCCTGTGACCTGCTTTTTCCTGGCAGCACGCACGGGCGTGGCCGCACCGGCCTGCCCGGCGATGTAGTCCAGCAGCAGCGCCACCGGCCTGCCGGTCGAGCCCTTGGCCGCCCCGCTCTTCCAGGCGGTGCCCGCGATATCCAGGTGCGCCCAGGGCATTTTGGCGGTGAATTTCTGCAGGAATTTGGCCGCGGTGATGGCGCCGCCTGCGCGCCCCGCCACGTTGCCCATGTCGGCAAAGTTCGACTTGAGCCCCTCCCCGTATTCGTCGTCCAGCGGCATGCGCCAGCACGGGTCCAGCGCCCGCTCGCCCGCCGCCACAAGCGCGCCGGCCAGGGCATCGTCAGTCGCAAAGAGACCACTGCGCACCGCGCCCAGCGCGATCACGCAGGCGCCGGTCAGCGTGGCAATGTCCACCACAGCACGCGGTTTGAAGCGCTCGGCATAGGTCAGGGCGTCACACAAAATCAAACGGCCTTCGGCGTCGGTGTTAAGGATCTCGATGGTCTGGCCGCTCATGCTGGTCACCACGTCGCCGGGCTTGACCGCGCGGCCGTCGGGCATGTTCTCGCAGCTGGGTATCAACCCCACCACATTGACGGCCGGGCGCAGCTGCGCCAGCGCGCTGAACACACCCAGCACGCTGGCCGCGCCACACATGTCAAATTTCATCTCGTCCATCTCGGGCGCGGGTTTGATGGATATGCCGCCCGTGTCAAAGGTAATGCCCTTTCCAACCAGCACCACGGGTGCTTCGGTGCGCGCGCCGCCGTTGTAGCGCAGCACGATGAAGCGCAGCGGTTCGACCGACCCTTGGGCCACGGCCATGAACGAGCCCATGCCCAGCTTGGCCACCTCTTTGGGGCCAAGCACTTCGCAGCTGATGCCCGGCGCCTTGGCCAGGCCCTTGGCCGCGTCGGCCAGGTGCGTGGGCGTAGCGTGGTTGGGCGGGCGATTGCCCCATTCCTTGGCGGTTTCGATGCCCTTCACGGCCGCTACGCCATGGGCAAACGCGTCGCGCACCGCTGTGGCGTCCGGCACCGCCAGCAGCACCTGGCGCAGCTTGCGGGCGTCGGCTTTGGGTTTGGTGGTGGTGTAGACATAGCTGGCATCTGCGACGGCCTGCACGGCTGCGCGAACAGCCGGGCCGTTGGCTGCGCCCGCAAAACAAACGCTCAGGCGTTTGACCGCAGCGGCCTTGAGCGCCCCCACGGCGCCTTGCACTGCCGTGCGTACCGATCGGGCAGAGCCATCGCCGCAGCCGGCCAGCAGCACGCGGGCAGCCGCCACACCATCGGGCTTGTAAAGCTGAAGCAGTTTGCCCGCCTTGGATTCCAGGTCGCCGGCCTTCAGCGCCGCCGCCGCCAGCCGCGACAGCGCCCCGCGCCCGGGCTTGAAGCCATCGGCCACCAGTACCACCAATGCATCACACTTGCCGGCGCAGGCGCCGTCCAGGTCCAGGGTCTTGAGTTCGAAGTCCATAATCCGGGGTTTGTTGCGTACCGCGCAGACCTCTGCGCAGATTCCGACCAATGTTATTCCATTCCTCTGTGCGCAAGGAGCTCGCCCGCAGTTTCGGCGCGACGCTGGTGGTGCTGGTCACGATTGTGATGACCATGACGCTGATCCGCACGCTGGGCCAGGCCACGCGCGGCAGCGTGAACCCGTCAGAAGTCATGATGGTCATGGGCTACACCGTGCTGGGCTACCTGCCCCCCATCCTCACACTGAGCCTGTTCATCGCCATCGTGGGCACCATCTCGCGCATGTACCGCGACAGCGAAATGGTCATCTGGTTTTCCAGCGGCCGCGGGCTGTCGGGCTTTTTGCCACCGCTGTTCCGCTTTGCCTGGCCGGTGCTGGTGGTCATTGCGGTGCTGGCGCTGGGCGTGTGGCCCTGGTCCAACCAGCAGACCCAGGACCTGCGTGACCGCTATGGCAAGCGCGGCGACCTGGAGCGTGTGACGCCCGGGCAGTTTCAGGAATCAGCCAGCGGCCGCCGTGTGTTCTTTCTGGACAAGGACACGCCCGACAACCGCTCGGGGCGCAACATCTTCATTTCAACGAATGAGCGCGGGCGCGAGACCGTAACGTCTGCCCGCAGCGGGCGCATCGACATCATCAACAACAGCCAGTACCTGTTGCTGTCCAACGGCCAGCGGCTGGAGTCCAGCGGCAATGGCGCCGAGCTGAAGATCAGCGAGTTTGAGGAATACGGCAACCGGGTGAGCGGGGCCGACCTGGCCGACAGCGGCGACGCCCCGGCCAAGGCCCAGTCCACGCTGGCGCTGCTGCTGGAGCCCACCCGCATCCACCAGGGCGAGCTGGCCTGGCGCATCGGGCTGGCCCTGGCCGCGCTCAATTTCGTGGTGATCGCCGTCACGGTGTCCAGCGTCAACCCGCGCGCCGGTCGCAGCGGCAACCTGGTGTTCGCGTTGTTTGCGTTCGTCGTCTACTACAACCTGCTGAACCTGGGCCAAAGCTGGATCGGCTCGGGCCGTGTCAGCTTTGCGGGCTTCTTGCTGGCCTTGCATGGCAGCATCATGGTCATGGGCCTGTTGTGGCTGGGCAAGCAGCACAACAACTGGACCTGGCGCGCATTTCTGCGCCGCCGCCCGGCCGCAGCCCCCGCAACGGAGACCGCGCCTTGAAGACCCTGCGCCGGCTGATTTATACCGAGGTTCTCGCCGCCGTGCTGTTTGTGGCGCTGGGTTTTCTGGCCCTGTTTTTCTTCTTCGACTTCGTCGACGAACTGCCCAATGTGGGCAAGAGCGGCGACGGCGGCTACCAGGTCACGCACGCGCTGGCCTATGTAGCGCTGCTTTTGCCCAGCCATTTGTACGAGCTGCTGCCCATTGCCGTGCTGATCGGCACCATCTTTGTCATGGCGCGCCTGGCGCAAAGTTCTGAATACACCATCCTGCGCACCAGCGGCCTGGGGCCCTGGAAGGCACTGCGCATGCTGATGAGCCTGGGTTTGCTCTTTGTGCTTCTCACCTTTGCCACCGGCGACTACCTGGCGCCCGTAGCGGACCGCACGGCCCAGTTGCTCAAGACCCGCTACCAGGGCCGCATCACCATCGGCCAGACGGGCGCCTGGATCAAGGAACGGCAGGCCGACAACGCCTACACGGTCAATGTGGGCTCGCTGTCCCCCGACGGTGACATGCAGGGTGTGCGCATTTTTGAGTTTGACGCCCGGGGTGCGCTGGTGTCGCAAACCCAGGCGCCGCGCGCCAGCTTTGGCGCCGACGAATCCTGGACGCTGGAAGACGCCGAGCGCAGCGAGTTCACCGCGCGGGCAACGGGCACAGGCGCGGACGCCGGCCTGAAGGTCGAGCGCCGCAGCATCCCCAGCTACCGCTGGCCCACCGGCATCAGCCCCGAGATGGTGTCGGTCGCCTTGCTCAAGCCCGACCGCATGGGCACCATTGCGCTGTTCCAGTACATCCAGCACCTGAGCGCCAACGGCCAGACCTCGCAGCGCTACGAGATCGAGTTCTGGCGCAAGGTGTTTTATCCGCTCAGTTGTCTGGTGATGGTGGCCCTGGCGCTACCGTTTGCCTACCTGCATTTCAGGAGCGGCAGCATCACCACCTATGTGTTTGGCGGCGTGCTGGTGGGCATCAGCTTCTTTTTGCTGAACAACGTGTTTGGCTACATCGGCAACCTGCAGAACTGGTGGCCCTGGCTGACGGCGGCGGCGCCGGGCCTGATCTATTCCATGGTGTCGCTGGCGGCCTTTGGCTGGCTGGTGCTGCGAAGGTAGCGGCCATGTACTGCGTCATTCTTTTCGCCCACGGCTCACGCGACCCGCTGTGGCACCGCCCGGTAGAGGCTGTGGCTGCTCGCATGCGAGCGCTGGCGCCGCACGTGCCGGTGCGCTGCGCCTATCTGGAGCTGAGCACGCCCGCCCTGCCCGACGCAGCGGCCGAGCTGGTGGCTGCAGGCGCCACGGCGGTGCGCATCGTGCCCATGTTCCTGGGCACCGGCCGCCATGCCCGCGAGGACCTGCCCGCATTGGTCGTGCAGTTGCGCACCGACCATCCCGCCGTCGTGTTTGAACTGCCCGGCGCCGTGGGCGAGGACACCCGCGTGATCGAGCTGTTGGCGTCCATGGCGCTGGAGCCCACGCGGCACGATTGATAGAGGCCTGGGGCATAATGAATCCCAGTCTTAGTACAAATTCAATATGAATCTGCATCAGTTCCGTTTTGTCCAGGAAGCGGTCCGGCGCAACCTGAACCTGACCGAAGCCGCCAAAGCGCTGCATACCTCGCAGCCCGGCGTGTCCAAGGCCATCATCGAGCTGGAAGAAGAGCTGGGCGTGGAAATCTTTGCGCGACATGGCAAGCGCTTGAAGCGCGTGACCGAGCCCGGCCAGCATGTGCTCAAGAGCATCGAGCTGATCCTACGCGAGGTGGGCAACCTCAAACGCATTGGCGAACAGTTCAGCTCTGAAGACAGCGGCACGCTGTCAATTGCCACCACCCACACCCAGGCCCGCTACGTGCTGCCCGTGCCCGTGGCAAAGCTGCGCGAGGCCTATCCCAAGGTCAATGTGAGCCTGCATCAGGGCTCGCCCGACCAGGTGGCACGCATGGTGCTGGACGAGGTAGCCGAGATCGGCATTGCCACCGAATCGCTGTCGGACTACCCCGATCTGGTCACCCTGCCCTGCTACGAATGGCAGCATGTGCTGGTGTTGCCGCTGACGCACCCGCTGGCCAAAAAAGACCGTATCTCGCTGGAAGACCTGGCGGCCGAACCTATCATCACGTACCACCCGTCGTTCACCGGCCGCACCCGCATTGACGCCGCATTTGCCCAGAAAAAGCTGACGCCGCGCATCGCACTGGAAGCGATTGATTCCGACGTGATCAAGACCTATGTGCGTCTGGGGCTGGGCATCGGCATCGTGGCCGAGATGGCCGTGCGCGACGATGGCAGCAACGGCGACCTGCTGGTGCGCCCGCTGGGCCACCTGTTTGGCCAGAACGTAGCCCGCGTGGCCTTCAAACGCAGTGCCTACCTGCGAAACTTCGTCTTCAAATTTGCCGAGTTGCTGTCTGACCGCCTGGACCGCAACCTCATTGCCAAAGCGATGACCGGCCATGTAAATGATTACGAATTGTGATTCCCCCCGAAGCGGCCTGCGGCCGCCTCCCCCCAGGGAGCGCCACCAGCGGCCCGGCAAAGCCGGTTCCACGGTGGCCCTGGTAAAGACACGCTGATACTTGCATCTATGACAATCCTCGAACGCACCCCCGTCCTCCAGACCAAGCTGCCCGCCGTGGGCACGACCATCTTCACCGTGATGTCCCAACTGGCCGCCGAAAAAGGCGCCGTCAACCTGGGCCAGGGCTTTCCGGACTTTGACTGCGACCCCAAGCTGGTAGGCGCGGTAACCGACGCGATGGTCAAAGGCCTGAACCAGTACCCGCCCATGACTGGCGTGCCGGTGCTGCGCGAGGCCATCGCCACCAAGATCGAGGCGCTGTACGGCCGCCGGTACGACGCCACCACCGAAATCACGGTGACCGCCGGTGCCACGCAGGCCATCATCACGGCCATCCTGGCTGTTGTACGACCTGGCGACGAGGTCATCGTGCTGGAGCCCTGCTACGACAGTTACGTGCCCAACATCGAGCTGGCCGGTGGTACCGTGGTGCGTGTGCCGCTCACGCCGGGCACCTTCCGGCCTGACTTTGCGAAGATAGCCGCAGCCATCACCCCGAAAACCCGTGCCATCCTGGTCAACAGCCCGCACAACCCCAGCGCCACCGTCTGGTCGCGCGAGGAAATGCTGGCGCTGCAGGACCTGCTGGCCCCCACCGACGTGCTGCTGATCAGTGACGAGGTCTACGAACACATGGTGTTTGACGGCCAGCACCACCAGAGCGCGGCGCGCTTTCCCGGCCTGGCCGCGCGCGCGTTCATCGTGTCCAGCTTTGGCAAGACCTACCACGTGACGGGCTGGAAGGTGGGCTACGTGGCCGCACCCGCATCGCTTTCGGCCGAGTTCCGCAAGGTGCACCAGTTCAATGTGTTCACCGTCAACACCCCTGTGCAGCATGGCCTGGCCCACTACATGGCCGACCCCAGGGCGCACCTGGAGCTGCCCGCGTTCTACCAGCGCAAGCGAGACCTTTTTCTGGAGGGCTTGCGCAGCACCCGCTTCAAGGTGCTGGGCACCCAGGGCACCTACTTCCAGTGCGTGGACATCTCGGGTGTGAGCGACCTGAGCGAGGCCGACTTCTGTCAATGGCTCACCACCGAGATCGGCGTGGCCGCCATTCCGCTGTCGGCGTTTTACGGCGATGGCTTTGACCAGCGGGTTGTGCGCTTTTGCTTTGCCAAGAAGGACGAAACGCTGAACACCGCTTTGCAACGCCTGGCCAAGCTCTGACGGGCATCACGCAACCAGCGGCCCTTTGTCCAGCCTGCTGCACGCCCTGCCGGGGCGTCCTGGCAGTCGTGACCCACCCTGCATGAAGGGGTGATTGAATCGCGACAGCGCCTGTCGCTGGTGGACTGGACGCTGATCGTCATCATCGCGGCCTTGCGACGCGGGCGGACTACACCCTCGCAGGAAAGCCCCTACGGCAAGACGCGCCAAAGCCTGTCGGTGCGGGCCGCCCGGCAATGAAAGACTCGAGGCACAACTTCCAAGGAGAAAATCATGTCCCTGTCCTTCATCCTGCTCATCGTCCTGATCCTGCTGCTCGTCGGCGCCCTGCCCACATGGGGCTACAGCCGCAGCTGGGGGTATGGCCCAACGGGTGGCCTTGGCCTGGTCGTTGTCGTGGTGCTGATCCTGGTGCTGATGGGACGCATCTAGGCGCGCGATGGCATGAACGGATACGGCGACGCCACCACCCCGCAGTATGTAAAATCCGCCGCCGCCGCGTGCTCATGGGCGGCGCGCGCGGTCTGCTGGCCGTACAGTGCCAGCATCCAGTGCAGGCGTGCACGGTCGTAGCGCAGGTCATTTTCAGCGCAGCTGTCCAGGCCCTGCTTCCAGTACATTTCAGCCCGGTCCGGTTGCCCCTGCAAGGCCGCTACCACCCCCTGGTACAGGTATCTGCGCGGCGCATAGATGACCACCCGGCCGGTCAGCTGCAGGTACCTGACCGCCAGCTGCGCCAGTGCTTCCTGCATCTTGGGGCTCGCCGTCTGGGGGTGCGTGGCCAGGTACATTGTTGCGTCAATGATCACCGTCATGGGCATCAGGGTCAGGAACCGCCCACCGCTCATTCCCTGGGTCAGGCGAAGGAACTCTTCCACCCGCTGCAACACCTCCTGTGCGTCCCCGTGGGCAGCCAGCAGCAGTGCTTCATTGGCCCCCTGACGCATTTCCTCCAGGCGCACGCGTGACACGGGTATCGCATGAATGGCGCGCATGCACTCATCAGCGCCATCCAGCGTGCCGATGCCGGTACGCAGCCAGGTTTGCAGCTTGTAAAACAGCGCGAACCTCAAGGTGGTGGGCTGTTCGGTGCGGCGCGCCTCTCGCTCGGCGGTCCACGCGCCTTCCAGCAGTTGCCGGAAATCTCCGCGGTGCAACCGTATGGCGTTGATCTGGGCCAGGCATTCCTGAGACTCATACCCGTGGCCAAGCGCGGCCAGCAAGGGGCCTGCGCGCAACAGGTGTGCATTGCCTGCATCCCAGTGTCCCATGGCAATCATGGCTTGCGCCATGGCACGGTTGGCATACGCGTGGTAGACAGGTCCCGCGCTTTTCAGGTCGTGATGAATACGCCTCACCACGGCGCCATACAGGCCCGGGAAGCGGCCTATTTTCTCCAGCGACACAACCCTGCAAAGCACCGCAAGGCGTGCCTCGGCCGCGCCGGAGCGCCGCGCTGCCAGCACCGCGGCGCACAGGCATGCCACCAGACGGGAGGCCGCCTCGCCATTGGCATAGCCGCTGACCAGCAGGGCCAGCAGCGAATGGGTGAGCGTGCGCTGCGCATCGCGCGCCAGGGCGCTGGCCTGCGCACGCGCCGGCACGGCCCGGATGGCACTGGCCAGCGCTGAAAGCCACGCCCGCGCCCCGGGCCTGGGCAGCACAACGCCAGCCAGAGCGGCAGCGACGATGTAATGATTGCTCGTCCGGTGGTGACCATACTGGTTGTGAATGACTTCGCCCGCCATGCAATGCCACACCACACGCCAAGGCGCGGGTGCCTGTTCGTGCCGCTGCAGCACCGACTCGATCAGCCGCGTGGCTGCACGGTACCAGCCCAGCCGGTGGTAGGCGCGCAGCAGGGCCACCAGGGGGGGGTGAATGTCCTGCGGCGAAGACCACTGCAGCGCCAGATCAATCGCGGCGCCCAGCGTGGCCATGTCCGGGCGCAGCGCGTCCAGCACGCGCGCGGCATCCTCGCTGAGCAACTCGCCAGACATCGACACCAGCCGCCCCAGCGCGGCCTGCGCGAAAACCCGCCGGTGCGCGCCCGCCTGCGCCAGGGTGTCCAGCTGCTGCAAGCCATAGTGCCGGATCAGCCCATGCATGCCCAGGCGCCCATGAGGCTCGCGCGCCACGATGGACCGCTCCAGCAAGAGCGCAATCTGGCGGTCGCCCACGCCCGCGCAGTCCTGCGCCCAGTCCAGCGAGAAGCTGCCCTTGAACAACGCACAACGCATCCAGGCCTCCTGCAGGCCGACGTCAAGTTGCGCCCAGATGTCGGCCACCACATCCTCCAGGCAGCTGTAGCGGTAGCCGGGGACATGCAGGCTCGAGTCAGGCCAGGCGCCCTGCTCGAGCTTGTCCACCAGGTTCGCGGGTGACAGCACCCTCAGGGACTGCGCCGCAAAATGGATCGCCAGCGGCGAACCGTCCAGCAGTTGCACCAGCCGGGTCAATTCCGCATGGTCTCGAGCGCCTTCCAGCGCCACGCCGGCGCGGCGCGCGCGGTCAAGCAGCAGGTCCACCCCAGGGTCGCGTCCATAGCCCTCCTGGGGCGCAGCCAGTCCCCTGACCTCGTGCGTCCATCCGTGCGCCAGGGTCAGCCGGGTGCGCGATGTGACCAGCAGCAGGCACCAGGGCGCGGCCAGCAGGAGTTCCACCAGTACGGGGGCCGCCTTGATACAGGCTTCAAACCCATCCAGGCACAGCAGGATCCGCCGCGTGGCCAGGTGGGTCTTCAGCATGGCCAGGGGATGCGCCGTCGACGCCAGGTCCAGGCCCAGCGCCGACCCCAGCGCATCCACAACGCAGCCCTGGCTGGTTTCTTCGTCCATACCCGCGTCCATGACGTCAAAACTGCAGGCCACCTGGCCGTCGGGGTACAGGCGGGCCTGCTCCATCGCAGCCACTCGTGCCAGGCTGGATTTGCCGATGCCCGCCGGCCCGGACAGGACGATGAGCCGGCTGCCTTGGGCGATCTGCTCGCTGATGGCGCGCAGGTCCGCTTCACGGCCATACAGCGCCAGCGCAGCATCGGGCGCAACAAAGGTGGGCGACAGTTCAGCAGCTGCCGATGCATGGCCCGCTGCGGGCGTTGCCTGCAGGCCCACTTCGCCGCGGCGCACCTGGTCGGCCAGCAGCGACAGCGCCACCGACGGCCTGACACCCAGCTCCTCGGCCAGTGCCCTGCGGCACGCTTCGTAGCGGTCCAGCGCCTGCGCCGTGGCACCCGAGCGTGCCAGCAGCCGCACCAGGGGCAGCAGCGCCTCTTCGTTCCACGGCTCAATCCGTGCCCACAGCCCCAGGTAATGGCACTCACGTTCGGGCTTGCCGGCACGGCGCGATGCCTGCACCAGCTCGCGCAGCAGCACCACGGCGCGGCGGTCAATGCGCTGGCGCTCGGCCGTTACCCAGTCTTCAAACGCCGCGCAGTCGCGCAGCGTGAAATCCTGCAGGAACGGGCCGCGGTAGCAGCCGATGGCCGCCTCCTGCACCGTCATGGGTTGCTGCAGCAGGGTGTCCACGGTGTGCAGCAGCTGCAACGCGTCCACGTCGGTGAGCGCCCCGTCAGCCAGGCCCACGCTGTCGGGATCGGCTTGCAGCACACCCGGCAGGCTCTGGCGCAGCTTGGACAAGGCCAGGCGCAGGTTGGCGCGCGCGCCGTCTTCACCTGTGTCTCCCCAGAACATGTCGGCCAGAAACTCACGGCGAGCCCGCTTGCCTGTCATGGCCAGGTACACCAGCAAAGCCAGCGATTTGGCAGGCAGCGGCACGGCAACGCCCCCGGCGCGCACGTCCGGCGGGCCCAACACGGCAAGCGTCAATCCTGTCATCACCTCGTTCCCAACAACCTGTGGAAACCATGTTCCCACAAATCGGGCGGACATCCCAGCGGGTCAAGCCCCCAGCTGCGCCCACACCTTGTCAAGGCGCTTCACGCTCACGGGTTGGGGCGTGCGCAGTTCCTGTGCAAAGAAGCTCACGCGCAGCTCTTCCAGCAGCCAGCGCAGTTCCTGCATGCGGTCGTCCACAGCGCCTTTGCGCTCGGCCACCAGGCGCCAGTAACGCTGCTCCTGGGGTCGCAGCTCAGCCAGCTTGGCCGCGTCGCGTGCGGGGTCGCCGCGCAGCTTGTCCAGCCGCAGCGTGATGGCCTTCAAATAGCGGGCAAAGTGTTGCAACTGTGGCCAGGGCGTGGCCGCAATAAAACGCCTGGGCATGAGCCGCTGCAGCTGCTGGGCCGCATCGGCGGTGGCGTCCGGTTGGCTCTTTGTGTCCTTTAGTTTTCGGGCGGCCGCAGCGTATTCGACCAGGATCACGCCCGCCAGCCGCGCCACCTCATTGGCAATCAGTGTCAGCCGGCCCCTGCCCTCGTCCACCCTGCGTTTGAAATCAAGCTCGTCTTTGGGCAACGGGTCCAGCAAAAACGCGCGGTCCAGCGCCACGTCGATGATCTGTTCGCGCAGCTCTTCCTGCGTGCCCAGCGGCATGTAGGCCACCGCCATTTTCTGCAGGTCGGGAATGTTCTTTTCCAGGTACTTTAGCGCGTCGCGGATCTGCAGCGCAAACAGCCGGCGCAGGCCAGCGCGGTGCCTGGCTGCGGCCACCTCGGGTTCGTCAAACACCTCAATGCAGACCGCATCGACTGCGTCAATCAGCGCGGGAAAGCCGATCAAGGTCTGGCCGCCCTTGCGGATTTCCATCAGCTCGGGCAACTCGCCGAAGGTCCAGGCGGTGTAGCGCTTGCCGGCGTCGCTGGCTGGCATGGCAGCCGGCGGCGTGGCCTGTGGCCCGGATGCCTGCTGACGCGATGCGGGTATGGCCGGTGCAGCCACCTTCAAGCCGGCAAGCGCCTGGAAAGCCCCGCGCGCCTGGACCCCCAGCTCTGCCTTCAGCGCGCCCAGGTTGCGGCCCGTGCCCAGCTGGCGGCCATGCTCGTCCACCACGCGAAAGTTCATGAAGAGGTGGGGGTTGAGCATGTCCAGCTTGAAATCGGCGCGCCTGACGTCCAGGCTGGTCTGCTCGCGCACCAGTTTCAGCAGCACATCGGTCAATGAGCCGGCGCCAAAGGCGTGCGGCTCATTGAGCACCGCCGCAAGCCGCGTGGCGGACTCGGGCAGGGGCACAAAGCGCGAACGCGGGCGCTGCGGCAGGCTCTTGAGCAGGGCCTGCAGTTTGTCCTTCAGCATGCCGGGCACCAGCCATTCGGCGCGTTCGTCACTGACCTGGTTCAGCACAAACAGCGGCACCGTCACCGTCACGCCGTCGCGCGGGTCCCCGGGCTCGTGCAGGTAGGTCACGGCGCAGTCCACACCGCCCAGTCGTATGGTCTTTGGGAAGGCATTGGTGGTAATGCCCGCCGCCTCGTGGCGCATGAGCTCGTCGCGCGTGAGCTTGAGCAGCTCGGGCTGCTTGCGCACCTCTTGTCGGTACCAGGCCTCAAAGGTGTGGCCGCTGTACACGTCGGGCGGCACCTGCTGGTCGTAAAAGGCAAAGATCAGCTCGTCGTCCACCAGCACGTCCTGGCGGCGCGACTTGTGCTCCATCTCTTCCACCTGGCGGATCAGCTTGTGGTTGGCCGCCAGAAACGCCAGCTTGGTGTCCCACTGCCCGGCCACCAAAGCCTCGCGGATGAACACCTCGCGCGCGGCCTGCATGTCCACCCGGCCGAAGTTGATGCGCCGCCCGCTGTACACCACCAGGCCGTACAGCGTGGCGCGCTCCAGCGCCATGACCTCGGCAGACTTTTTCTCCCAGTGCGGGTCCAGCAGCTGCTTTTTCAGCAGGTGGCCTGCCACGTGCTCGATCCACTGCGGCTCGATGTTGGCCAGGCCGCGGCCAAACAGGCGCGTGGTCTCCACCAGCTCGGCCGCCACAATCCAGCGGCCAGGCTTTTTGCTCAGGTGCGCGCCCGGGTGGCGGTAAAACTTGATGCCGCGCGCGCCCAGGTAAACGTCCTCATCCTCCAGCTTGTAGCCTATGTTGCCCAACAGGCCGGCCAGCATGGACTTGTGCAGTTCCTCGTAGTTGGCGGGCGTGCTGTTCAGCCGCCACTTGTGTTCAGCCACCACGGTGTGCAGCTGGGTGTGGATGTCGCGCCATTCGCGCACACGGCGCACGCTGACGAAGTTCTGGCGCAACAACTGCTCGTACTGGCGGTTGCTGAGCTTGTGTTCGTTGTTATGGCCACCGCGCGCGTCGTTGATCCACTTCCACAGCTTCAGGTAGCCGCTGAACTCGCTCTTGTCGTCATCAAACTTCACATGGGCCTGGTCGGCCTGCTGCTGGGCGTCCATGGGGCGGTCGCGCACATCCTGCACGCTCAGGGCGCTGGCAATCACCAGCACCTCGTCCAGCGCGCCGCGGGTGCGCGCCTCCAGGATCATGCGACCCACGCGCGGGTCCAGCGGCAGCCGGGCCAGTTCCTGGCCCATGGGGGTCAGCTCGTTGGCGTCATCTACCGCGCCCAGTTCGTTCAGCAGCTGGTAGCCGTCGGCAATGGCGCGGCCCGACGGCGGCTCAATGAACGGGAAACGCGCCACGTCGCCCAGATGCAGCGACTTCATGCGCAAAATCACACCTGCCAGCGAGCTGCGCAGGATTTCGGGGTCAGTAAAGCGCGGTCGGCCGTTGAAGTCCTTCTCGTCATACAGGCGGATGCAGATGCCGTTGGCCACCCGGCCGCAGCGCCCGGCGCGCTGGTTGGCCGCCGCCTGGCTCACGGGCTCGACCAGCAGCTGCTCGACCTTGCTGCGAAAGCTGTAGCGCTTGACGCGGGCTGTACCCGCGTCCACCACGTAGCGGATACCCGGCACCGTCAGCGAGGTTTCGGCCACGTTGGTGGCCAGCACGATGCGCCGCCCGTTGTGGCTGTCAAAGATACGGTCCTGCTCGGCCTGGCTCAGCCGTGCAAACAGCGGCAGCACCTCGGCTGTGCGGGTCAGGGGGCTGTGCGACAGGTGTTTGCGCAGGTGGTCGGCGGCCTCACGGATTTCGCGCTCGCCGGGCAGGAAGACGAGGATGTCGCCTGCTGCGTTGCCTGTCCACAGTTCATCTACAGCGTCGGCAATCGCGTCATTCAGGTCGTGATCGCGACTCTCTTCAAATGGCCGCCAGCGCTGCTCCACAGGGAACATGCGCCCCGACACCATGATCACGGGCGCCGGCCCTCTGGCGCTTGCGAAATGCTGCGCAAACCGGTCCGCATCAATCGTGGCCGAGGTCACCACCACCTTCAGGTCGGGCCGGCGCGGCAGTATCTCGCGCAGGTAGCCCAGCAGAAAGTCGATGTTCAGGCTGCGCTCGTGCGCCTCGTCGATGATGAGGGTGTCGTAGGCTTTGAGCAGCGGGTCGGTCTGCGTCTCGGCCAGCAAGATGCCGTCGGTCATGAGCTTGACCGACGCGTCGCGGCTCAGGCGGTCCTGAAAGCGCACCTTGTAGCCCACCACCTCGCCCAGCGGCGTGTTCAGTTCCTCGGCAATGCGCTTGGCCACGCTGCTGGCGGCAATACGCCGCGGCTGGGTGTGGCCGATGAGCTGGCCCTTCTGGCCTGGCGCTGCATTCAGCTTGCCCCGCCCCATGGCCAAGGCGATCTTGGGCAACTGCGTGGTTTTGCCCGACCCTGTTTCGCCGCAGACGATCACGACCTGGTGCGCCGCAATGGCGGCCGAGATCTCGTCGCGCTTGCCCGAGACGGGCAGGGATTCGGGGAACTGGATATTCAAAGGAGCAAACGACGCCGGGCAGGCGTGACAAAGCTGGTGATTATCAGACAAAGGTCTGAATCCGGTCTCTGCTCTACCAAAGTCTGTGTCAAAAAATTTCATTGCAAGACAAGCTGTCTGCACCTACATCCCTCAGGAGCACCATGTCATACGACTTCACCACCCTCTGCGCCGATTTCTGCGCTGCTGCCCAGGTTGCATCGCCCGAACTACATGAGCAGAACGACGGCCTCGTTGCCTTCACCGTCCTGTGGCGCACAGTCGCCGTGGATCTCATGGCCAGACCGTTCGACGACCCTGACCACGCGTTCGTCATTTTTCACATGGGCACGCCCGACTCCGCGCACAGTGATTTCGCCCGCATTCTGCAAACCATGCTGCAGACCAATTTCAACAACCTGCGCGCCCACCAGCCCGTGCTGAGTTGCCATCCGCAGTCCCATGCGGCGATGCTGCAGTGGGCGTTTCCACTGGCACGCATGAACGGCGACACGATCTACCAAATGGTGGAGCAAGGGGTGAATCTGGTGCTGGAATGGCGCCAGACTCACTTCCTGGCGCCCGCCGCCTTGGCGTCCGTCGCGCCAAGCGAGGCCGTCACTGCCAGCTACGCCTGAAGGAGCCTGTGATGAGCACCCCCATCGGTTCCGGCTCCATCGGCTCCCAGGCGCGTCCCCGATTCGCCCCGGACAAGACCACGACCACGATCACGACGACGCCTCCCAGAGTCTCCGGCGGCCTCACGCTTAAAGATGTCAAGGGGCTGTTCAGAAGCGGCTTCATGCTGTACCTGGTGGGCAGCACAGGGGCGACCCCGCAGCTCACGCAAACGGGACGGACCGCGAAAGACCTGGTACGCGCGCTTGCCGAGAATCTGGGCATCGAGAACTTTTACATATCCAAGGCTTTCGCAGATTATTCTCATTCTTGTGGTGGGTACATATTCGATGTCGGCAAACCTGTCTCGGAACTTGCAGATATTGTTGTCGACGGGATCGAAGCAGCCGGCACGAGCGACAGCCAGTTCAGTCTTCATGCCAACCAGGACCTTGATGAAGCCGACCGGATTTCCCCGCAAGCCTATTTCGGTCGAGCCTCGTTGCCTGAGACCCAGGAGCGCCTGAAGCTCAGCACTACGCTCTTCCAGGATTTTGGGTGCGTCTTCCACGACTGGCCCACCGCGTCGACGCTCCTGCTGCAGCCAGACAAAACGGTCTCCGAACTTGAAAAAATGAACTTCGCCGTCTGCGACATGCCGATAGTTCCAGGCGGCACGGATTTGGTGACCGTGGTAACACCCATAACCAATGCCACCCGCTCCGGCGTCGAGAAAATGGTCAAGGATGGAAAGTTCGAACAGCATTGCCGCGTGGATGTCAGTCCGGGGCCAAGCTTCTGGAGAACGTCCAGCGGGGGGGCAGTGATAGGCCTATCGGTGGTGGCGGCATTGGTCGTCATCGGAAAGAGCGCCTCCATGCTTGCGGATTGGTGGAGAGGCGGCCCAGCCGTTCCTCCTGGTGGACCTGGTGGCGGACCTGGTGGTGGACCTGGTGGTGGACCTGGCGGTGGACCTGGTGGACCTGGCGGACCTGGCGGACCTGGCGGACCTGGCGGTGGACCTGGCGGACCGGCCGACATTGCACCTGCAACCCCTAGTGGGTCGCGCCGTTCGTCCGACGCCCAAGAAATCGAACTCTCGGTGAGTAGCGAGCATCAAGAGGACTCACACACGTCTCTTCTCTCCGAAGATACGACGCTGCTCCCTGGAAATGTCGCTGCTCCTGATTGCAAGGGATCAGGGCAGATAGAGCTTTCGAATTTGCATACTTCGAACGACGACCAAGTCTGACGCCGCCAAATATCGTCGCGGGCAGGGGCAGTGCAATTCGAGCCGCCCCTCGGCATGCCGCGATCCGGCGGGGTAAGCTGCTGGGCGGCAGGATCAGTATGCAGTCTGCGCTTCGGTCAGCAAGATGCCGTCGGTCATGATTCAACTCTTCGGCAAGGCGTTTGACCAGGCTGATGGCGACGATGCGCCTCAGCTGGTCGTAGGCAATGAGTTGGCCCTTTGCCCCGGTGCCGCATGTCGGGACACCGTCAGTGCGCCTGAAGCGGTAGTTCCGATATCTGGCCACTGTCGTTGTCGTACCAGGCCACCCGACCCGGGTACGACAGGGCCGTACGCGCCATGGACAGGGCACGGGTCACCGCGCGGCTGGCGGCGATCCGCGCGTCGGCCACCGCGATGATTCCCACGCCCACATCCGCGACCCATTGCGTCTGGCCGCTTTCGATCTTGCCCTCATCGCGCTGTGTGCTCAGCACCACGGGCTTGCTCAGGCGCACCAGCACCGTGCGGGCCTCCCGCACCAGGCGCTCGGGATCGCGCAGGTTGCCCAGCAGCAGCAAAAAGCCGTCGTCGCCCAGCCGTCCCATGGTGGCCTGGCGCAGACCCAGCCGGTGCAGCCGGCCTGCGCAGACAAACATGGCATGGTTGAAGGCCGCGCGGCCATGGAGCTTTTCCAGCGCGTACAGGTTGCCGATGGTCACCGCCAGCACGCCCACCTGGATGTGCTCGCCTTCGTGCCGGAAGAAAGCTGCCTCGGCCAGCTGGGTGGTCTCGGTGTGCGAGGGCATGCGCGTGACCGGGTCGTAGCTGGGCCCGTGGGCCAGCACCCGGCGCACCTCGGTCAGGTAGGTGTAGCGCCCCCACAGCGCCGCAGCCACGGTGATCAGGTAAGCCGTGGCCGCTACCGCACTGACGGCGTGAACCTGCCACGGCACCTGCCCCGCGCAGATCGCCGTCCAGTGCAGGCCGATGATCGTCACGAGCATGAAAAACACCGCGCCGGACGCCGCCCATGTCATCCGCTCGCTGTAATACAAGCCGCGCAGGCAAAAGCCCAGCGCGAACAACGCGAGACAGCAGCTCACCAGCGCGCTTGCCCACACGGCCCGCGTCGGCCCCACCGTCCACACCGCCAGCACCGCCGCGCCGGCCAGGCCCAGGATGACCATGCGAACCGTCACACGCAGGCGCAGGTAGCCAAACAGCTCCAGCAGCATGTAGGCCAACAGCGTCGCGGTCAGGATGCCCACGTGCGCCTGCACCATGGCAACGGTGCCAGGTGTGTCCAGAGGCAGGCCGCCCAGGAACACCACCACAAACGCGGTGGCCACCGACAGCGAAACGAAGGCGTTGATGGGAATCTGGTAGAGCCCATGCCGCATGATGTAGGCGATCTCCAGCAGCATGATCGCTGCCACAGTGAAGTAGCCTCCCCAAAAACCCGCCGAAATCATGTCCATATGCCTGCCCTGCTGCTGCGCTGCTAATGTAGCCGGGCGCTAGACGCCGTCCGCCGGCAGCTCCGCGATCTGCCCCGCTGCCTGGTCGTACCACGCAATGCGCCCGGGGTAGGCCCAGGCGCTGCGCGACATGGCACGTGCCATGGCCACGGCACTGGCGGCGCGGATGTTGGGGTGGGCTGCTGCCAGCACACCCACGCCCACGTCGGCCTCCCAGTAGGTCTGGCTGGTCTCCAGCTCGGCCGGGTCGCGGCTGGTGCTCAGGGCCACAGGCCGCTGCAGCCGCACCACCACGGCGCGCGCCAGGCGGATCAGCCGCTCGGGGTTGCGCATCTTGGGCAACAACAGCAAAAAGCCGTCGTCACCCAGACGGCCCATCTCTACCCCGCCACTGACCGAGCGGCGCAGCCGCGCCGCAGTGACGAACAGCGCATGGTTCACGGCGGCCCGCCCGTGCAGCTTTTCCAGCGCATAGAGGTTGCTGATGGCGATGGCCACCACGCCCACCGACAGCGGCTCGCCGTCGTGCCGGTAAAACGCCGCCCCCACCATCTGGCCGGTTTCGGCGTGCGACCGCATGCGCGTGACCGGGTCGTACGCCGGGCCATAGGCCATGACCTGGCGCAGCTCGATCAGGTACGAATAGCGGCCCCACAGCACGGCCGCAATGATGGCCAGGTAGCCCGTGGCCGCCAGCGCACTGAACGCATGCAGCTGCCAGGGCACCCGCCCGCCCGATACCGCCGTCCAGCTCAGGCCCACCAGCGCCACCAGCATGCAGAACACGGCCCCCACCGCCGCCCAGGTCAGCCGGTCGCCGCGCAACGCGCTGCGCACCGCCGTACCCAGCGCCAGCACGCCCAGGCTGCAGGCCACGCCAGCGCTCAGGGCCAGCGCCCGGTCAGGGGGCATCAGCCAGCCCGCCAGTACCACTGCCAGTGCAGCCAACACCAAAGCGCCCGTGGCCAGCCGGGCAGCCTTGCGCTGGCGCAGCAAGCCCAGCATGTACAGCAGCATCCAGGCCAGAAGGGACGAGGTGATGGTGGCCACATGAGCCAGAACCCGCGCGGCGGTGCCAAGGTCACCCACTGGCAGCCAACCCAGAAAGGCAATGACAAAGAAGGCCGACGCCAGCGCCGACAGCGCGGCGTTGATGCCAATGCGGCGCAACCCCCGGGCCCAGGCAAACGCGGAGCCCGCCAGCATCAGCCCGACTGTGCCGAAGTAGCTCCCCCAAAAACCCGTCGCAATCGCTTCCATCCCCTGTACCGCCTGACGCTAAACACCACACTCTAGCCGTGGCAGTGGCCCGAGGCAAACGCACTTACACTCCTGCCGATGTCAGCCGTCTTCAACTTCACCTTTGTGCCGTGGTTCCGTTCCGTGGCGCCGTACATCCACACGCACCGTGGCAAGACCTTTGTGGTGGGCATCTGTGGCGAGGCGATTGCCGCCGGCAAGCTGGCCCACCTGGCGCAAGACCTGGCGCTGATCCAGAGCATGGGCGTGCGCATTGTGCTGGTGCACGGTTTTCGCCCCCAGGTGAACGAACAGCTGCGCGCCAAGGGCCACGAGGCCCGCTATTCCCACGGCATGCGCATCACCGACGAGGTCGCACTGGATTGCGCCCAGGAGGCCGCCGGCCAGCTGCGCTACGAGATTGAAGCCGCCTTCAGCCAGGGCCTGCCCAACACGCCCATGGCCGGCTCCACGGTGCGGGTGATCTCAGGCAACTTCATCACCGCGCGCCCGGTGGGCGTGCTGGACGGGGTGGACTTCCAGCACAGCGGCCTGGTGCGCAAGGTGGACGTGGGCGGCATCACCCGCACGCTCGATTTTGGCGCCATGGTGCTGCTGTCGCCGTTTGGCTTTTCGCCCACGGGCGAAGCCTTCAACCTGACCATGGAAGAAGTGGCCACCAGCGTGGCCATAGCCCTGCAGGCCGACAAGCTGATCTTTGTGACCGAGATCCCGGGCATCCGCCTGAAGCCCGACGAGCCCGAAGGTGAAGATAACCCCATCGACACCGAGCTGCCGCTGGCCGCCGCCGAACAGCTGCTGGCGCAGGTGGCGCCCGGCCAGCGCCCCACCGACACCGCGTTTTACCTGCAGCATTGCGTGAAGGCCTGCAAGGCCGGCGTGGAGCGCAGCCACATCCTGCCGTTTGCGCTGGACGGCGCGCTGCTGCTTGAGATCTACGTGCACGATGGCGTGGGCACCATGGTGATCGACGAAAAGCTCGAAGAGCTGCGCGAGGCCACGGCCGACGACGTGGGCGGCATCCTGCAGCTGATCGAGCCGTTTGAGCGCGACGGCACGCTGGTCAAGCGCAACCGCACCGAGATCGAGCGCGACGCGGCCAACTACACCATCATCGAACACGACGGCGTGATCTTTGCCTGCGCCGCGCTGTACCCCTACCCCGAGGCGAAGACGGCCGAGATGGCGGCGCTGACCGTGTCGCCCCAGAGCCAGGGCCAGGGCGACGGCGAAAAGATCCTGCGCCGCATCGAGCAGCGCGCCCGCGCCCTGGGCCTGGACAGCATTTTTGTGCTGACCACGCGCACCATGCACTGGTTCCTCAAACGCGGCTTTGTCCAGGTGGACCCCGACTGGCTGCCCGAGGCGCGCAAACGCAAGTACAACTGGGACCGCAAGAGCCTGGTGCTGGTCAAAAAGCTCAACGCGGGCTGACACGCCGCGCAATTGGCGCTATCGTTGAGCGTCAATCTTGTTCAGGGAGGCTCCAAATGGTTCCATGGCTCTGGTTCTGGTCGCCCCAGTATCACTTTCCCTTCAGCGGCAGCGTGGCCCAGCGCATCGAGCCGGACACGCACTGGTTCTTCTCGGGCATCCGCCCCGAAGCAGGCAATGCCGAGCTGGAGGAGCAGATCTTTGACGTCGCGTCCTACGGCCGCCAGCTCGGCCTGATCACCGAAGTGCTGCTGTCGCTGGCCGACAAAGGCAGCATCCCCGCCGCCAAGGCCGCCGATTCACTGGCGCAGCTGAAGTCCATGCGCGATGACATCGAAGGCGTCAAGCGCCGCGGCCGCGACAAGCTGGCACAGTCGGCGGTCGATGCCCTGAACCGCCTGGCGCAAAGCGACCCGCAGCAGTTTGCCGAAGTGCTGGCCCGGTTCAACGCGCCCGCACCTGCCCCGACCAAGCCTGCACCAGCGCGGCAACCCGCCACCCGCCTCCGATAGGGGAGTCCCAGCGCAGTACCAGGCCATCGGCTGCACTGCGCCTGCGGCGGCGCCCTGCGCGCGCTGTACCGGCGCGCCAGCACCTGACGGGCAATACCTTCGGAAACACCTTCGCCGGCCGCTTCGACTGCCACTGTCCTTTGCTGTCGCAGCCCCACAGGCTGGGCATCACAGCGTCCAACATGCCCGCAGCCCAGGGTTACGTGCAGGCAGATTCGCACCTGGACCTGGCGGGGGCAATGGGCAAACCGGTGTGGATACTTCTGCCCCAGCATGCCGACTGGCGCTGGATGCAGGACCGCGAAGACTCACCCTGGTATGCGCGGGCCCGGTTGTTCCGCCAGGCCCGTCAGGGCGACTGGGACGGCTTGATCAACCGCGTGTGCGATGACCTTGCCGAACTCGCCGCAACAGCAACGCGATGAAGATCAGACAGAACAGCGCAAAACACACGAACGACCAGTTGACAATCGACAGCCCCAAAAAGGTCCAGTCGATCTTGGTGCAGTCGCCGCTGCCCTTGAAGATCATGGGCACGGCGCGCTTGAGCGGGAAGGTTTCGATCATTCCGTAGAAGTCACGCCCGCAGGAAACGATCTCGGGCGGCGCCACGGGCTGTCCGCTGAACAACCTGTCACGCTCATTCCTGGTCGATGTACAAATGGCCAAGGTTGGGGCCCTGCGGCATCCGGCGGCCGAACTTCCCTTGCGGTACGACGATGACGTTCACCGTCACCCAGGGCAAATGCGACGAGCGCCCGCTTCGCATCCAGTCTTTTGTATAGGTCTGTTTCCGCACACCCGCTCCTAGACTTCATCGGCACACGGTCGACATGACCGGAGGTAGACCGATGAATACAGACCATCAGCCGACAGCCACCAGCTACGTGGCGCAAGGCCAATCCCTGCATCAGGACGCGGACCTGCACGGCGCGTTGGAATGCTACACGCGCGCACTGCAGGCGGACCCCTCCAACGTCGCTGCGCATTTTCTGTCCGCATTGATCGCCGTGAAACATCTTGCGTTCGAAACGGCCGAAAAGCACCTGCGAGCAGCCTGCGAACGCCAGCCAAACCATGCGCCCACAGCACTGCTGCGCGGCCATGTGCTGAACCAGCTCGGCCAGCCCGAGAAAGCGTTGATCTGCCTGGACGTGGCCGAACGCCTGATCCCTGGCAGTCCCCTGCTCTGGACGTATCGCGCCCAGGCCCTATGGTCGCTGGATCGTCACGATGAAGCGTTGATGGCGTGCGACCGTGCGCTGGCCAGTGACCCCGGTCAGGTCAGCGCGCTGCTTACCCGTGCGGCCTGTTTTCATATGCTGCATCGCCACAACGAGGCCGTCGCGGCGTGCAACGCGTTTCTCGATGCAGCGCCGGAGCCGGCGCAAGGCCATGTCGATGTCACGCGGATTCTGCTGTCCGGACTCGGCCGCGACCCGCAAGAAGCCGAGACACTGCGCCGATGCCTGCAGCACCTGAACACTGCCATCGCGCGCGCCCCGCATTGGGCGCAGGCCCACGAAGGGCGCGGTGCCGTGCTGGAACGCACGGGCGACATCCCTGACGCCCTGGCCAGTTACCGTAAAGCGCTGCAGCTGCGGCCCGACTGGGACGATGCCGCCTATGGCGAAGGCCGGTGCCTGCTGAGCCTCGGCCAGTGGCAGCAAGGCTGGCTCGCCCACGAAAGGCGCTGGTTCCGCCCGCGCATACAGGCCTGGCGCCGCGATACCGGCGCACCCCTGTGGAAAGGCGAATCGCTGGCGGGAAAATCCATCGCCGTCGTCGCCGAACGGGGCTTCGGCGACGTGATCCAGTTCTTTCGCTTCGTCGAGCCCCTGCGCGCGCTGGCGGGGTCGGTATCGCTCGTCCTGCCGCCCGCGCTGCAGCGGCTGCTGGACCCGGGCAACGTCCAGGGTACGGCCCCCGCCGGTCCGTTCGACTACCACTGTCCGATCCTGTCGCTGGCGCACCGGCTGGGCATCACGCCCTCGACCGTCCCAGGCAGGCAAGGCTATCTAAGCGCCAATGCGGCCCTGGCAGCGGCATGGCGCCAGCAACTGGGGCCCGCCACACGGCTGCGCGTGGGACTCGTGTGGAGCGGCGATCCGTTTCATGGCAATGACCACAACCGCAGCCTGCAACTGGCCCGGCTGTCGGGCCTGCTGGCGCTCGAAGGCATTGATTTCGTATGCCTGCAGCAAGTCATGCGCGACACCGACCGGCAGGCCCATGCGCGCCTGAGCAACTTGCGCTTTTATGGCCCGCAATTGCATGACTTCGCGGATACCGCCGCGCTGTGTGACGCAATGGATGTCGTGATCTGCGCTGACACCAGCGTCGCCCACCTGGCCGGTGCGCTGGGCAAGCCGCTGTGGCTGCTGCTGCCCGCAGTCGCCGAATGGCGCTGGATGCTCGAGCGCGAGGACTCGCCCTGGTATGCGCACGCGCGCCTGTTCCGTCAGCCCCGCCGAGGCGACTGGGACAGCGTGATTGCCCGCGTCCGCAACGAGTTGCTCGCGCTCAGGGCTAGGCGCGCGGCCACGGACACGGGTCTTGAGGTAGTCGGGGCGCCCTGCCCATGAGCGCCGATGCCGAAGGCTTGTCCGCTGCCGGGCTTGTAGCGCAGGGACGAACGCGGCACCTGAAAGGGGACCTGGCATCGGCGCGGCAACTGTACGACCGTGCCTTTGGACTGGACCCGGACAATTTCGATGCGAACTTCCTGCTGGGCCACGCGCTGCGCCAAGACGGCCAGCCCCGGGCCGCCCTGACGCCCCTGATACGTGCGGCGCAACTCATGCCCCTGCACCCGTTTGTCTGGACCTGCCAGGCCCAGGCCTGGTTCGACCTGGAATGCTTTGACGAAGCGCTCCAGGCCTGTGACCAGGCACTGCAACTCCGGCCTGACGATGCACAGGCGCACTTCAACCGCGGCACAGCGCTGGTCATGATGAAACGCCATGACGAGGCGTTGGCGAGTTTCGACCGTGCACTGGCGCTGGCCCCCGGGCACATCCAGGCCCATCACAACAAAATCCAGACGCTGGTGCGCATCGACGAAGCGGCCGGTGGCAGCGCGGCCCTGGCCCAGGCCCTTCAGGCGGCCCACAGGCTCCTGGCGTTGCAGCCCGATGACCTGGATACACGATTGCTCTGCGCGACCCTGCATGAATTCATGGGTGAGTACGAGGCAGCCATCGCCTTGTACCAGGACGTGGCCAGCAACGATCCGGACCAGCACAAGGCCCACTATGGACTGGCTACCTGCTGGCTGTCGGTTGGCGATTGGACGCGCGGATGGGACAGGTTCGAAAGCCGCATCCATCTGCAATCGTGGGCCACTCCGGCATTGCCAGGCACCCCTGAGCCATGGCGTGGGCAAGCACTTGCGGGCAAGTCGATCCTGCTGATTGCGGAAGGTGGACTGGGCGACACGCTGAATTTCTTCCGCTACGCCCAAATCATCGCTGAAATGGGTGCGCATGTATCCACTGCGCTGCAATCGGAGCTGCGCGACCTGCTTGTGCCAGGCGCGACGGCGGCCGCAGCGGCTGCCGGAGAACAGGCGCCCCGCTGCGACTACTACTGTCACTTCATGTCCCTCCCGATGGTGTTCGGCGCCAGGCCGGACAACGTTCCAAAGGCAAAGGGCTATATCCAGGCCGACACCGTCAAAACAGCCCTGTGGCATCGGCGGCTGGGGCCGGCACGCGGGCTGCGGGTCGGATTAGTCTGGAGCGGCAACCCTGAGCATTTGAACGACCACAACCGCAGCATGCCCCTCTCGACGCTGTCCTGTTTGCTTCAGGAGCCGGGAATCGAATTCTGTTGCCTGCAGAAAATTATTCGAACCCGCGATCAGGACACGCTCGCCGGGCATCCGCAATTGGCCGTCTTCGGCGACGAACTCCGGGATTTCGGAGATACGGCGGCGCTATGCAATGCCATGGATCTGATAATTACGGTCGACACCAGCACGGCCCACCTGGCGGGAGCGATGGGCAAACCGGTTTGGATCATGCTGCCCTGTGCTGCGGAGTACCGCTGGATGGCGCACCGCGAAGACACCCCTTGGTACGCCAGTGCGCGCCTGTTCCGCCAACCCCGCCGGGGCGACTGGGCCCCGGTCATTGCACGGATTCAATCAGAAATCCGGCAGTTGCTGGCGGCCCAGGACTGAATCAGCCCGCACGACGCCGCCACACCAGCAGCATCAGGAACACCGCACAGAACAGCGCAAAACACACGAACGACCAGTTGGCAATCGACAGCCCCAAAAAGGTCCAGTCGATCTTGGTGCAGTCGCCGCTGCCCTTGAAGATCATGGGCACGGCGCGCTTGAGCGGGAAAGTTTCAATCATTCCGTAGAAGTCACGCCCGCAGGACACGATTTCGGGCGGGTACCACTGAAGAAAGCTCTGGCGCGCCGCCACGAAGGCGCCAAAACCGGCCATCAGCAGCGCAAGCACACCCAGCACAATGTGGGCACTGCGCCCCTTGAGCAATGCGGCCAGCGCGGCCAGTACCGCTACCAGGATCAGCGCATAGCGCTGCACGATGCACATCGGGCAAGGCTCCAGCCCCACCCCATGCTGCAGGTACAGCCCAAAAGCCAGCATGGCCACACAAACGGCGGCAATCGCCGCAAACACCCGGCGCGGGTGCGTATCCAACCAGTTCAACAGAATCAAGCGACCTCCAGGTTCTCTACCAATCACCGGGCTTTTGCACCCAGCGGCATTGTGCGATGGTTTGGGGTAGCTGCCCGGGATAAGTTCCGGGCGACTCAGCGGTACGACGCTGATGTGATGAACTGCTGGAAAGCCTCACACCAGATCACCAGGCTGCCGTAGCGCCCCGTGTCCACGCCAGCAGGTACCGGCAGGATGAATCCGTCAAACGACTTGATGTCGCCCACGGCCACCGACTGCGTCTTGATCTGCTGGAACGCCGCGCCCGTGTCTACAAAGCGCGGCGTCAGATACAGACGGTAGGCCGGCCCCGGCGCCAGGCGGCCGCTGTGGGCCACCTGTGCGGCGCTGAGGGTGACCGTGCCTTCGCCCCAGTGCAGCGCGTCACTGCCGGGCAGGTCGCGGCGCAAAGTCGCGCGGTAAGTGGCCGCCGCCGCTGCGGCGTCCAGCTGGGCCTGTTCAGGGGCCGCCTGCGCCGTGAGGATGGGCAACAGGTACACGCCCAGCGCAAACCCGGCCGCCAGCACGGCGGTGTGGGAAACAATGAGCAGCAGGATTTTCTTCATGCGGAACAGTCGTGACAGGGGCCGTGAAACTTACATGCCTTGCAGCGCCCCAACGGGCGCGACCAGCCCTTCTACCGTAGCGCGCTCGCCCAAAAAGTCCAGAAAGCGCCGCACCGCCGGGGCCATGCCCCGG
>CALRYY010000012.1:0-65793 GCA_943372515.1 Ramlibacter sp. 2FC | reverse complement strand
GAACTCACTTCGTGCTGCGCACTCCGTTCTAACAGCCGCGGCGAGCTAGAAACGAAGCGCGCTGCGCGCGCCGACCCTGCGCCTGCGCTCCTCGCCGCCACAGAGATCGCCCCCGCCGGGCACCGCCTGCCGCGAAGCCGGGCACAGGTACGCCACCAGTGGTGCGCCAAGTCTGCCTCTGCAAAGGCGTGCGCGGACACCCGGCAATGCGCCTCTAAAGCGCTGAGCAGCGCAGGGCTTGCGGCCACGCGCGAAGCGCGCACGTTGACTGGCTTGCCGCAGCTGTTTGAGCGTAGCGCGCAGCGCGCAGCGAGTTCTGCGGCGGGCCGCAAGACCGAGCAGGCGAGCCCGGACACAAACAGTCCCTGCGGACTGTTTGTGCCTGGCGAGCAGGAGGGCCTCTGGCCCGGGGCGGCCTGCAAGGCCAAGGCAGTCGCCGCAAGCGACCGCTTTAGTGAAGCGTTGACGGGTGTCCGCGCACGCCTTTGCCGCGCGGTGCCACGAATGCCGCAGGAGCAATGCAAATGACAAAAGACAGAGACTACGGCTTCGGCACAAGAGCCATCCACGCTGGCGCGACCCCCGACCCGGTGACGGGCGCACGGGCCACACCCATCCACCAGACCACCAGTTTCGTGTTTGACAGCGCTGAACACGCCGCCAGCCTGTTCAACCTGCAGACCTTTGGCAATGTTTACAGCCGCATCAGCAACCCGACGGTGGCGGTGCTGGAAGAACGCGTGGCTTCGCTGGAAGGTGGGCGCGCTGCGCTGGCGTGTGCCACCGGCATGGCGGCGCAGATGACGGCGCTGCTGGCCATCCTCAAAGCGGGTGACCATATCGTGGCTGCGTCCACGCTGTATGGCGGCACGGTCGGGCAACTGGGCATCGGCTTTTCGCGCCTGGGCATAGAGACCACGTTTGTCGACCCGCAAGACCCCGGCAACTTCCGCCGCGCGATCCGGCCCAACACCCGCGCTGTGTACGGCGAAACACTGGGCAACCCGCTGGTCAATGTGTTTGACATCGAACCCGTAGCGGCCATCGCGCACGAGCACGGCCTGCCGCTGGTGATCGACAACACCGTAGCCAGCCCCTACCTGTGCAACCCGTTTGCCTTTGGCGCCGACATTGTGGTGCACAGCGCCACCAAATACCTGGGCGGGCACGGCACCACCATGGCGGGAGTGGTGGTGGAGTCCGGCAAATTTGACTGGGGCTCGCCCCTGTCGGCGCCCAAATTCCCCGACATGCTGGAGCCCAGCCGCGCCTACCACGGCGTGAAGTTCTACGAGACCTTTGGCGACTTTGGCTACACCATGAAGGCGCGCATGGAAGTCAACCGCACCTTCGGCGCCAGCCTGTCGCCGCTGAATGCCTGGCTGATCCTGCAGGGCATCGAAACCCTGCACCTGCGCATGCAGGCGCATTGCCGCAACGCGCTGGCCGTGGCGCAGTTCCTGAGCGGCCATCCGCTGGTCAGCTGGGTCAACTACCCCGGCCTCAGTGGTTCACCCCACCATGCTCTGGCCCAAAAGCAGTTCCGCATCATCGACGGCACGCCAGGCTGCTCGGGCATCCTCACCTTCGGCATCAAGGCAGCAGACCCGGCGCGAGCGGGCGAACGCTTCATCGACGCCGGCGAATTCATGAGCCACCTGGCCAACATCGGCGACGCCAAGACCCTGGTGATCCACCCCGCGTCCACCACCCACCGCCAGCTGGACGAGGCCGAGCTGGCCCGCGCCGGTGTGCGGTCCGACATGGTTCGCCTGTCGGTAGGCATTGAAGACGCCGACGACATCCTGTGGGACATCGACCAGGCGTTGCGCCGCGCCGTATAGAACGACTGCCCCGCCATGCAAATCGACCCCGACCTGCACGACTTCATCGACCAGCTGCAACGCGAGCTGCCGCCGCCGCGCGACCCCACCGACATGGCCGCGCAGGTGCAGCGTTATGCCGCCGCGTCGCGCCGCCTGCCGTCAGTGCTGGTGCCCGTGACCAGCGGCGACTTCAAGCTGCGCCCCGGCGGCAAGCCGCTGCCCGCACGCATGCACTGGCCCACCGGCGCGCAGGCGCCCGTGCTGATGGCCTGGTTTGTGGGCGGCGGCTGGGCAGCGGGCGACCTGGACACCCACGACGGCCTGTGTCGCCAGCTGGCGCATGACCTGGGCGTGGCGGTGGCCTGCGTGCAACTGCCGGCCGCCACGGGCAACCCGCTGCTGCAAAGCAGCGAATCGGCGTTGCTGGCGCTGCGCACACTGCTGGAAGGCCGCACCAAGCTGGGCGTGCGGCCCGCGCGGCTGCTGGTGGGCGGCGACGGCAGCGGCGGGCATGCCGCGCTGCAGGCCGCGTGGCGCCTGGCCCGCCTGCAGCCGGGCAGCGTGGATGCGGTGCTGGGCCTGTGCCCGCTGGTCAAGCCCGACTTCAACTCCGCCAGCTACATCCGGTGCGCGTCGTCGCCCGTGTTCTCGCGCACCGACGCCATCCGCGCCTGGCACGGCTTTTTGCACGGCCAGTGGGATTTGTGGGACGAACGCGCCGTGCTGATGCATGGCAATGCCCCCATCGACAACCCGCCGGTCACTGTGCTGCTGGCGGCCGAGCAGGACGTGGCGCACGACGACGCGATCCAGTTGCACGACTGGCTTCGCATGGTGGGCGCGCGCTGCGAATTCTTTGGCGCGCCGCGCATGACGCACGACTTTGGCCGCATGCAGCACGCCAGCGAGAAAGCGCGCAAGCTCATGAAGGACGCGCTGGGCGCTTTTGCCGAAATTGCCGGGCTTACCCCGTAAATGCCCCACTGATGTCCCACTGATCCGCCTGCCACAATAAGCACATGAGCTTCGCACCCCTTCAAAACGACACCTTCCTGCGCGCCTGCTGGCGCCTTGCCACCCCCCACACCCCCATCTGGTTGATGCGCCAGGCCGGGCGCTACCTGCCTGAGTACCGTGCCACGCGCGCACAGGCTGGCAGCTTCATGGGCCTGGCCACCAACACCGATTACGCGACCGAAGTCACGCTGCAGCCGCTTGAGCGCTACCCGCTGGACGCGGCCATCCTGTTCAGCGACATCCTGACCGTGCCTGACGCCATGGGCCTGGGCCTGAGCTTTGCATTGGGCGAGGGCCCGAAGTTCGCCTCCCCCGTGCGCGACGAAGCCGCCGTCAAGGCGCTGCAGGTGCCTGACCTCAACAAGCTCAAGTACGTGTTTGACGCAGTCACATCGATCCGCCGCGCGCTCAACGGCCGCGTGCCGCTGATCGGCTTTTCAGGCAGCCCCTGGACGCTGGCGTGCTACATGGTCGAAGGCGCGGGCTCGGACGACTACCGCCTGGTCAAGACCATGCTGTACAGCCGCCCCGACCTCATGCACCACATGCTGGCCATCAATGCTGACGCCGTGGCTGCCTACCTGAACGCGCAGATCGACGCCGGCGCCCAGGCCGTGATGATTTTTGACAGCTGGGGCGGCGTGCTGGCCGACGGCGCGTTCCAGGCCTTCAGCCTGGCCTACACGGCGCGCGTGCTGGCACAGATCAAGCGCGAGCACGACGGCGTGAAGATCCCTCGCATCGTGTTCACCAAAGGCGGCGGCCAGTGGCTCAAGCAGATGCAGGCGCTGGACTGCGAGGTGCTGGGCCTGGACTGGACGGTGAACCTGGCGCAGGCGCGCGCACTGGTCGGCGATACCCATGCCCTGCAGGGCAACCTGGACCCCAACGTGCTGTTTGCCGCGCCCGAGCAGGTGGCTGCAGAGGCCCGCAAGGTGCTGAACGCCTTTGGCGCGCCGCACCGGGGCGACGGTGCCGGGGCGGGCCACATCTTCAATCTGGGCCATGGCATCAGCCAGCACACCCCGCCCGAACACGTCACGGCACTGGTCGAAGCCGTGCATACGCATTCGCGCCAGATGCGAACCTGAACGGGCCATGACAGAACCGTGACAGGCCCGTCATCAGGGAGTACCCTAGGTCAAGCTCCCAGCAAAAACTTTGCCAGCGAGCTTGACTTATGCACAAAAGCTGTGCTGCGGCGCGCAAAAAATCCGTACTCGCAGCCCACCTTGCTATGAATCCAATAGCGCACGCAAGTGGTTGATTTATATAGGCTTATCAGTTTGCTTTTTTTGGAGGCAAATTAGCCAAAGCCTTGATTTTCAAGGGCTCCGAGCCAGTCACGTCAGGATATCAACAAAGTTATCCACAGAAACACTGAATCCAGATCAAATCGTTTGTGAATCAATGACTTAAGGCATGTTTCGACAGTTGACCTTAAGAAAAACTCTCAACCCACCCCATTTCATGTCGCATCGCCTGGCCGTTCTGGTTGCAACGCCTGCCCACAGTTCGATCCACGGGCCGCTGAGCTACCGAAGTGAGTTGCCACTCGCGCCAGGTACGCTGGTGCGAGTGCCGCTGGGCCGGCGCGAGGTGCTGGGGCTGGTGTGGGATGCCCTCGACGCACCCGATGATGGCCGGCTGGAGATGGAAGATAAGCCCATATTGGGGCCCCTGGAGGGCATCCTGCCGCTGGCTCCGGCATGGAGACAATTGGTTACTTTCACCGCGAATTATTACCAGCGCAGTGGCGGCGAAGTGGCGTTGGCGGCACTGCCGCCACAGCTTCGTGGCCTGACGGCCCTGCAGCTGGCGCGGCGTTTGCGCCGCAAACCGGCCGATGTGGCATCACAGGCGACCGAGACAGCGTCAGTTGTCATCAAAGGTGTCGCACTGTCCAGCGAGCAGGCCCATGCACTGGGGCAGATCGCGGCGAACCCCGGCCCCTTTCTGGTCTATGGCGCCACGGGCAGCGGCAAGACCGAGGTGTATTTGCAGGCTGTACAGGCCCTTCTTCAGAGCAACCCGCAGGCCCAGGCGCTGGTCATGGTGCCAGAGATCAACCTCACGCCGCAGCTGGAGTCGCGCTTTGTCGCGCGCTTTGGCGCAGACGCGGTGGTGGCTCTGCACAGCGGCATGACAAACCCCCAGCGCCTGAAGAGCTGGCTGGCCGCACACACCGGCGCGGCGCGCATTGTGCTGGGCACGCGCATGGCAGTATTCGCGTCCATGCCTGCTTTGGGCCTGATCGTGGTGGACGAGGAACACGACCCCAGCTACAAGCAACAGGAAGGCGCACGCTATTCCGCCCGCGACCTGGCCGTCTACCGCGGCAAGCTGGAAGGCGCCAAGGTGCTGCTGGGTTCGGCCACGCCGTCGCTTGAGAGCTGGCAGGCCTGCGAAAAAGGCCGCTACCAGCGCCTGGCCATGCCCTCGCGCATTGGCGACGGGCGACTGCCCGCAGTGAAGCTGGTGGACATGAACCTGCAGCCCCCCAAAACCGTGTTCTCGGTGCAGTTGCTGGAGGCGATCCGCCAGCGGCTTTCGCGCGGTGAACAGTCGCTGGTGTTCCTGAACCGGCGCGGCTATGCACCGGTGCTGGCCTGCAACGCCTGCGACTGGAAGAGCGAATGCCCGCACTGCAGTGCCTTTCGGGTGTTCCACAAGATCGACCGCACGCTGCGCTGCCACCACTGCGGCTTCACCGAGCGCGTGCCGCGTGCCTGCCCGGCCTGCGGCAATGTGGACATCGCACCGCTGGGCCGCGGTACCGAGCGGCTGGAAGAGCACCTGGCCGAGCTGTTGGCCGACACGCGCAATGCGCAGGGCGAGCCGGTGCGCATTGCCCGCATGGACGCCGACACCACCCGGCTCAAAGGCTCGCTCGAATCACAACTGGCCCAGGTGCATGCAGGCGCGGTGGACGTGCTGGTGGGCACGCAGATGATCACCAAGGGCCATGACTTTCGCCGCATCACGCTGGTGGCCGCAGTGAACGCCGACGCAGCGCTTTTTTCCAGCGACTTTCGCGCGCCCGAGCGGTTGTTCGGGCTGCTGATGCAAGCCGCGGGCCGCGCCGGGCGCGACGCCGCGCAGGCCGGCAACAGCGAGATGTGGGTGCAGACCTGGCACCCCACGCACCCCTTGTTTGGCGCGCTGCGCCGCCACGACTACCCGGCGTTTGCCGCGCAGCAACTGAAAGAGCGCGAAGAGGCGGGCATGCCGCCGTTTTCGTTCCAGGCGCTGGTGCGGGCCGAGGCGCGCACGCAGGAGGCAGCGCAGGCCTTTTTGAACGCCGCGAGCGCGGCGGCGCTGGATGTGCCTGCGCATGAACATGTCACGCTGTACCCGGCCGTGCCCATGAGCGTGCAGCGCGTGGCCAATGTGGAACGCGCCCAGATGCTGGTGGAAAGCGCATCGCGCGCGGCGCTGCAGCACTTCCTGACGCATTGGCATGCGGTGCTGCATGCCACACGCGAAAAAGGCCTGATCCGCTGGGCCGTTGACGTAGACCCGTTAGCGGTCTGAGTTCTTGAGCCGCAGCGCGGCTTCATACAGTTCATTGCGGCTGCCGCCTGTGATGTCGGCGGCCAGCTTCACCGCCGTCTTCACGGGCAGTTCCCTGAGCAGCAGTTGCAGCACGCGCAGGCCGTCGTCGGCCTGCGGCGCATCGGCCACGGCGTGCAGCACCACGGCAAATTCACCGCGCAGGCGCTGTGCGTCGGCCGCCAGCCACGCGGTCAAGCCTTCACAAGCCAGCGTGGCGATTTCTTCAAACTGCTTGGTGATCTCGCGCGCCACCGTCACGGGCCGGCTGCCCAGCACGGCCAGCGACCGCGCCAATGCCTCCATTCGGTGAGGCGCCTCCAGCAGCACCACGGCGCGCGACTCGCCCGCCAGAACCTGCACGGCGCCATCACGCTCGCCGGCCTTGCTGGGCAGAAACCCCGCGAACAGGAAGCCGCTGCCTCCGTCCGAGGCCACACTGCCCGCCGCACTGAGCGCCGCAGTGATGCTGCTGGCGCCGGGCAGCGGCACCACGCGCAGGCCGGCTGCGCGCACCGCGGCCACCAGCCGCGCGCCCGGGTCGCTGACAGCAGGTGTGCCGGCGTCGCTGGCGTACGCAATGCGCTGGCCCTGCTGCAGGCGCTGTACGACCGCCTGCGCGGCTTCGGATTCGTTGTGCTGGTGCACCGCAAGCAACTGTGCACCGGTGCGCTCAATGCCGTACGCGCGCAGCAACGATTGCGTGTGGCGCGTGTCCTCGCAGGCCACCACATCGGCCAGCTGCAGCACATGCAGCGCACGCAGGCTGATGTCAGCCAGGTTGCCGATGGGCGTGGCCACGACGTACAGCGCACCCTGCGGATAATGCTGCTGTGCCGCCGCGTCGCGCGCGGCCACCAGGGCGGAAGAAAAAGAAGCGATCAATGGATATCCCCAAGGCACAGCCAACCACCAAAGAGCGCGGCGACGCGGGCGAAGACCGCGCACTGGCGCACCTGCAGGCCGCGGGCTTGCGGCTGGTGTCGCGCAATTATCGGACGCCGGGGCGCGGCGGCGGCGAGATCGACCTGATCATGCGCGAGCGTGACGGCACGGTCGTGTTTGTGGAGGTGCGCCAGCGCACGAGCGGCTCACACGGCGGCGCGGGCGCCAGCATCAGCGCCTTCAAGCAGCGGCGCATCGTGTTTGCGGCGCGCCACTACCTCATGCGCCTGGGCCACGAGCCCCCCTGCCGCTTTGACGTGGTGCTGCTTGACGCCGGGCAAGTGCAGTGGCTGCGCGCCGCGTTTGACGCAGGCTGACTCAGCCGCCAGGCATCATCGGGTACGACGGCCCCGCCATACCGCAAGCCAGGAACAGGCGCGCGGCTTCGCGGGCATGTACCGCCGCCTGCTCGCCCGTGCAGTGCTGCGACGCCAGCAGATGCAGCCGGGCTGCGTCGTACGGCGAGGGAAACCGGGTGCACGCATCCAGCCCGCGCTGCCAGGCACGCAGGGCCAGCGTGGTCCGGCCCTGCAGCAAGTCGGCCCAGCCCCGGTACAACATGCGTCGCGGTGCCAGCAGCGGCAGGTGCGCGGACAAGTTCAGGTACTTGTGCACGGCCTGCAGCGCCAGGCCCCGTGCCTGGCGGCCCGCGGCGTCGGCGTGGCCTGCGACGTACAGCAGAACGTCCACCACCAGTGCAAACGCCAGCAGCGTGTAGAACCGCCCTGCGGTGACGTAGTGGGCCAGGTCCAGGACTTCCTGCGAAAGCAGCAGCACCTGGCTCAGATCACCCCGCGCGCAGGCCACCAGGGCCTCAAGGCCGCGGGTACGGATGTCTTCCAGCATGGTGCGGCGCACGGCGATACCGTGGATGTCGTGCAGGCAGCTTTGCGCCATGCCGACGCTGCCCAGGCCGCTGCGCAGCAGGGCCTGCACCTTGAACATCAGGGACCAGCGCAGGATGGCCGGCTGCTCCAGCGTGCGGGCCTCGACCTCGGTGATACGGACTTCCTCCAGCAAGCGCGTGAAATCACCCTGGTGCAGGTGCACGGCATTCAGCTGGGCCCGGCACTCCAGCGAGTCATAGCCATAGCCCAGCGACGCAAGCGCCGCCGCTGCGCGCTGCAGGTAGGCCTCGGCCACTTCCCAGCGGCCCCGCACGATCATCGAGTTGCCCAGTTGCTGCAACGCAAAGGCCTCTTCCACCGGTTGCACATCACGCAGGCGCAACCGCACATGGCGCACGAGCCTGCGGGCCACAAAGCCCTGGCGCGTGGTGCTCAGGAACGCCAGGGCCTTGAGCATGACTGCCAGCCGCGCATCGGGCGCAGCCGAGTGCCGGGCCGCGCCCCAGGCAAGCGCCAGTCCGCCCCATAGCTCGGATGCGCTCGCGCCGTCCATGAAGCGGCCCATGAGAAGTCGTGTGATCGCATGGGCCAGCATCCGTTGCGCGTTGCGCTCCCCCAGGCTGGCCGCAGGCCGGCTGAAAATCGAGCGCAGCGCATGGCCCAGTGCCAGCACCCACGCGAGCGCCCCGGCACGCGGGAGCACCACACCGGCCAGGGCAACAGCAGCACGAAAGTGCGCGTTGTCATGCAGGTAGCCATACTGGTTGTGCGTGACTGCGCCAGCGCGGCAATGCCATGCAATGCGGTAAGCCACGGGCGCGTGCGGGTAGCGCTCAAGCGCCGCCTCCAGCAGCCGCGCCGCCGCAAAATGCCACCCCAGCCGGTGGTAGATGCTGCACAGGGCGTCCAGCGGCGCATCCACCTGATCGGCATCCGCCCACTGCAGCGCCAGCTCAAAGGCCGCTGCCAGGGTGCTGATGTCGGCTTTCACTTCGTCCAGCAATGCTGCTTCTTCACGTACCAGGCGTGGCGCCAGCACCAGCAGCCGCGCCAGCACACCCTGGGCAAATTGACGGCGGTGCGCCTGCGCCTGGGGCAGCTCGTCCAGCATGGCCAGCCCGTACTGGCGGGTCAGCTCATGCATACGGCAGCGCCCGAACGCCTCGCGCGCGACCACGCTGCGCTCCACCAGCACTGACAGGCTGTCGTCGCTCACGCCCGCGCAGTCAGGCACCCATTCACGCGGGAAGGTTCCACGAAACAGGGCGCATCGGGCCCATGCCTCCTGGCCGGACGGGTCCAGCTGCTCCCACATGTCGTCCATCACGTCCTGCATGGTGCGATGTCGGTATTCAGGCACGTGCAGGCTGGAATCAAGCCAGGTGCCCTGCTCAAGCCGCTGGACCAGCTGGGACGCGGTCAATGTGCGCAATGATTGCGCCGCAAACTGGATGGCCAGCGGCGAGCCGTCCAGCAGGTGCACCAGCCGCTTGAGCGCTTCGTATTCATGCACCTCGTCAATGGCCACGCCTACGCGCCGGGCGCAGGCGCGCAGCAATGCAAGCGCCGCCCCCGGGTCGGCGCTGCTATCACCGGCCGCCAGGCCGCGCAATTCGTACAGCCATTCGTACGCGATGCCCAGGCGCACCCGCGATGTCACGATCACCACGCAGTTCGGGGCGGCTTGCAGGATATCTGCGACGACAGGCGCCGCCGGAATGCAGGTCTCGAACCCGTCCAGCACCAAGGCGACGCGACGCGTTCCCAGAAATTTCCGCAGCATGGCCATGGGCTGGACGGTCTGGCTGAAGTCCAGGCCCAGCGCGGAACCCAGAGCAGCCACCACGTGGTCGCGTACCGATTCGGCACCCGCCTCGCGCCCGATGAAATCGAAACTGCAGATCACGCAACCATCGGGGTAGCCCACGGCAATGTCGTCCATCAACGCTCTGGCCAGCCGGCTCTTGCCCACACCCGCAGGACCCAGCAGGGTCACCAGGCGCTCGCCACGATCCAGGTGCTGGCGGATGCGGCGCATGTCGCCAGCGCGCCCCAGCAGGGGGAGCAACTCGGCGGTGCTCACCCGTGACCGCAGGGCAGGCGGCGATACCACCGGCGACACGTTGCCGCGGCGGATGTCGTCTGCCAGCGCGACCAGCGCCGCTGACGGCTTGCTGCCCAGGTGCTCGGCCAGTGCGAGCCGGCAGGATTCATAGCGGTCCAGCGCCGCCGCAGTGGAACCTACGCGCGCCAGCAGCCGCAGCAACGACATGTGCGGCTCTTCGTTCCAGGGTTCGATCTGCGCCCACAGCTCCAGGTACTGCAACTCGTTGTGCAGGTGCCGCGCCTGCTGCTCCAGGCGGACGAGCTCACGCAGGATCACCACCGCGCTGCGGTCAATGCGCTGGCGCTGCAAGCCGGCCCAGTCGTCAAACGCCGCGCAGTCGCGCAACTGGAAGTCACGCAGGAAGGGGCCGCAGTAGCGGCCAATGGCGCTGCCCAGCACCGAGGCGCTTTGCTGTGCTGCCGTTTCCGCCGCGCGCAGCAGCGACAGGGCGTCCACTTCGACGACAGCCTGCGGGTCCAGACCAACGGTTTCAGCGTCGGCATGAATGACACCAGGCAGCCGCTGCCTGAGTTTGGACAGCGCCAGGCGCAGGTTGGCGCGGGCCCCGTCGTCACCCGTGTCGCCCCAGAACATGTCTGCCAGCACTTCGCGGCGTATGTGCTTTCGCTCCATGGCGATGTACAGCACCATCGCAAGCGATTTCGCTGGCAATGCCACGCTGTCGGCGCCCTGCGGGCCGGCGTGCAGGCGCACACGGCCCAGCACGTGAAGCGTCACGGTATGTTTCATGAAAATCAGCGCCCGGCCGCGCGCGCAGGCGGCGCCAACGCCTCCCCTGGCTGGCAGCCGGGGTATCAGGCCAGGGCCTGCACCGTCAACGGGAATGCAAGGGTGACAGAATTTCCGCCATCGGCCAGCCGGGAGATGCTGACACGCCCGCCATGCTCTTCGGCAAAGTCTCCGGCCATCAGCAGACCCAGGCTGGTGCATTCATCATGATCGTTGCGCCCCCCGCCCAGCAGCGGGGTCATCAGCCCCCAGCCGGACTTGGGGCTTGCCCGGGTGTCGCTGATGGAAACGCAGATTTCGCCATCGACGCATCTGGAAGCGACATCGATCGTGCCGCACCCATGGACCGCCTGCGCGGCGTCCAGAATCAGGTGCAGCACCACCTGGTGGAACTCCGGCAGCTCGACACCAGGCTGCTCAACCGGCGCATAGCGCTCGGCAATGCGTACGCCGGCCGGCACCAGGGTACGCGCGATGCGCACCATGCGGCGCAGCACCTGGTTGATGTCGCACAGGACGGCAGGTGAATGGGGTTGTACGCTCAGCTGCCGCGCGGCGTCCCTGACCGTGTGGCGGCCCAACGCTGGTGCCGGCGTCTGCGCGCTGGGTACGCCGCGGACCGGAAAGCGCAGCAGGGCAAGACCCAGCGACGACAGGACGCCAAAACCGGAGTGGCCGGGATGGGGAAGGAATTTGGTGTACATGTGAGCTTTCGGTGTTTCGGGGTATTCGGTCGATTTCTCTGGTGCGCCGTTACGCCATCAGCTGGGCGGCAGGGCTATGGCCGGTGGAGCGCAGCAACATCACGGGGGTGGCGCCGGCCTGCGGCGCTGCCTCAGGTGGCGTCACACTGATGGCGCCGGCGGTATGCAGGGCGGCCAGCCACCTGCAAACCTGTTGTTCAGGTGCCGCCAGGCGCTTTGCCAGGTCCTCCAGCAACATGGGTCCTGAGCGCAATGCGGCCATGAGGCGGATGTGGGCGGGTTCCAGCTGCTCAATGGCCATGCGCGGCATCTGGCAGAAGTAAATGGGCCGGCGGCGGTAGCGTGCAGGAAGGATGTCCAGCGTCGTGCGTACTGCGTAAGTCCAGATCAGATCTGTGGTCGAGCGGCGGACAAAGGAATCGGGGACTACGCCCGCGCCCAGGGGACGGCGGGTCCACTCGGAACGCAGCAGATCTGCAGGCGTGGCCGTAAGAGGAAAGCCGGCCATGCGCCGCCTTAGATCAACCACGGCCATGAGGCGGCTGTGGTACAGGAGCTGGTACACCCCGTTGGTGGCTACTTCTTCCTGGTGCCATGCCAGCGAGCAGCCCAGCGCGTAGTCGCAGCGCAGCATGCCAAGCCGCGACTCCAGTGTGCGAAATGCTGCAATCACGCTGGCTTGGCGCTGCGCCTCAAAGAGCACCGCACCTGATACTGCATGAAACTGCTCCGAAGAAACCGCAAGCAGTCCAGGAGCGCGCCGCAGGTCAAACCCCTCCAAAGTGCCGTCTGGGTGGCGGTGCCGGATGTTCAGGCCTGAAGCGCCACGGTCTTCAATGGCATCGGCATTGACGCACCACGCATCAGCGCGTTGCGGCGCAACCACCTGCCAGCCGCAATCGTCGCGTCCGAAGGCACCCATCCAGGTGGCAAACTGGTCACAGACTTTGGGTGCGAAACCCAGAAAACTGACGCCAAGGAAAAGCTTGTCCATGGCTCAGGCCCGACGTGCAGGGCACGGGAAAATGTAACAAATCAGAAACATGCACAAGACCTTCCAAAGGGTTCCAGTACCTGGCAGGTCTTGAGGTGATGAGACTTGCGCCAGGGCCATGAACGCATTGAAGGCTGCAAGCGTTTTATTGCCGTTTACCGCGCGAATAACCAGCGTTTATGAATTGCCAAACACCATTTATTAATTAATTAATATTAATATTGGTGCTGTTTTGCCGCAACGTGGCCTGATCGCCCCCTCTGCAGGCGATGGCAGGAGCCGGTAAAAGTCGCTTGATTTGGCTCTCTGAAATGTTACTTTTTGTACTAATTCCAAGAAGAACCTGTGATTGCGGCATGTCGCCCAACCCGGAGGGTTATCATCCCCACCCATGCTTGAGCAACGCATCCAACAGCACTTCATCGACAGTGCCGACCTGAAGTACCAGTCGGCCCAGATCCTGAGCAAACCCATCGCCGCAGCCGTGCAGGCCCTGCTGGCCTGTGTCACCAGCGGGGGCAAGGTGCTGGCCTGCGGAAATGGGGGGTCCGCTGCGGACGCCCAGCATTTTTCGGCCGAATTCGTGGGCCGGTTTGAACGTGAACGGCCCGAGCTCGGCGCCATTGCCCTCACCACTGACAGCTCCATCCTGACCGCCATTGCCAACGACTACGACTTCAGCGTAGTCTTTGCCAAGCAGGTGCGCGCATTGGGCCAGGCGGGCGATGTACTCCTGGCACTGTCCACCAGCGGCAACTCGGCCAGCGTGCTGCAGGCCATCACCGCAGCCCACGAGCGCGAGATGACCGTGGTGGCGCTGACCGGGCGCGGGGGCGGCAAGATGGCCCAGGCCCTGCGCGAGACCGATGTCCATATCTGCGTGCCGCACGAACGTACGGCGCGCATCCAGGAAGTCCACATCCTCATATTGCACTGCCTGTGCGACGGCGTGGACGCCCAGCTTCTCGGAGAACAGGAAAACCCGACATGACCCAACCTTCCCGCCGACTGGTGCTGTCCGCATTGGGCGCTTGCGTCGCCGCAGGCATTTTGAGTGCCTGTGCCCCGCTGATCGTAGGCAGTGCTGCCGTAGGCGCACTGGTCGCCATCGACCGCCGTACGTCTGGCGCGCAGCTGGAAGACGAAGGCATCGAGCTGCGCGCCGCCAGCCGCCTGCGTGAAGCGCTGGGCGACCGCGCGCATGTCAACGTGACAAGCTACAACCGCCAGGTGCTGGTCACCGGCGAAGTACCCAACGACGCAGCCCGTCAGCAGGCCGAGCAGATCGTGTCACGCGTTGAAAACGTACGCTCGGTCGTCAACGAGCTGGCTGTGCTGGGCAACACCACGCTGGCCCAGCGGTCCAACGATGTGCTGATCACCGGCAAGGTGCGCGCGTCTCTTGTGGACGCCAAGGACCTGTTCGCCGGCGCCTTCAAGGTCGTGACCGAGCGCGGAACCACCTACCTGATGGGCCGCGTAACCCAGCGCGAGGCCGACCGCGCCACGGCCATCACGCGCACCGTGGGCGGCGTGCAAAAGGTTGTTCGAATCTTTGAAATCATTACCGAAGACGAACTGCGCCGCCTGCAACCCCAACAGGCTCCTCAGCCCGCGCGCTGACGGTTATTTCAGCCGCTTGATCAGGCTGGAAGTGTCCCAGCGCTGGCCGCCCAAGGCCTGCACGTCGGCATAAAACTGGTCCACCAGTGCCGTGACGGGCAACCGGGCGCCGTTGCGCTTGGCTTCGTCCAGTACCAGGCCCAGGTCCTTGCGCATCCAGTCCACCGCAAAGCCGAAGTCAAACTTGCCGGCAATCATGGTCTTGCCCCGGTTGTCCAGTTGCCAGCTCTGGGCCGCGCCCTTGCCGATCACCTCCAGCACCTGCTCCATGTCCAGGCCGGCTTTCTGGCCGAAGGCAATGGCCTCGGACAAGCCCTGCACCAGCCCGGCAATGCAGATCTGGTTGACCATCTTGGCCAGCTGACCCGAACCGGCTGCGCCCAGCAGCGTGAAGGCGCGCGCAAACGCCATGGCCGCGGGCCTGGCAGCTTCAAACGCCGCCGCATCGCCGCCACACATCACGGTGAGCATGCCGTTTTGCGCCCCCGCCTGCCCGCCGGACACCGGAGCGTCGACAAACTGCAGCCCCAGGTTTTTGGCGGCGGCGTACAGCTCGCGTGCCACATCGGCTGAGGCCGTCGTGTGGTCCACAAATACGGCCCCTGGCTTCATGCCCGCAAAGGCGCCGTCCGCCCCCAGGGTGACTGAGCGCAGGTCGTCGTCATTGCCCACGCAGCAAAACACGATGTCCACGCCTGTGGCCGCTTCACGCGGTGTGGCGGCGGATTTGCCGCCGAATTCGGTTACCCAGGCAGCCGCTTTGGCCGCACTGCGGTTGTAGACGGTGACCTCGTGCCCGGCGAGCGCCAGGTGCCCGGCCATGGGCAAGCCCATGACGCCCAGGCCCAGAAATGCGACCTTGCGCGATGGTGTGGATTCGTAGGTTTTTGGATTGATACTGCTCATGGGGTGCTCAAACGATGGCGAGGTGTTCGGTGCCGGAGGCCAGGTCCTGGTTCTTGGCGCGCTGGCTGTTCAGCTTGATCTGCAGGCGCAGATCGTTGACCGAATCGGCATTGCGCAACGCGTCTTCGTACGAAATGACGTTGTTCTCGTAGGCGTCGAACAGCGCCTGGTCAAAGGTCTGCATGCCCAGATTGCGGCTTTTCTTCATGATCTCCTTGATCTCGGAGACCTCGCCCTTGAAGATCATGTCGGAGATCAGCGGGCTGTTGAGCATGATTTCAACGGCGGCCTGACGGCCCTTGCCGTCCTGCTTGGGCACCAGGCGCTGCGAGATGAAGGCCTTCAGGTTCAGCGACAGGTCCATCAGCAGCTGCGCGCGCCGCTCTTCAGGGAAGAAGTTGATCACGCGGTCCAGCGCCTGGTTGGCACTGTTGGCGTGCAGCGTGGCCAGGCACAGGTGGCCGGTTTCGGCGAAGGCAATGGCGTGCTCCATGGTTTCGCGGTCGCGGATTTCGCCCATCAGGATCACGTCGGGTGCCTGGCGCAGCGTGTTCTTGAGCGCAGACTCCCAGTTGTCGGTGTCCAGACCCACTTCGCGCTGCGTGACCACGCAGTTCTTGTGAGGGTGCACAAATTCCACCGGGTCTTCGATGGTGATGATGTGGCCGTAAGAATTTTCGTTGCGCCAGTCGACCATGGCGGCCAGCGTGGTGGACTTGCCGGAACCCGTCGCGCCCACCAGGATGGTCAGGCCGCGCTTGGCCATCACCACTTCTTTCAGGACCTGCGGCACGCCCAGCCCGTCGATCGTGGGCAGCACCATCGGAATCACCCGCAGCACCATGCCGACCTTGCCCTGCTGCACAAAGGCGTTGACCCGAAAACGCCCGATGCCGGGCGGCGAGATCGCAAAGTTGCACTCCTTGGTGCGCTCGAACTCCGACGCCTGCTTGTCGTTCATGATCGAGCGCGCCAGCGACAGCGTGTGTGCGCCGGTCAGCGGCTGGGGCGAGACCTTGGTGACCTTGCCGTCCACCTTCATGGCGGGCGGAAAGTCGCCGGTGATGAACAGGTCGCTGCCGTTGCGGCTGACCATGAGTTTCAACAGGTCGTTGATGAATTTACTGGCCTGATCGCGCTCCATGAGAGCACCTCCTTACTACTGAAATTGCAGTGCGGGGACACCGCGGATCCGGCTTCGCCGGGCCGCTGGTGTCGCCCCCTGGGGGGAAGCGCCGAGGGCGCATCGGGGGGAAGCCATATTCAGCCTGGGAAGTTCTCAGGAATTTTGGCTTTTCCGCGGGCTTCACCGGGGCTGATGATGTTGCGTTTGACCAGGTCTGACAGGTTCTGGTCCAGCGTCTGCATGCCGAAGTTGTTGCCGGTCTGGATGGCCGAGTACATCTGTGCCACCTTTGCCTCGCGGATCAGGTTGCGGATGGCACTGGTGCCCAGCATGATCTCGTGCGCGGCCACACGGCCCTGGCCGTCCTTGGTCTTGCACAGCGTTTGCGAGATCACGGCCTGCAGCGATTCGGACAGCATGGCGCGGATCATTTCCTTTTCTTCGGCCGGGAACACGTCGATGATCCGGTCAATCGTTTTGGCCGCGCTGGACGTGTGCAGTGTGCCGAACACAAGGTGGCCCGTTTCGGCCGCCGTCATGGCCAGGCGGATGGTTTCCAGGTCGCGCATTTCGCCCACCAGGATGGCGTCCGGGTCTTCGCGCAGGGCAGACTTGAGCGCGGCGGCAAAGCTCAGCGTCATGGGGCCGACCTCGCGCTGGTTGATCAGGCACTTTTTGGATTCGTGCACAAATTCGATCGGGTCTTCCACCGTCAGGATGTGGCCGTATTCGGTTTCGTTGAGGAAGTTGACCATGGCCGCCAGCGTGGTGGACTTGCCCGAGCCGGTGGGGCCTGTGACCAGCACCATGCCGCGCGGCTTGAGCGCCAGGTCACCAAAAATCTTCGGCGCGTTGAGCTGCTCCAGCGTCAGGATCTTGGACGGAATCGTCCGGAACACGGCACCGGCGCCCCGGTTCTGGTTGAATGCGTTGACCCGGAATCGCGCCAGGCCGTCGATCTCGAACGAAAAGTCGACCTCCAGGAACTCTTCATAGATCTTGCGCTGGGTGTCATTCATGATGTCGTACACCATGCTGTGCACCTGCTTGTGGTCCAGGGAGTCCACGTTGATGCGGCGCACATCGCCGTGCACGCGAATCATCGGCGGCAAGCCGGCGGACAGGTGAAGGTCGGATGCTTTGTTTTTGACGCTGAATGCCAGCAACTGGGTAATGTCCACAGATCCCTCGATAGTCTGATTTGATACGCTCGGACGATTATGACCACGATTGGCGACAACCTCCAGAGTGTTCGTACCCGCATTGCCACAGCCTGCGCCGCCGCCGGCCGGGGCGCAGGCAGCGTGACACTGCTGGCGGTATCCAAGACATTCGGCCCCGATGCGGTGCGCGACGCGCATGCCGCCGGGCAAACCGCCTTTGGCGAAAACTACATCCAGGAAGCGGTTGAAAAGATCGCGCTGCTGCAGGGCCTGCCCCTGCAATGGCACTGTATCGGTCCCATCCAGAGCAACAAGACCCGGCTGGTGGCCGCGCATTTTGACTGGGCCCACACGGTGGACCGGTTGAAGATTGCGCAACGCCTGAGCGAACAGCGCCCGCCAGAGCTGGCGCCCTTGCAGGTGTGCATACAGGTCAATGTCGACGGCGGCGCCACCAAGGCAGGCGTCGCACCAGACGAGGCACTGGCGCTGGCGCGCGAGGTGGCGGCGCTGCCCCGCCTGACGCTGCGCGGGATCATGACCATCCCCGAGCCCTGTGCTGACGTTGCAACTCAGTTGGCGGTGCACCAGCGCGCCCGCACCCTGTTTGACGACCTGCGCGCCGCTGGCCTGCCGCTGGACACGCTGTCCATGGGCATGACTGCTGATCTGGAGGCCGCCGTGCAGGCGGGCAGCACGATGGTGCGCGTGGGCACGGCGATTTTTGGCGACCGCGCCCGCGCCGCCTGATAACTGCCTATTTTTTAGGCGACGCCGGAAGCGCCAACGGCTTGATCGCCCCACAGTCCGCGCCCAGCCATTTGCCGCTGGCGTCCAGGGTGGTCGCCATGGGCTTGCCCTGATGATTGCTGTTCATGGTCATCTTCATGTCATAGGCGCTGTCGCCCTTGAAGTTGACGCGGCCCTCGCCTGTGGCCGCCGGGTCGGTGCAGACAAATTTCATGTTCATGCCGGCGGCAGACTGGTTGCTGACCGTGCTGGTGCAATTGCCCTTTTCATGCACGGGCAGCTGGTTGCGCTCCACCATCTCCCTGGTCAGGCACACCTTGCTGAGCATGGTGCCGCCCGGCCCCGCAGCCATGTTGACGCCCTGCCTGGCCATCATGTCCTGCATCATCTTGCGCTGCTCAGGCGGCATGGCAGCCATCTGCTGCTGGATCTGGGCCATGGCGCTGTCCATCTCGGGGTTGCCGCCCATCTTGCTGCTGATTTCCCACAGGCCGGGCTTGATGGTCTGCGCAGCAGCCAGGGTGCAGGCCGTATCCAGCAATGCGCCCGCCAGGGCCTTTGAAAGAGATGTCATGTGAACGCCTCCAGGGTCAGTGATTGCGGCATTGTGCTGCGGCCGGCGCGCTACAGCAGCTTGAGCTGTGTGGAATTTTTCACCTCTTCCATCACGGCGTAGGTCCGCGTCTCGCGCACGCCGGGCAGTTGCCACAGCACCGTACCCGCAAAGTGGCGGTAGGCCGCCATGTCGGCCATGCGGGTCTTGAGCAGGTAGTCAAAGCCGCCGGCCACCATGTGGCATTCCATGATTTCGTGGTGCACCTGCACGGCGGCCTTGAAGGCGTCAAACACATTGGGCGTGGTGCGGTCCAGCAGCACCTCCACAAACACCATCATCCCGGCGCCGAGTTTCAGCGGGTTCAGCCGCGCCTCGTAGCCCAGGATGTAGCCGTCGCGCGTCAGGCGCTGCACCCGGGCCAGCACTGCGGTGGGCGACAGCGTCACCGCATCGGCCAGCTTGAGGTTGGAAATGCGGCCGTCCTGCTGCAGGACATTCAGGATTTTCAGGTCAATGCGGTCGATATCGGCGATTGATTCAGTCATGAGTAGTGATTTATCCGGTTTCAAGCTGGAATTTAGCGTGAAATTCACCGCCAAACAATCCAACATGACGGTATTCACACCAACACGTGACCTGCCATGAACCCACAGCAACGTCTGCCCTTCCCGTACCGGCCCGAAGCCGCCACCGTTTCTGACCGCCTGCAGTCGCTGGACGGCGCACTGGACTGGGCGGCAGCCGCCCACACGGCGCGCCCTTGGGTGCAGGCCGTGCGCAAGCATCCGCCGCCGTTTTGGGCGATGGAAAGCCTGTTGAAGGAATACCCCATCTCCAGCGCCGAAGGCCTGGCGTTGATGCGGCTGGCCGAAGCGCTGCTGCGCGTGCCGGACGCCGAGACCGCCATTGCGCTGACCGCCGACCAATTGGGACGGGCGGATTTTGACGGCGCAGCCGACTCCACCCTGGCGCGGCTGTCGTCCACGGCCATCGCCATGTCCAAGAGATTTCTGCCGGACGCAGGCCATGAGCCCGGCCTGATGGCCAAGCTGGGTGCCCGCACCGTGGTGGCCGCCACGCTGCGGGCGGTGCAGTTGCTGGGCCGGCAGTTTGTGCTGGGCCAGACCATTGGTGAAGCCATGGACGAAGCCGCTGGCGCGCGCCGCCACATAGCCAGCCTCAGGTTCAGCTATGACATGCTGGGCGAAGGTGCCCGCACCGACGCGGACGCGCTGCGTTACCTGGCGAGCTACCGCAACGCCATCCAGTCCATTGCGCAGCGCGCCAGTGCAACCGGCGCCGTGGCCCACAACGACGGCATCTCCATCAAGCTCAGCGCCCTGCACCCGCGCTATGAAGACCCGCAGCGCGAACGCGTGCTGGCAGAGCTGGTACCCCGCGTGTGGACGCTGTGTGAACAGGCCGCGCGCGCCAACATCAACCTGACCATTGATGCCGAAGAGGTGGACCGGCTGGAATTGTCGCTGGACGTCTTCGAAGCGCTTGCGGCCCAGGTGGCGCAGCACCACCCGCAATGGGCGGGCTTTGGCCTGGCGCTGCAGGCGTACCAGACCCGCGCGCTGGAGCTGATCGGCCATGTAGCGCAACTGGCCCGCAACTACCGCCTTCGCTTCATGTGCCGCCTGGTCAAGGGCGCGTACTGGGACGCCGAGATCAAGCGCGCACAGGAGCTGGGCCTGCCGCACTACCCGGTGTTCACCCACAAGCACCACACCGACGTGAGCTACCTGGCCTGCGCGCGGGCGCTGCTGGACGCCAGCGATGTGATCTACCCGCAGTTTGCAACGCATAACGCGGGGACCATCGCTGCCATCCTTCAGATGGCAGCCCGCGCGGGAAGTACTTTCGAGCTGCAGCGCCTGCACGGCATGGGCGAAGGCATTTACCGCGAAGTGCTGAAGAACCCGTTGGTCAGCTGCCGCGTCTACGCCCCCGTAGGCCAGCACCGGGACCTGCTGGCGTACCTGGTGCGCCGCCTGCTGGAAAACGGTGCCAACTCTTCTTTTGTGCATCAGTTGGCCGATGAGTCGGTGGGCATGGACGAGCTGCTGATCTCGCCCTTGCGGCTGGAACCCGATTCATCACAGCCCCTGCCGGGCGCCCTGTACGGCACCGTACGCAAAAACAGCCTGGGCCTGGACCTGACCGTGCACGCCATGCGGGCGCCCTTGCTGGCTGCGTTCGGCACAGTCAGCGTCCCCGCTGTGCCCGAGGCCAACACGGCGCAGGCAACGGATGCGGTCGCCCGCGCCGTGGCCGCTTTCCCCACCTGGTCCCGCACCCCCGTCGCGCAACGCGCAGCCATCTTGCGCAACGCCGCAGATGCGCTGGAGTCCGACATGCCGCGCTTTTGCGCGCTGCTGGTCAAGGAGGCCTTCAAGACCTGGGGCGACACGGTGGCCGAGGTGCGCGAAGCGGTGGACTTCCTGCGCTACTACGCCAATGAAGCCGAGCGCATCATGGCGCCTGTAACCCTGCCTGGGCCGACAGGCGAAAGCAACGAACTGCGCCTGACCGCGCGCGGCGCCTGGGTGTGCATCAGCCCCTGGAATTTTCCGCTGGCGATCTTCATGGGCCAGGTGGCCGCCGCACTGGCCACAGGCAACACGGTACTGGCCAAGCCCGCCGAGCAGACGCCCGGCGTGGCGCTGGATGCAGTCAAGCTGTTGCATGCCGCAGGCGTACCTGCCGATGCATTGCAGTTGCTGCACGGCCCCGGCGAGACTGTGGGCGCGGCGCTGGTCGCGGCGCCGAACGTGGCAGGCGTGGTGTTCACGGGCTCCACGCAGGTGGCCAAAATCATCCAGCGTGCGCTGGCGGCCAAAGACGGCGCCATCGTGCCGCTGATTGCAGAAACAGGCGGCATCAACGCCATGCTGGTGGACAGCACTGCCCTGCCCGAGCAGGTGGCCGACGCCGTGGTGCAAAGCGCCTTCCGCTCGGCCGGCCAGCGCTGCTCGGCACTGCGCCTGCTGTGCGTGCACGAGGGCATTGCCGACGGCGTGATCGAGATGATCCGGGGCGCGGCAAAAGAGCTGGTCACAGGCGACCCCGCCCTGCTGGCTACCGATGTGGGGCCTGTCATTGACCGCGAGGCGTTCGACGGCATCGGGCAGCACTTGCAGCGGTTGACCGGCACGGCCACCCGGCACCATGCGGGCGAGGCGCCGGCGAACGGCCATTTCATCGCCCCCAAAATGTTCGAAATCAACCGCATCGCCGATATGCAGACCGAGATCTTCGGCCCCGTGCTGCACGTGGTGCGCTGGTCCGGCGACCCGCATGCTGTCATTGACCAGATCAACGCCCTGGGCTACGGCCTGACGCTGGGCATCCAGACGCGCATCGACAGCCGCGCGCAGGCACTGGCCGCAGGCGCACATGTGGGCAATGTGTACATCAACCGCAACATGATCGGTGCGGTAGTGGGTGTGCAGCCCTTTGGCGGTGAAGGCCTGTCGGGCACCGGCCCCAAGGCCGGCGGCCCGCACTACCTGTATCGCTTCTGCGCAGAGCAGACCCTGACCATCAACACCACAGCCGCCGGAGGCAACGTGGCATTGCTGGCCTGAGTGCTGCCTTCACACGGCAGGGTTCAATGTGAACACCGTACGACGTTCGCCCACCACGGCGCCGCGCACGCTGCGCAGCCCGGCAGCACGCCAGGGCGCCAGGGCCTCGCGCTGGGCATCGTCCAGCCAGCCCAGTTGCTCCAGTACCTCTACCGTGGCGGCGTACAGCGCGGGCATGTTGCCATCGCTGACCTTGATGGCCAGCGCCTCCTGCCGGCTTTTGCTGCCCACCACCTGCACACCGTCGGCACCCACCTTGCTCACCCAGTCGCCACGGCCCGCGCGCATGAAGGCCTCGTCATTGCGACGTGTGCCGCTGACCAGCTCGGGGTGGGCCGTCATGGCGTCGGCCAGTGGGCCAAAACAGTCACCAAACTCCGCATCTTGCTCGCCGCTGGCCAGCCGCGCATAGCTGCGCGCCAGCGCCGCCAGGGGCATGGCGTAGTTGGGCGCAGAGCAGCCGTCGATGCCCATGCGCAAATCTTCTTGCACCAGCCCCACCACCCGCGCCACGTCGCGGCGTATGGCCTGCTGCAAAGGGTGGCCCGCGTCCAGGTAGCTGTCCAGTGGCAGGCCGTGCTGCACGCAGTGCGCGACAAAGCCGGCATGCTTGCCGCTGCAGTTGTGGTGCCGCTCGTCCCACGCGGGGGGCGCTGGGGCCACGCCCATATCCACAAACATCGGCACATGGCAGCCGCACTGCAACTGGCGGTAGTCCACGCCCGCCTTGTCCAGCATGCCCTGCACCTGCTCCACGTGCATGGGCTCGCCGCTGTGGCTGGCGCACAGCATGGCCAGCTGCTGCGTACTGAAACCAAATTGCGCCGGCCCGACGCCGCGCACAAACGGCAGTGCCTGCAACGCCTTGATGGTGGAACGGGTGAACACGCGCGTGTGCGGGTCGCCCACGCCAGCACGCAGCCGACCGCGCGCGTCCACCACGGCCACAACGCCAAAGTGCATGGATTCAGGGGTTCCACCACGGGTGAGCTCGACAAGAGGTACGAATGACATGGCCGCCATTGTCGCGCCCATGACGGCGTACACGCCACCCCGCGCGCCACAATCACCGTATGCCTGAACTGCGCTCTCCCCTCACGGCCCAGATAGTGGAATGGCGCGTGCGCCCCGGTGACACCGTGCACGCCGGCGACCTGTTGCTGGTGCTGGAAGCCATGAAGATGGAACACGAGGTACGCGCCACAGCCAGCGGTGTGGTGCGCGAGCTGTTCTATGCAGCCGGCGAACCCGTGAACGAAGGCGATGTGCTGGCCGCCACCGACGCTGCAACACCGGTGCAGGGCACCGCACCGCCGGTGGCTGCCCGCCTGGCCTCGGGCGGCATTCGGCCCGACTTGCAACGCGTGATCGACCGCCACGCACTGACGCAGGACGCCGCCCGCCCCGACGCCGTGGCCAGGCGCCACGCACTGGGCCTGCGCACCGCACGCGAAAATATTGCCGACCTGTGCGACGAAGGCTCGTTCAACGAATACGGCGCGCTGGCCGTGGCTGCACAGGCCACGCGGCGCAGTGCAGACGACCTGATGCGCAACACGCCGGCCGACGGCATGGTCACCGGCGTGGGCAACATCAACGGCGCGCTGTTTGGCCCCGAACAAAGCCGCGCTGTGGTTATGGCCTATGACGCCACCGTGCTGGCCGGCACGCAAGGCATGCGCAACCACCAGAAGACCGACCGCCTGCTGGGCATCGCCCTGGCGCACAAGCTGCCCGTGGTGCTGTTTGCCGAAGGCGGCGGTGGGCGACCCGGCGACACCGACATGCCTGTCGTCGCGGGCTTGCATGTGACTACTTTTGCCAGCTTTGCGCGGTTGAACGGCCAGGTGCCCGTGGTGGGCATTGCCGCAGGCCGCTGCTTTGCGGGCAACGCCGCGCTGCTGGGTTGCTGCGACGTGATCATTGCCACGCGGGCCAGCAACATCGGCATGGGCGGACCCGCCATGGTCGAAGGCGGTGGGCTGGGCGTGTTCAGGCCCGAGCAGATCGGCCCGGCGGCCGTGCAGCACGGCAATGGCGTGATCGATGTGCTGGTGGACACTGAGGCACAGGCCGTGGCCGCTGCCAGGCATTACCTGGGCTTCTTCCAGGGCCGCATTGCCGACTTCACCGCACCCGACGCTCAGAGGCTGCGCAGCGTGGTGCCCGAAAACCGCCTGCGTGTATACGACACACGCGCTGCCATGGCCGGCCTGGTGGACGCAGGCTCGCTGCTGGAACTGCGCACCGGTTTCGGCCAAGGCATCCACACCGCGCTGGCCCGCATCGAGGGCCGACCCGTGGGCCTGCTGGCCAACAACCCTGCGCACCTGGGCGGCGCGATTGACGCCGACGCCGCCGACAAGGCCGCGCGCTTCATGCAGCTGTGCAATGCCCACGGCCTGCCGCTGGTGAGCCTGGTGGACACGCCTGGCTTCATGGTGGGGCCCGACATCGAAGAGCAGGCGCAGGTACGGCATGTCAGCCGCATGTTCATTGCCGCAGCCCACCTGCGTGTGCCGTTCTTCAGCGTGGTGCTGCGCAAGGGCTACGGCCTGGGCGCCATGGCCATGTGCGCGGGCGGCTTTCATTCGCCCACCTTCACCGTGGCCTGGCCCACCGGCGAATTCGGCGCCATGGGGCTGGAAGGCGCCGTGCGCCTGGGCTACCGCAAGGAGCTGGAGGCCGTGCCCGATGGGCCTGAACGCGACGCGCTGTACCAGCAGCTGGTGGCCCGACAGTACGACGCAGGCCAGGCCCTGAACATGGCCGCCACACTGGAGATTGACGCGGTGATCGACCCGGCGGATACGCGCGGCTGGCTGGCAAGGGGCCTGGCGTCCGCCCGGCTCGCCGCGCCTGCTGCGACCCAGACCATCGACACCTGGTGACGCCCGGCACACCAGCAGGGTTCAAGCGTGCATGCTAAGCTGGTCGACCCGTTTTGAGACAACACCGAGGAGACAGCCATGCCCGGACTTTTGCCCCACGTCGACCCCGACGGACTGCTTGAATTTTCGGTGGTCTACACCGACCGCGCCCTGAACCACATGTCGCGCAGCTTCCAGGGCGTGATGAAAGACATCTCGGGCATCCTCAAGGAGGTTTACCACGCGAAATCAGCCGTGCTGGTGCCCGGCAGTGGCACCTTTGGCATGGAGTCCGTGGCGCGCCAGTTTGCCGGTGGCAAACATGTGATGGTGATCCGCAACGGCTGGTTCAGCTACCGCTGGACACAGATTTTTGACATGGGAGGCATCCCCGCGTCACACACGGTTCTCAAGGCCCGCCAGACCGGCCCCGGCGCACAGGCGCCTTGGGCACCCGCTCCCATTGCCGAGGTGCAGGCCGCCATCCGCGCCGAAAAGCCCGCCGTGGTGTTTGCCCCGCACGTGGAAACAGCCGCCGGCATGATCCTGCCCGACGACTACCTGCGCGCCGTGGCCGACGCCGTGCACGAGGTGGGCGGCCTGTTTGTGCTGGACTGCATTGCGTCTGGCGCGATGTGGGTCAACATGCAGGCCACGGGTGTGGACGTGCTGGTGTCAGCCCCGCAAAAGGGCTGGAGCAGCTCGCCGTGCTGCGCCATGGTGATGCTGAGCGAACGCGCACGCGCCGCCATTGACGGCACCACCAGCTCCAGCTTTGCCTGCGACCTGAAGAAGTGGCTGCAGATCATGGAAACGTACGAAGGCGGCGGCCACGCCTACCACGCCACCATGCCCACCGACGCGCTGATGCGCCTGCGCGAGGTGATGGTGGAAACGCGCGCCTACGGCTTTGACAAGGTACGCAACGAGCAGATCGACCTGGGCCGCAAGGTGCGTGCCCTGTTTGAGGGCCGTGGCATCCCCAGCGTGGCGGCTGAAGGCTTCAAGGCCCCCGGCGTGGTGGTGAGTTACACCACCGACCCTGAAGTCCAGTCGAGCAAGAAGTTCCTGGCCGAAGGCCTGCAAACCGCCGCCGGCGTGCCACTGCAGTGCGACGAGGGCGCTGATTTCAAGACCTTCCGCGTCGGCCTGTTCGGGCTGGAAAAATGGCACAACGTGGACCGTACCGTGGCGCAACTGGCTGCGGCTTTGGACCGCATCGGCCTGGGTGAGCGCAAGGCCGAGGCCGTCGCGGCCTAGTGCATCAACGCCACGGCGGCTGAGAACGTCAGGAACGCGGTCGCCGTCGTCAGCAGGATGATGCGGGCAATGCGCCCGTTGTCCGCGCCAAAGCGCTCGGCCAGCAACGACACGTTGCTGGCGCTGGGCAGCGCAGCCACCAGCACCATGACCGTCAGCGCAAAGCGGTCCAGCGGCAAGCCCAGCGCAATGGCGACTGTGCCCGCGCCCCACACCAGCAGCGGGTGCGCCACGAGCTTGGCCACCACCACTGGCAGGTAGTCACGCACCGGCATGGGTCCATGCGCTTCGCGCGCCGCCACGATCTGCGAGCGCGCCAGCACCGCACCAATGGTGAACAAAGCCACCGGCGACGCCGCATCCGCCAGCAGGCCGATGGTCTGCATCACCGGCTTGATCGGCTCGATTTGCAGCCAGGACGCCGCCGCGCCGGCCAGGATGGCCCACGGCATGGGGTTGGCCGCCACGCCCTTGAGAGCGCTTTTTGCCGCCTTGGCGGCGCCGTGCTCGTCGGCACCGTCCAGGCGCGACAGCGCAATACACAGCGACGTAGTGATCACCAGGTCCAGCAGGATGGTCAGGATGGCCGGGCCGGCGGCGGCCGCGCCCAGCAGCGCCACCAGCAGCGGCACGCCCATGAAGCCGGTGTTGGGAAAGGCTGCCACCAGCGCACCGAAGGACGCATCGTTCCATCGCACGCGCTCGTTCAGGCTGAACCGCACGGTAGCAGCCACCATGACCAGCGCACAGGGCAAATACACAGCCACCGCTGCAATGTCCAGCAGCTGCGCCACCGGCGTGCTGGCGCCAAAGCGGTACAGCATGCAGGGCAGCGCGAAATACAGCACAAACGCGTTCAGCCCGGGGATCGCCTCCAGCGGCAGCATGCCGCGGCGCGCCGCCACATAGCCGCACAGCACGAGCGCGAAGAACGGAAAGGTAATGAGCAGGATGGCGAGCACGGGCGATATTGTCCCAGCAAGCGGGGTGACGGGGTTTCAGCAGGCTGACTGCCTTCGAAAGCCCCCTTGCCCGGTATGATTCGCCGCTCCCCCCTGCAGTCCCCTCCCGATTCCCCCATGTCCGCCGGTCTGAACCTTGCCCAACAGGAAGCTGTGAACTACATGCACGGGCCCTGCCTGGTGCTGGCGGGGGCCGGGTCGGGCAAGACGCGTGTGATCACGCACAAGATCGGCCGGCTGATCAGCGCGGGGCTGGCGCCGCAACAGATCGCGGCCATCACCTTCACCAACAAGGCCGCCGCCGAAATGCGCGAGCGTGCCAAGACTCTGATCGGGCGTGACGCCAAGAAAGTGCTGATCTGCACCTTTCATGCCCTGGGCGTGCGCATGATGCGTGAAGACGGCTCGGTGCTGGGCCTCAAGCCCCAATTCAGCATCCTGGACAGCGACGACGTGACCAGCATCCTGAAAGACGCCGGCGGCAGCACCGACGCCGCCACGGCCCGCCAGTGGCAATGGACGATCAGCCTTTGGAAGAACATGGGGCTGAACGCCGCCCAGGCAGAAGCCCAGGCCAGGGACGACAACGAACGCGTCACCGCCCGCATCATGGGTCGCTATGAAGAGCGCCTGGCCGCGTACCAGAGCGTGGACTTTGACGACCTGATCGGCCTGCCGCTGAAGTTGCTGAAAGACCACCCCGCGGTGCGCGACAAATGGCAGGCCCAGCTGGGCCATGTGCTGGTCGATGAATACCAGGACACCAACGCCACGCAATACGAGGTGCTCAAGCTTCTGGTGGGCGAGCGCGGGCGCTTTACCGCCGTGGGTGACGACGACCAGAGCATTTACGGCTGGCGCGGCGCCACACTGGACAACCTGAAGAAGCTGCCGATCGACTTCCCCCAGCTCAAGGTCATCAAGCTGGAGCAGAACTACCGCAGCACCAGCGCCATCCTGCGTGCGGCCAACAACGTGATCGGTCCCAACCCCAAGCTGTTTCCCAAGACGCTGTTTTCCGAGCTGGGCGAAGGCGAACCGGTGCGTGTGGTGGATGCCGACAATGAGGAGCACGAGGCCGAGCGCACCGTGGCGCGCATCCAGTCGATCCGCGCGGGCATGACCACGACGGCGGGCGCCGGCAACGAATGGCGCGGCTTTGCCGTGCTGTACCGCGCCAACCACCAGGCCCGCATCTTTGAGAAGGCATTGCGCAAGGCCGCTATCCCCTACAAGGTCTCTGGCGGCCAGAGCTTTTTTGACCGCGCCGAAATCAAGGACCTGTGCGCCTGGTTCCGCCTGTGGGTCAACAACGACGACGACCCGGCCTTCCTGCGCGCCATCACCACACCCAAGCGCGGCATCGGCCACACCACGCTGCAAAACCTGGGCACCTTTGCCAGCAAGTACAAAGTGAGCCTGTTTGAGGCGCTGTTCTCGTCGTCGCTGGGCTCGGTGCTGCCGGCCAAGGCGGTGGGCAGCCTGCACGAGTTTGGCCGCTATGTGAACGACCTGGAGTTTCGCGCGCGCCAGACCGCCGGAGCCGAGGACGCCCGCGCGTTCATGATGGACTGGCTCAAGGACATCGATTACGAAAAGCACCTGTATGACGGCGAGGACAGCGAGAAGCTGGCCGCCGCCCGCTGGACCAACGTGCTGGATTTCTGCGACTGGATGAGCCAGCGCTGTGGCGGCACCCTTGACGACACGGCCGGTGTCTCGCTGGAGTCGGAAAAGAAAAGCCTGCTGGAAGTGGCGCAGACCATCGCCCTGCTGTCCACCATCAGCGAACGCGAGCAGGACCAGGACGTGGTGACGCTGTCCACCCTGCACGCGGCCAAGGGGCTGGAGTGGCCGCATGTGATGCTGGTGGGCGTGACCGAGGGCATGCTTCCCTTCAAGCTGGGCGATGACGACAACCCCACCGGCCGCGCCGACGGCCCCATGAGCGAAGGCATTTTGCAGCGCCTGCAGGAAGAGCGTCGCCTGATGTACGTGGGCATCACCCGCGCCCAGCGCAGCCTGGCTGTCAGCTGGACCAAGCGGCGCAAAAAGGGTCGCGAGATGATCGCCGCCCAGCCCAGCCGCTTTATTGCCGAGATGGCGCTGGACAAGACCACGACCAAGGAAGACCCGCGCGAAAAGCTCAAGGCCCTGCGCGCAGAATTTGCCAAGAAAGCCCTGGATACAGCCGCAGCCGCCGCGGCCAGCGCGCCATGACACGCACGGCGTTGGCCGCCCTGCTGACGGTGTGCGCGTGCACGGGCGCAGCCGCCTGCCCCGCAGCCGCCGACCTGACGCCCGCCCACCTGTGGGGTCTGTGGCGCGTGAGCTTTGAGGGAGGCGGCAGCGCCCCCACCACCGCCACCGTGCTGTTTGAAAAGCACCCTGAGCGCACTGAAAGCGTGCGCGGCGCCATCAACCGCGACAGTGTTCAGTCGCTGCTGGCCGGTGATGTGGATGAAGGTGTGCTGGCGCTGGATGAATCAGACGACGGCCTACAAATTGCCGCCACCTGGTCTGGTAACGTCGCCGATACATCTTGCGGCAAGGAATTTACCGGCACATGGCGACGATCCAAAGACAACACCGAACGCAGCTTCGTGCTGCGCAAGCTGCCGGGCTGGCAATAACACTGGCGGGGCTCGCGCCGGCAGGGGCTCAAACCGTGCCCCCGGCGCAGGGTGAAGCGGGCTGGCAGGCCTGCGCCGCCACCGCCGACAGCGCCGCTCGACTGACCTGCTTTGACCAGTGGGCCCAGAAGCAGCCGCGCCCGGCGCTGGCCGGCGCGACGCCGGCACCCGGCGTCCCCGCCGCGTCGGCCCTGAATCAGCCCGCCGGCGAGCCCACCGCAGTGCAACCGCTGATCCCGGCCACACGCGTCATCTCCATCACCTCTGAAAAAGGCTGCCACGACCGCCAGTATTCAGACTTGTCGCGCTTCTGGGAGCTGGAGGCCGGCAGCGATTGCGGCGTCTTTGGCATCCGCGGCTACCGGCCCATCAGCGTGTCGCTGATCTCGGCCACCAGTGTCAACACGCTGCCCACGTCTGCCAACCCGGCCAACAACGCCCTGGCCGAGACGGCCTACCGCAAGACCGAAACCCGCATCCAGCTGTCGGTGCGGACCAAGCTGGCTCAAGGCATCCTGACCAGCGGCCACCCGACGCTGAAAGACTCGCTGTGGTTCGGCTATACGCAGCAGTCTTACTGGCAGCTGTTCAACGGCGGCATTTCGCGGCCGTTTCGCAGCACCGACCATGAGCCCGAAGTCATCTATGCCTACCCCACCGACTTTTCCCTGCCCGGCGGCTGGCGCGTGCGCTACACCGGCCTGGGGGTGGTCCACCAATCTAACGGCCAGGCGCTGCCACTGTCGCGCAGCTGGAACCGCGCCTACCTGATGGTGGGCGCGGAAAAGGACAACGTCGCTCGCATTCAGGCCCGCATCTGGAAGCGCCTGCCCGAAAGCGGCAGCGACGACAACCCCGACATCAGTGACCGCATCGGCCGCGCTGAAGTGCAGGGCTACTGGAACCTGGACAAACGCAACACCGTGGGCGCCACGCTGCGCCACTCGCTGCGCTCGGCCGACCAGGGCTCGATGCGGCTGGAATGGCTGCGCACGCTGGGCAAGGGCGCAGCCGACGGCCCCATCAACGACCTGCGGCTGCACCTGCAGCTGTTCAGCGGCTACGGCGACAGCCTGCTGGACTACAACCGCCGCCGCACGGTGCTCAAGGTGGGCCTGAGCCTGGTTGACTGGTAAGCCGTGGCGCGCGTCTTCATGCTCGGTGCAACGGGCACCATCGGACGAGCCACGGTGCGCGCGTTGCTGCGCCAGGGCCATGAGGTGGTGTGCCTGGTGCGCACGCGCAGCGGCGATACCCATCTGCCGGCCATTGCCACGGTGCGCGTTGGCGATGTGACGGACCCGGTGTCGCTGGCTGCCGACGGATTGCGGGGCGAACGCTTTGACGCGCTGGTGTCGTGCCTGGCGTCGCGCACGGGCACGCCGCGTGATGCCTGGGCCATCGACCATCTGGCCCACATGCACGCACTCGAGGCAGCACGCAACGCGGGCGTTTCACAGGTGGTGCTGCTGTCGGCCATATGCGTGCAAAAGCCGCTGCTGGCCTTCCAGCAGGCCAAGCTGGCTTTCGAGCAGGCGCTGTCAACGTCAGGCCTCACGTATTCCATCGTGCGCCCGACGGCATTTTTCAAATCGCTGTCGGGCCAGGTCGAGCGGGTGAAAAACGGCAAGCCTTTCCTGGTGTTCGGCGACGGCACACTGACCGCCTGCAAGCCCATCAGCGATGACGATCTGGGCGACTACATCGCCGGCTGCCTGGACAACACCCAGCGGCACAACCGCATCCTGCCTATCGGCGGCCCCGGCCCGGCCATCACGCCACGCCAGCAGGGGGAACACCTTTTTTCGCTGCTGGGCCGCCCGCCCCGGTTCAAGCAGGTCCCGGTGGCGCTGCTGGACGGCATCATTGGCGTGCTGGGCACGCTGGGGCATGCAATGCCCCCGTTGGCGGCCAAGGCCGAGCTGGCACGCATTGGCCGCTACTACGCCACGGAGTCCATGCTGGTGCTGGACACAGCCACCGGACGCTACAGCGCCGAAGCGACCCCCAGCACCGGTAGCGAAACGCTGTTTGACTACTATGCGGCGCTGGTCAGGGGCGACGCCACCGCCGAGCGTGGCGACCACGCGGTGTTCTGACCGGCAGCGCAGCCTAGAGCTTGAAGTCGTAGTCCACCGTGATGGGCGCATGGTCCGAGAATTTCTCGGCCTTGTAGATCGCTTCTGTACGCGCCAGCGCGGCCATTGCCGGCGTGGCCAGGTGGTAATCAAGCCGCCACCCCACGTTGTTCAGGTAGGCCTGACCACGGTTGCTCCACCAGGTGTACGCCGTGTCGGTGGCCGTCGGCTGCAGCTGGCGGTACACGTCCACCAGGCCGGTGTGCGTCAGCAGGTTCGTCATCCAGGCGCGCTCCTCGGGCAAAAAGCCGCTGTTCTTCTGGTTGCTGCGCCAGTTTTTCAGGTCGATGTTCTGGTGCGCGATGTTGACGTCGCCGCACAGAATGAACTCGCGCTTTTTCTTCAGCGCCGCCAGGTGCGGCTCAAACCCGGCCAGAAAGCGGAACTTGGCCTGCTGGCGTTCCTCGCCCGACGAACCGCTGGGAAAGTACGCGCTGATGAGCGACAGCTTGCGTTTGGGCGTATCAAAGCGCAGCTCCACATAGCGGCCCTCGGCGTCAAATTCGCCGCCGTCGTGGCCCACGACAACATCGCTGGGTTCGTGCCGCGTGTACACGGCCACGCCGGAATAGCCTTTCTTCTGCGCAAAATGAAAGTGCCCCTTCAAGCCTGCGAGCATTTCAAAGCGGCCGCTCACATCTGCTGCCTGGGCTTTGACTTCCTGCACACAAATACAATCCGGGGCGGCTTTGGCGATCCAGGCTTCAACGCCCTTGGTGGCGGCAGAGCGGATGCCGTTGAGGTTGAGGCTGGTTAACTTGAACAAGGAATTCCCCATGGTGGTTGATGCAGGCGCTGATGCTTTGGCGCAGGATTTCGTGCAGTTTGCGGTGGATTCCGGCGTGCTGCGCTTTGGCGAATTCAAGACCAAGGCAGGCCGGCTGTCACCCTATTTCTTCAACGCCGGCCTGTTTGACGATGGCGCCAAGCTCGGCCGGCTCGCGCAATTCTATGCACAGCGCATCATCGCCTCGGGCATTGAATTCGACATGCTGTTCGGCCCGGCGTACAAGGGCATCCCGCTGGGCGCCGCCGTGGCCGTGGAGCTCGCCCGCCAGGGCCGCAACGTGCCCTTCGCCTACAACCGCAAGGAGGCCAAGGACCATGGTGAAGGCGGCACCCTGGTGGGCGCTGCGCTGAAAGGCCGCGTGCTGATCGTGGACGATGTGATGTCGGCTGGCACCGCCGCGCGTGAATCCATTGCCATCATCCAGGCTGCGGGCGCCACGCCGCATGCGGTGGCCATTGCCCTGGACCGTCAGGAAAAGGCCACCGAAGGCGGCCTCGATGTGGACCACAGCGCGGTGCAGTATGTGCGCAACCAGCTGGGGATGCAGGTGTGTGCGATTGCGCGGCTGGCTGATTTGCTGGCGTACCTGCAGGGTCATTCGGGTGACAGCTTGGGGCAGTACCACTCGGCGGTTCTTGCTTACAGGGAGCGCTACGGCGTGGACGACTGAACATCTTCTGTCCTCTTGAGATGGTCCGTGGGTTGGCGCTGACGGTGCCCGGCTCCGCGAATGTCCTCCGGACCGGCTGCGCCGCTCCTCCCCCTTTATTTCGCTGCGCCGGGCACCATCACCACCAACCCGCTACGCATGTGGCGCACCACCGTTTGCACTCACCGATCTCGGCAGGATCAGGTGGGTAGGGCGCTCTGCGCAGCGAAATAAAGGGGGAGGCGGGCGCAGCCCGCCGGAGGACATTCGCGGAGCAGAGTGCCCTGCCCGCACGATCCCGAAGTAACGCAGGCTAGCCGAGTTTTTTGCGCAGCAGATCGTTGACCTGTTGCGGGTTGCCCTTGCCCTTGGTCGCCTTCATGGCCTGGCCTACCAGCGCGTTGAAGGCTTTGTCCTTGCCTGCGCGGAACTGCGCCACGTTGTCGGGGTTGGCGGCAATGATGTCGTCGATGATTTTTTCCAGGGCGCCGGTGTCGTTCATCTGCTTCAAGCCCTTGGCCTCGATCACGGCGTCTACCTCGCTGCCTTCGCCTGACCAAAGCGCGTCGAACACCTGGCGCGCGGCGCTGTTGGACACCGTGTTGTCAGCAATGCGGCCGATCAGTGCTGCCAGCTGCGCGGGGCTGACCGGTGCTGCCTCGATGCCAATGTCTTGCGCATTGAGCCGGCGCGACACCTCACCCATCACCCAGTTGCTGGCCAGCTTCGGCTGGCCGCAGGCCTTGGCCGCAGCCTCGAAATACGCTGCCATGGCCTTGCTCTGCGTGAGTGTGGTGGCATCGTATTCAGGCAGGCCGTAGTCGGCCACAAAACGCGCGGCCATCACGCGCGGCAGCTCGGCCATCTCGCTGCGCACACGCTCCACCCACTCGGGCGCCACCACCAACGGCGGCAGGTCAGGGTCGGGGAAGTAGCGGTAGTCGGCCGCGTCTTCCTTGGTGCGCATGGCGCGCGTCTCGCCCGTGTCGGGGTCAAACAGCACGGTGGCCTGCTGGATGGCGTGGCCGTCTTCAATCTGCTCGATCTGCCAGCGGATCTCGTAGTCAATCGCCTGCTGCATGAACTTGAAGCTGTTCAGGTTCTTGATCTCGCGGCGCGTGCCCAAGGGCGCACCGGGCTTGCGCACCGACACGTTGGCGTCGCAGCGGAAGCTGCCCTCTTGCATGTTGCCGTCGCAGATGCCGATCCAGGTCACGATCTTGTGCAGCTCCTTGGCATAGGCCACGGCCTCTTCGCTGCCGCGCATGTCGGGCTCGGTCACGATCTCCAGCAACGGCGTGCCCGCGCGGTTCAGGTCGATGCCGCTTTGGCCGATGAAGTCTTCGTGCAGCGATTTGCCCGCGTCTTCTTCCAGGTGGGCGCGCACCAGTCGCACGCTTTTCTTTTCTTCGCCCAGAAAGAATTCCACGCTGCCGCCCTGCACCACCGGAATTTCAAACTGGCTGATCTGGTAGCCCTTGGGCAGGTCGGGGTAGAAGTAGTTTTTGCGCGCAAAAATGCTTTTGGGCGCAATGGTGGCGTTCACGGCCAGGCCGAACTCAATGGCACGTTCGACCGCGCCCTTGTTCATGACCGGCAGTGTGCCGGGCAGGGCCAGGTCCACCGCGCAGGCCTGTGTGTTGGGCTCGGCGCCAAAGGCCGTGGCGGCGCGGCTGAAGATCTTGCTTTGGGTGGACAGCTGGGCGTGCGTCTCAAAGCCGATGACAACTTCGTAGCCCTGGATCAATTTGCTCGTCATGTCAAAAACCCTCCGGACTGCGGAGGTGGAAATCAGTGGCTTGCTGCAGTTGATGCGCTGCGTTCAGCAGCTTTGCTTCAGCAAAATAGTTGCCCAGCAGCTGCAGCCCCACGGGCATGCCGCCCTCACCAAAGCCCGCCGGCACGCTCATGCCGGGCAGGCCTGCCAGCGAGCCGGGCAGCGTGAAGATGTCAGCCAGGTAATCGGCCAGCGGGTCGTTGCCGTGCTCGCCCAGCTTCCAGGCCACCGTGGGCGCCACCGGGCCGGCGATCAGGTCGCATTGTTTGAAGGCCTGCTGGAAGTCGTCGGCAATCATGCGGCGGATCTTTTGCGCCTGCAGGTAGTAGGCGTCGTAGTAGCCATGGCTCAGCACATAGGCGCCGATCATGATGCGGCGCTTGACCTCGTCGCCAAAGGCTTCGGCGCGGGTCTTTTTGTACATGTCCAGCAGGTCGGTGTATTGGGCTGCACGGTGGCCGAACTTCACGCCGTCAAAGCGGCTCAGGTTGGAGCTGGCCTCTGCCGGCGCGATGATGTAGTACACGGGAATCGACAGCTGCGTGCGCGGCAGCGAAATTTCCACCAGCTTCGCGCCGAGCTTTTCGTACTGCTTCAATGCACCGTCTACTGCGGCGCGCACATCGGCCGACAGGCCCTCGCCAAAAAATTCTTTGGGGATGCCGATGCGCAGGCCATCGATGCTGTCGTTCAGCGAACGCGTGAAGTCTTCTGCCGGTACGTCCAGCGACGTGGAGTCGCGGTCGGCATCGGGGCCGCACATGGCCGACAGCAGCAGCGCGCAGTCTTCAGCCGTGCGCGCCATCGGGCCGGCCTGGTCCAGGCTGGAGGCGAAGGCGATCATGCCGTAGCGCGACGCGCGGCCATAGGTGGGCTTGATGCCCGTGATGCCGCAAAAGCCTGCGGGCTGGCGGATGGAGCCACCGGTGTCGGTGCCCGTCACTGCCGGGGCCAGCCGGGCCGCCACGGCCGCAGCGCTGCCGCCTGAGGAGCCACCCGGAATGCGCCTGGTGTCCCACGGGTTCAGCGCAGGCTTGAAGGCCGAGTTTTCGTTGGACGAGCCCATGGCGAATTCATCGCAGTTGAGCTTGCCCAGTGTCACGGCGCCTGACTGCGTCAGTTTGTCCACCACCGTCGCGTTGAATGGCGAGCGGTACCCGGCCAGCATCTTCGAGCCCGCCGTGCTCACAAAGTCCTTGGTGACGAAGATGTCCTTGTGGGCGATGGGCACGCCGAGCAGCGGCGCGGTGTCGCCCGAGGCAATGCGTGCATCCGCAGCCTTGGCCTGCGCGAGCGTGACGTCTTCACGAACGTCCAGGTACGCACCGAGACTGGCGTGCTGCGCGCCGCGCGCCAGGAAATGCTGTGCGGCCTCCACAGCCGACACTTCTTGCGCACGCAGCTTCGCCGCAAGCTGCGCAACCGTCAGATCATGCAGTTCGCCGCTCATTCGATCACCTTCGGCACCAGGAACAGACCCCGCTCCACAGCCGGCGCGCTGAGCTGGTTGGCCTCGCGCTGGTTGGGCTCGCTCACCACGTCGTCGCGCAGGCGCAAAGCGATGTCCTGGATGGCCGCCACGGGGTGCGACAGGGGCTCGACGCCCGTGGTATCCACAGCGCGCATCTGCTCGACGATGTCGAAAAAGCCATTGAGTTGGGTCAGCATGCGCTCGCTTTCTTCGGGGCGCAGTTCCAGCCTTGCCAGATTGGCGATTCGGCCGATGTCTTGGGGGGTCAAAGCCATGGGGAAAAACGGTCGCGAAACCAGTTGTAAAGGGAAAATTTTGCCTCGGTGCCGGGCAGTTATTCACAGGGGATGGGGTATTATCCCGCCTTTGGTGCAACACCCGCGAAACCGCTGGTATTTGCAGGAAAAAGCGGCTTTCAACACGACAAACAAGGCGTTGGCCGGCTGCGGTGCCGGCCCTTAGCGCGAGAGGATTTCTAATGTTCGGAGCATTTCGTCGGTACTTCTCCACCGACCTGGCCATCGATCTAGGCACCGCCAACACCCTGATTTTTGTACGCGACAAGGGCATCGTCCTTGATGAACCCTCGGTCGTCGCGATCCGCCATGAAGGCGGCCCCCAAGGCAAAAAGACCATCCAGGCGGTAGGCCACGAGGCCAAAGCCATGCTGGGCAAGGTGCCCGGCAACATCGAGGCCATCCGCCCGATGAAAGACGGCGTGATCGCCGACTTCACCGTCACAGAGCAGATGCTCAAGCAGTTCATCAAGATGGTCCATCCCCGGTCCGTCCTGAAGCCCAGCCCCCGCATCATCATCTGCGTGCCCTGCGGCTCTACCCAGGTCGAGCGCCGCGCGATCCGCGAATCGGCGCTGGGCGCCGGCGCCTCCGAGGTGTACCTGATTGAAGAACCCATGGCGGCGGCCATCGGCGCCGGCCTGCCGGTGTCTGAAGCCTCCGGCTCCATGGTGGTGGACATCGGCGGCGGCACCACCGAGGTGGGCGTCATCAGCCTGGGCGGCATGGTCTACAAGGGCAGCGTGCGCGTGGGCGGCGACAAGTTCGACGAGGCCATCATCAGCTACATCCGCCGCAACTACGGCATGCTGATTGGCGAGCCCACGGCAGAAGCCATCAAGAAGAACATCGGCAGCGCCTTCCCTGGCAGCGAGGTCAAGGAAATGGAAGTGCGCGGGCGCAACCTGTCTGAAGGTGTGCCGCGTTCGTTCACCATCTCCAGCAACGAAATCCTCGAAGCCCTGACCGACCCGCTGAACAACATCGTGAGCGCGGTCAAGAACGCGCTGGAGCACACCCCTCCCGAGCTGGGTGCCGACATTGCCGAGCGCGGCATGATGCTGACTGGCGGCGGCGCGCTGCTGCGCGACCTGGACCGCCTGCTGGCCGAGGAAACCGGCCTGCCCGTGCTGGTGGCTGAAGACCCGTTGACCTGCGTGGTGCGTGGCTGCGGGATCGCCCTGGAGCGCATGGAGCGCCTGGGCTCGATCTTCACCAGCGAGTAACCCACCCGGAGCAGCGATGCCACTTGGTACGCTGGACAGGTCCCCACCCCCCTTCTTCAAGCAGGGCCCATCAGCGCTTTCCAAGCTGATGGTCTTCAGCGCGCTTGCGCTGTTCCTGATGGTCGCCGATGTGCGCTTTCGCATCACGCAGCCGCTGCGCGCGGCCGTGGCCACCGTGCTGTACCCCGTGCAGTGGCTGGCCATGCGCCCGGTGCTGCTGGTGCGCAACGGCGGCGAATACTTCCAGGACCTCCAGGTCGCTCAGGCCAGCGAGGCCGCCGCGCGCCAGCGCCTGGCGGTTCAGGCCCAACGCACCGGCCAGGTCGAGCAGCTGGAGCTGGAAAACCGCCGCCTGCGCAAGTTGCTGGCCCTGCGTGACAAGATCAGCACGCCGGGGCTGGCCGCCGAGGTGCTGTATGACGCGGCCGACCCCTACACCCGCAAGATCATCATCGACAAGGGGCTGGCCCAGGGCATTGAGGCCGGCTCGCCGGTGATTGACGAAGCGGGCGTGCTGGGCCAGGTGACGCGCGTGCACCCGCTGATCAGCGAGGTGACGCTGGTGATCGACAGCGACCAGGCCATTCCGGTGCTGAATGCGCGCACCGGTGCGCGCAGCGTGGCTTTTGGCGACCCCACGCATGGCGGCGAGCTGGAGCTGCGCTTCATGGCTGGCAACGCCGACGTGCAGGCCGGCGATTTGCTGACCACCAGCGGCGTGGACGGCATCTACCCCGCCGGGCTGCCGGTCGCGCGCGTGGAACGTGTTGAGCGCCGCGCCGATTCTGCTTTTGCGCGCATCTACTGCATCCCGCAAGCGCTGGTCACGGGCGCCAGGCATGTCATGGTGCTCAAACCCGTGTCGGTGCAAATCCCCCCCCGGCCCGCACCTGACGACACGCCACACCCTGCCGCCGCCCGAAAGGGGGCACGCAAATGATCATGCGCCCAGGGCAGCAGCTGTTGCTGCCCGCCAACCCGTTGTTCATCTGGGGCAGCCTGGTGGGCGCCCTGGTGTTGAACATGCTGCCGCTGGGGCGCACGCCCTGGTTGCCGGATTTTCTGGTCCTGGTGCTGGTGTTCTGGAGCGTGCACCAGCCGCAGCGCGTGGGCATTGGCGCCGCGTTTTTCTTTGGCCTGTGCATGGACGTGCACCAGACCGCCCTGCTGGGCCAGCATGCGCTGGCCTATACGGCGCTGAGCTTTTTCGCCATCACCATCCACCGGCGCCTGCTGTGGTTCAGCGTGCCGTCGCAGGCGCTGCAGGTGCTGCCGCTGTTTGTGGCGGCGCACGCCATTGAGCTGGCCATCCGCTTGGTCAGCGGCGGCGCCTTCCCGGGCTGGCAGGTGGTGCTGGCCCCGCTGCTGGAGTCGGTGCTGTGGCCCGTGGTGAGCATCATGCTGCTGGCCCCCCAACGCCGCGCGCCCGACCCTGACGAGAATCGACCACTATGACCGAGCTCAGGAATGTCGAAGCGGATCTGTCGCGCTTTCGCGCGCGGATCCTGGTGGCCAGCATCGTGGTGGTGGTGGCGTTTTTGTTGCTGGCGTCGCGGCTGGTGTACCTGCAGGTGGTGCGCCATGACGACCTGGACGAGCAGGCCGAGGCCAACCGCACAGCCATCGTGCCCATCGTGCCCAACCGGGGCCTGATCCTGGACCGCAACGGCGTCATCCTGGCCACCAACTATTCAGCCTACACGCTGGAGATCACGCCGTCGCGCCTGACCTCGCCCCTGGAAAAGACGATTGACGACCTGGCGCAAGTCATCGACATCCAGCTGCGCGACCGCCGGCGCTTTCGCAAGCTGCTGGACGAATCACGCAGCTTTGAGTCGCTGCCCATACGCACGCGCCTGACCGACGAGGAAGTGGCTCGTTTTGCCGCGCAGCGATTCCGCTTTCCTGGTGTGGAGATCAAGGCGCGGCTGTTTCGCAGCTACCCCTGGGGGGAGCTTGCAAGCCACGTGGTGGGCTACATCGGGCGCATCAACCAGAGTGAAAAGAAGTCCATGGAGGACTGGTCCGACGAAGACCAGGGCAACTACCGCGGCACCGAATACATCGGCAAGCTGGGCGTGGAGCAGAGCTTTGAAAAGCAGCTGCACGGCATCACCGGCGTGGAGCAAGTGGAAACCTCTGCGGGCGGGCGCGCGGTGCGCAAGCTCGCCAGCATCCCGGCGACGCCGGGCAACACGGTCATGCTGTCCATCGACATCAAGCTGCAAAAGCTGGTGGAAGACATGTTTGGCGAGCGGCGCGGCGCGCTGGTGGCCATCGACCCCAAAACCGGCGAGGTGCTGTCCTTCGTCAGCAAGCCCACGTTCGACCCCAACCTGTTCGTGGACGGCATTGACGCCGAGAGCTGGCAGATGCTCAACGAGTCCATCGACAAGCCATTGCTCAACCGCGCGCTGCGCGGCACCTACCCGCCAGGGTCCACCTACAAGCCCTTCATGGCCATGGCCGCGTTGCAGACGGGCAAGCGCTCGGCGTCCACCATCATCAACGACGCGGGCTCCTGGAATTTCGGCGGCCACGTTTTCCGCAGCCACGGCGACCATGGCCTGGGCGCCGTGGACATGCACCAGAGCATCGTGAAGTCCAGCAACGTGTATTACTACTCGCTGGCCAATGAACTGGGCGTGGATGTCATGCATGACTTCATGAAGCCGCTGGGCTTTGGCCAGATCACCGGCATCGACGTGCTGGGCGAAGTGCGCGGCGTGCTGCCCAGCCAGGACTGGAAGCGCAATTACTACAAGCGCCCGGAGCAGAAGAAGTGGTACGCCGGCGAGACCATTTCGCTGGGCATCGGCCAGGGCTACAACGCCTTCACCATGCTGCAGCTCGCCCAGGCTACGGCCATCCTGGCCAACAACGGCATCAAGCACAAGCCGCAGCTGGTCATTGCCACGCAGGACTCGGTCTCACGCGCGCGTATCCCCGTGCCGGCGGACCCACCGGTGGACCTGGGCTACAAGCCCGAGAACGTGGCCGTGGTGCGCAAGGCCCTGGTGGGGGTGACGCAGGAGGGCACGTCGGCGCGTGTGTTCGCGGGCGCCGGCTATTTGTCCGGCGGCAAGACCGGCACGGCGCAGGCCGTGACCATCGGCCAGAAGGACAAGTACAACGCCGGCAAGCTCGAGGAGCACCAGCGCGACCATGCGCTGTACATGGCGTTTGCACCCGCCGACGACCCGAGGATCGCGATAGCCGTGATTGTGGAAAACGCCGGCTTTGGCGCCGCCCATGCTGCGCCGATTGCGCGGCGCGTGTTTGACTACTGGCTCATGGGCCAGTACCCCAATGACGAAGACATGGCCGCCGTGCGAAAGGGCCAGGCGGCAGCCCCCATTGGCAAGCCGCGCACCGCGTCGGAAGTCGGCTGGCCGCCGATGCCAACGGCAGCTTCGTCGGCGCCTGTTGCGCCGTAGCTCCCGCCCTTAACCCTGACTGGCCGCTTGCGCCAGCCACGCGCCCACGGCGTCCGGCATGGCCCGCACATGGCCTGGCAAATGGCCCTGCGCAAAGCCCACATGCCCGCCACCCACCGGCTGCCACAGCAGCACGTGACTGCCGACCTCGTGCGCCGCCGGCAGGCTGGACGCCGGTACAAACGGGTCGTTCAGCGCATTGACCACCAGTGCCGGCACGCGGATGCGGTGCAGGTGCGGCTTGGCTGACGCGCGTGCCCAGTAGTCGTCCGTGTCGCGAAAGCCGTGCAGCGGCGCGGTGAAGATGTTGTCAAACTCATAGAGGTCGCGCGCACGCATCAGCCTGTCACGGTCGAACAGGCCGGGGTGCTGCTGCAGCTTTTGCAAGGCCTTGGGCACCATGGTGCGCAGGAACATGCGGGTGTAGACCAGCCGGTTGAAGCCCTGCCCAATCGCCCGGCCCCCTGCGGCCAGGTCAATCGGTGAGCTGACCGACGCCACGCCGGCCACGACACCGGCGGCCGCGCCACCCATCTCACCGGCCCAGCGCATCAGGGCATTGCCGCCCAGGGAGACTCCGACCGCCAGCACCGGGCCCGCATGCGCGGCTGCCAGGCGCTGCAGCACCCAGCCGATTTCTTCAAAGTCGCCTGAATGGTAGGCGCGCGGGCCCAGGTTGAGCTCGCCGCTGCAGCCGCGAAAATGGGGCACGGCATAGGCCCAGCCCCGCTCGCGCGCAAAGTCGGCAAAGGCCTCGGCATAGTGGCTGCGCGACGAGCCTTCCAGCCCATGGAACAGCACCAGCAGCGGTTGTGCGGGCACGGTCCCGGTCGCAAGAAAGTCCACGTCGATGAAGTCACCATCCGGCGTGGCCCAGCGCTCGCGCCGATACTGCGGCGCGGGGCCGAACACCCGGCGCGCATACAACGCGGGCCAGATGGTCTGCAGGTTGCCGCCAGGCAGCCACCAGGGCGCGGTGTAGTTCAATGCAGCACCTGCAGTCAATGAAGCACCTGTGGTGCGTCGCCCACTTCCTGCAGCTCGCTGGGCGTGCCTGGGCTGGCATGGTGCACCACCAGGCGCCAGCCCTGCGGGGTCTTGTGATACACGTTGGTCGCAATCACCCAGGCCTGGCGCGGGCCTTCGGGGGTCATGACGTCGATGCGTTCCAGCACGCTGTGTACGGCGCTGGCCAATGATTCGACCTTGCGCACGCGCTCGGGCACGGCGCTGATCGGGCCGTTGCTGAACATGGCGTCAAACGTGGCGCGGATCGCTACCGCCCCCACCACGCGCGGCCCGCCGGGGTGCACACAGACGATTTCATCCTCGTCGGCCCAGCAGGCCATGAGCTTTTCGATGTCACCGGTCTGCAGCGCTTCATAAAGCGCGGCTTCGATGTCGTCTGCGGTTTGGCCCACGTTGGCGGCCTGGTGTCTGGTTTTGGGCATGGTCCAACCGTGTTTGCTACTGCGGGTCTGGTCGCTGATTTTGCAACGGCGCTGTGCCCAGCCAATGTTGCACGGTACCCGCCAAATCCTTCTGTGCGGCACGCCACACCAGCTCGGGCGCCGCCACGTGAATGCCGGGTGGCGCCAGTTGCAGCGCCAGGTCCACAAATTCAGCCACCTTGACGGCGCGCACCGGCTGCTCGCTGCTGGGCACCATGTACTGGAAGACCGACAGCATCCATCGCGCCGTGCGCTGCAAGAAATTGAGGCCTGCCGGCTGCCCCGGCTTTTGCGCCGACCGGACAAAAATCACGCGCTCAAAGCCCAGAGCTGCCACGGCCTGCTCGTCCAGGCCGGCCAGGCCTCGCTTGAGCGCCTCGGGCAGTCGGCCCTGTGCATGCGGCAGCACGACAGCCAGTGTGGACACACCGCACCGGCGCATCCAGCGCGCCACGGTGGTCAGGTCCGCCGGCAGCGGTGTCCACAGCGCGCGCTCGCGGTCATGAAACAGGCGCGGCGGGTCAAACATGATCACGCCCGCCTGCGCCGCAGCCATTGGCCACTGGTCGGGCGCTGCGGCGCCCGCCAGCAGCATGCTGACGCCCCGCAGGCCGTCGGTGAACGGCTCGCGCGCCAGCACCAGGGTGCGCGCAAAGCGCTGCGTGCCCGCCAGGCGGCGCAACACTTCGTTGCCCAGCGTGCCCGTGGCACCCGCCACCAGCAGCACCGAGGCCCCAGTCACGGCGGGTTGCGGCCGGGCGGCGGCCTGCAGGGCTTGAATCGGGGTGACGGACATCCATCTATGCTACCTTTACAGCCCCTGCCCTTTGAGGAACGCTCCATGAAACGCTGGCTCCTGATCCTGATTTCTGCACTGGCCCTGACCGGTTGCGGCTACAACGACTTCCAGCGGCTGGATGAGCAGACCAAGGCCGCCTGGAGCGAGGTGCTCAACCAGTACCAGCGCCGCGCCGACCTGATCCCCAACATCGTCAACACTGTCAAGGGCGAAGCCAACTTCGAGCAGGAAACACTGACCAAGGTGATCGAGGCGCGCGCCAAGGCCACTTCCATTCAGGTCACACCCGAGACGCTGAACAACCCCGAGGCGTTCAACAAGTTCCAGCAGGCCCAGGGCGAGCTGGGCAGCGCTCTCAGCCGCCTGATGGTGACGGTGGAGCGCTACCCTGACCTGAAGGCCAACAAGGGCTTCAGCGACCTGCGCGTGCAGCTGGAGGGCACCGAGAACCGTATCACCGTGGCGCGCAACCGCTACATCCAGGCCGTGCAGGAATACAACGTGCTGGCGCGCAGCTTTCCCAGCAACCTGACGGCCATGGTGTTCAGCTATTCGCCCAAACCCAGCTTTGCTGTACAGAACGAAGCGCAGATTTCCACGCCACCGCAGGTGGACTTCAACAAGAAGTAAGGCATCCCTGATGCCGCTGACACGCGCCCTGCGGGGTGGTTTTGCCACGTTGCTGCTGGCGCTGGCCGCGCTGGGACTGCCCGCCTGGGCGCAGGACCTGCAACCCGTGCCCGCGCTGACCGCGCACGTGCTGGATGAAACCGGTACGCTGGACGCCGCGCAGCTTCAGGCGCTGGACGCCAAGCTGGACGCGTTTGAAAAATCCAGTGGCTCCCAGGTGGTGGTGCTCATGGTGAGCACCACCCTGCCCGAAGACATTGCCAGCTACGCCAACCGCGTGGGCAACACCTGGAAGATCGGCCGCAAGAGCGTGGGCGACGGCCTGCTGGTGGTGGTGGCCAAGAACGACCGCAAGGTCCGCATCGAAGTCGCCAAGACACTGGAAGGCGCCATCCCCGACCTGGCGGCCAAGCAGGTGATTGACGAAGCCATCACGCCCGCCTTTCGCCGCGCAGACTTCGCTGGCGGGCTGGATGCGGCTGCGGACCGCATCATGGCGCTGATCAAAGGCGAGGCCTTGCCCGCGCCCGCGACGCGGCCACAGGCAGGCTTTGATACCAATGGCTTCGACTGGGAAGACTTGGCGGTCTTTGTGTTTTTTGCGGTGATCGCCGGCGCGTCGGTGGTGCGCCGCATCTTTGGCCGCAAGCTGGGCGCGCTGTTGACCGGCGCGGGCACGGGAGCGGTTGTGCTGTTTCTTACCTCCAGCCTGTTGATTGCAGCCATCGCTGCGCTGGTGGCGATGCTGGTTGGCCTGTTTGCGGGCTTCAACCCCGGCGCGTTCACGCGCCGCAGCGGTGGTGGTGGGTGGAGTGGCGGTGGCTGGAGCAGCGGATCCGGTGGCGGCGGCTTCAGCTCCGGCGGAGGTGGCGATTTTGGGGGCGGCGGCGCCTCGGGGGACTGGTGATGGCGGGCATGATCCAACGCTTCCTCAAACACCGCTGGCTGGACGAGGCCGACACGCGCAAGGCCATACCGCCTGATCTTCTGGAACGCCTGCGCCAGCGCGTGGCCGCCAGCGAAAAGCGCCACAGCGGCGAGATCCGCATCTATGTCGAGGCCGGCCTTCCCACCAGCTACCTGTTGCGCAACGCCACGGCCCGTGAGCGGGCCGTGGCCATGTTTGGCAAGCTGCGCGTGTGGGACACAGAGCACAACAACGGCGTGCTGGTCTACCTGCTGCTGGCCGAGCACGCGATTGAAATCGTGGCCGACCGCGGCATCACCCGCCATGTCCCCCCGGCCGAATGGAAAGCGATCATCGCGCGCATGGGCACGGCGTTTCGCGAACGGCGCTTTGAAGACGGGCTGACGCAGGCACTGGAGGAAGTCTCGGCCCTGCTGGTGGCGCACTTCCCGCTGGCCGAGGGCCAGGCCAACCCCAACGAACTACCCGACGAACCGTCCATCGGTTAGACGCAGCCCCAAGCAAAAAGCCCCGGTCTTGCGACTCGGGGCTTTCTGCTTGGGGCTGAAGCCGCTTATTTTTTCTGGCGGAACTTGCGCAAAGCCGCGATCTGCGCGGCCATGACGGCCAGCTCTGACTGCGCGCGGGCGATGTCGAGTTCGCCTTTGGCATTCTTGAGCGCCTCTTCGGCGGCAGCCTTGGCGGCGTTGGCCTTTTCGTCGTCCAGGTCCTTGCCGCGGATCGCGGTGTCGGACAGGACCGTCACGCAGTTGGGCTGCACCTCCAGGATGCCGCCCGCCACGAAGACGAATTCCTCGCTGCCGTCGGCCATCTCGATTCGCACCGAGCCGGGCCGGATCCGCGTGATCAGCGGCGTGTGGCGCGGGTAGATGCCGAGCTCGCCGGCTTCACCAGGCAGGGCCACAAACTTGGCCTCACCCGAGAAGATGGCCTCTTCGGCACTGACAACATCAACGTGGATCGTATTCATCTAAAACTCCAGTAACCGTGCCTCTTCGCGGAACACCGCAGAACCGGCTTTGCCGGGCTGCTGGTGTTGCCCCCTTGAGGGGGAAGCGCCAGCGGCGCTTCGGGGGTGGTTAAACTTTCTTGGCCTTCTCAAAGGCTTCGTCGATGGTACCGACCATGTAGAACGCCTGCTCGGGCAGGTGGTCGCATTCACCGTTGGCGATCATCTTGAAGCCGCGGATGGTTTCCGACAGCGGCACGTACTTGCCGGGCGAGCCGGTAAACACTTCGGCCACGTGGAACGGCTGGCTCAGGAAACGTTGGATCTTGCGGGCGCGGGCCACGGCCAGCTTGTCTTCAGGGGCCAGTTCGTCCATGCCCAGAATCGCAATGATGTCGCGCAGTTCCTTGTAGCGCTGCAGCGTGCCCTGCACGGCGCGCGCCGTGTTGTAGTGTTCTTCACCCACGACCAGCGGGTCCAGCTGGCGGCTGGTGGAGTCCAGCGGGTCCACGGCGGGGTAGATGCCCAGTGCAGCGATGTCACGGCTGAGCACCACGGTGGAGTCCAGGTGGGCAAAGGTCGTGGCAGGCGACGGGTCGGTCAAGTCATCGGCAGGCACATACACGGCCTGGATGGAGGTGATCGAGCCGACCTTGGTGGAGGTAATACGTTCTTGCAGGCGGCCCATTTCCTCGGCCAGCGTGGGCTGGTAGCCCACGGCGGAAGGCATGCGGCCCAGCAGTGCGGACACTTCGGTACCGGCCAGCGTGTAGCGGTAGATGTTGTCCACGAAGAACAGCACATCACGGCCTTCGTCGCGGAACGACTCGGCAATGGTCAGGCCGGTCAGCGCCACGCGCAGACGGTTGCCCGGGGGCTCGTTCATCTGGCCGTACACCATGGCCACTTTGGATTCGGCCAGGTTGTCCAGCTTCACGACGCCGGAGTCGGCCATCTCGTGATAGAAGTCGTTGCCCTCACGGGTACGCTCGCCCACACCGGCAAACACGGACAGGCCCGAGTGCGCCTTGGCGATGTTGTTGATGAGCTCCATCATGTTCACGGTCTTGCCCACGCCGGCACCGCCGAACAGGCCCACCTTGCCGCCCTTGGCGAACGGGCACACCAGGTCAATCACCTTGATGCCGGTTTCCAGCAGTTCCTGCGACGGGCTCAGCTCGTCATAGGCGGGGGCCTTGCGGTGGATGGACGCCGACAGCTCGGAAGACACCGGGCCGCGTTCATCGATCGGGTTGCCCAGCACGTCCATGATGCGACCCAACGTGGCCTTGCCCACGGGCACGGTGATCGGGGCGCCAGTGTTGCCCACCATCAGGCCGCGGCGCAGGCCGTCGGACGAACCGAGCGCAATCGTGCGAACGACGCCGTCGCCCAGCTGCTGCTGCACTTCCAGCGTCAGGGCCGAGCCCTCGAGCTTGAGCGCGTCATAAATCTTGGGCATCTGGTCGCGGGGAAACTCCACGTCTACCACTGCGCCAATACACTGAACAATCTTGCCTTGCACTTGAGCCATTTGTCGCTCCAATTAAAAATTAAACTGCGGCGGCGCCTGCGACGATTTCCGAAAGTTCTTTCGTAATCGCGGCCTGTCGCGTCTTGTTGTAAACCAGCTTCAGTTCGCCGATCACGCTGCCTGCGTTGTCGGTGGCGGCCTTCATGGCCACCATGCGCGCCGATTGCTCGGATGCCATGTTTTCCGCCACGGCCTGGTAGATCAGGGCCTCGACGTAGCGCAGCAGCAGGTCGTCAATGACGGTCTGCGCGTCCGGCTCGTAGATGTAGTCCCAGCCGTGCTCGGTGCCGCTGGCTTGCGCCTGGGCCTGCATCTTGGCGGCCGACAAGGGCAGCAGCTGCTCGACCACCGGCTCCTGCTTCATCGTGTTGATGAAACGGGTGTAGCCCAGATAGACAGCGTTGATTTCGCCCTTGGCATAAGCGTCCAGCAGCACCTTGACGGGGCCGATCAGCTTGTCCAGGTGCGGCGTGTCGCCCAGCTGCGTGACATGGGACACGACCCGTGCGCCCACGCGGTTGAGAAACCCCAGGCCCTTGTTGCCGATGGCCACCGCAGAGGATGCAACGCCCGAAGACTGCAACTCGCGCAACTGGGACGTCACCAGTCGCAGCACGTTGGTGTTCATGCCGCCGCACAGGCCCTTGTCCGTCGTCACCACGATGAAGCCCGCAGCCTTCGCCTCGTTCGTCTTCATGAACGGGTGGGTGTACTCCGGGTTGGCCTTGCCGAGGTTGGCCGCAATGTTGCGGATTTTCTCGGCGTAAGGACGGGCCGATCGCATCCGCTCCTGCGCCTTGCGCATCTTGGAGGCGGCCACCATTTCCATGGCCTTGGTGATCTTCTTGGTGTTCTCCACCGATTTGATCTTGCCTCGTATCTCTTTTCCTGCAGCCACGGTCGGCTCCTATTCGATCAGAGAAAGTTAAGCGAACGTCTTCTTGAACGCGGCGATGGCTGCGGTCATTTCGGCCTCTGCGTCGATGCAGACCTTCTTGAAGGCCTTCTTCTCGTCGGCGTCGGAGTCCTTGGCGGGCTTGGCATCCCACTTGGCGCCGTTCTTCTCGATGGTGGCCAGCAGCTCGGCGTGCTTGTCTTTCAGGTACGCATGCAGGCCATGCTCGAACGACAGCACCTTCTTGACGTCGATGTCGTCCAGGAAGCCCTTGTTCACCGCGAACAGCGTAGCACCCATCAGCGAGATGGGCAGCGGGCTGTACTGGGCCTGCTTGAGCAGCTCGGTCACGCGGGCGCCGCGGTCCAGCTGCTTGCGGGTGGCTTCGTCCAGGTCGGAGGCAAACTGCGCGAACGCAGCCAGCTCACGGTACTGCGCCAGGTCGGTACGGATACCGCCGGACAGGCCCTTGATCCAGTTGGTCTGGGCGGCACCACCGACGCGCGACACCGAGATACCGGCGTTGATGGCGGGGCGGATACCTGCGTTGAACAGGCTGGTGTCCAGGAAGATCTGGCCGTCGGTGATCGAGATCACGTTGGTGGGAACGAAGGCGGACACGTCGCCGGCTTGCGTTTCGATGATAGGCAGCGCGGTCAACGAGCCGGTCTTGCCCTTGACTTCACCCTTGGTGAAGGCTTCGACGTAGTCGGCGTTCACACGGGCTGCGCGCTCGAGCAGGCGGCTGTGCAGATAGAACACGTCGCCGGGGTAGGCTTCGCGACCCGGCGGGCGGCGCAGCAGCAGCGAGACCTGGCGGTAGGCAACGGCCTGCTTGGACAGGTCGTCATACACAATCAGCGCGTCCTGGCCGCGGTCGCGGAAGTACTCGCCCATGGTGCAACCCGAATAGGCCGACACATACTGCATGGCAGCGGACTCGGACGCCGTGGCGGCCACGACGATGGTGTATTCCATCGCGCCGGCCTGCTCCAGGGCACGCACCAGGTTCTTGACCGTGGACGCCTTCTGGCCGATGGCCACGTACACGCAGGCCATGTTCTGGCCCTTCTGGTTGATGATGGCGTCAACAGCTACGGCGGACTTGCCGGTCTGGCGGTCGCCAATGATCAGCTCGCGCTGACCACGGCCGATCGGCACCATGGAGTCAATCGACTTCAGGCCCGTGGCCATGGGCTGGCTCACCGACTGGCGTGCGATCACGCCGGGGGCGACCTTCTCGATCACGTCCGTCATCTTGGCATTGACCGGGCCCTTGCCGTCGATCGGCTGGCCCAGGGCATTTACCACGCGGCCGAGCAGCTCGGGGCCGACCGGCACTTCCAGGATGCGGCCCGTGCACTTGACTGTGTCGCCTTCGGAAATGTGCTCGTATTCGCCCAGAATCACGGCGCCCACGGAGTCGCGCTCGAGGTTCAGCGCCAGGCCATAAGTGGGGGTGCCGTCGGCTGTGGGAGGGAATTCCAGCATTTCGCCGGCCATCACCTCGGACAGGCCGTGCACGCGGCAAATGCCGTCGGACACGGACACCACGGTGCCCTGGTTGCGGATGTCGGCGCTGGCGGACAGGCCTTCAATGCGGCTCTTGATCAGTTCAGAAATTTCTGCGGGATTGAGTTGCATGACTCTTTCCTTCTTTCTTTAGTTAGCTGGTCCGCGTCAAGCGGTCAGCGCCGTTTTCATTTGTTGCAGGCGGGCCTTGACCGAGGTGTCCAGCACCTCGTCACCCACCACCACGCGAATGCCACCAATCAGCTCGGCGTCCTGCTCGACCTTGACGTTCAGCTTGCGGCCAAAGCGCTTTTCGAGCACGGCCGACAGGCCGGCCAGAGCCGCCGCGTCGATCGGGAACGCGCTATAGACCATGGCATCGGACGACCCGCCCTGCGCGTTCTTGAGCGCGCGGAACTGGGCGGCGATTTCGGGCAAGGCGTCCAGGCGACCGTTTTCAATGACGGTGCGCAGGAAGTTCTTGCCGGTCTCGGGCAGGGCCGTCTTGGACACGCCGGCGATCACGTCAAACACCTGCTGGTCGGTGACCTTGGGGTTACCGGCAAACTGCTGCAGCTGGGCATTGCCGGCAACAGCCGCAAGCGGCTCCAGCCAGGCAGCAGCGGCACCGAGGTCGGCCTTGGCCGACTGGAACAGGGCCTCGGCGTAGGGGCGGGCGATGGTGGCGATTTCGGCCATGGTGTCCTCTTACAGCTCGGTCTTCAGGCGGGCCAGCAGATCTGCATGGACGCCAGCGTTGACTTCCTTGCGCAGGATCTGCTCAGCGCCCTTGACGGCCAGTGCGGCAACCTGCTCACGCAGGGTTTCGCGGGCCTTCACGGTCTGCTGCTCGGCTTCGACACGGGCGGCGGCAACGATCTTGTTGCCCTCTTCCGTGGCACGGGCCTTGGCTTCCTCGATGATGGTCTGGGCACGGCGCTCGGCATCTGCCAGGCGCGCGGCCGTCTCGTTGCGCGATTTGGCAAGCTCTTCTTCCACCCGTGCGTTGGCAGCGGACAGTTCAGACTTGGCCTTGTCGGCGGCAGCGAGGCCTTCCCTGATCTTTTCGGCACGCTCGTCGAGCGCCGTGGCGATGGGAGGCCAGACGAATTTCATCGTGAACCCGACCAGGATCAGGAACACGATCATCTGAATGATCAGGGTACCGGTGATGCTCATTTAATTCCCCCGCCCCCGTTGCGGCTGCGCCGCTCCCCCATCAGGGGGCAACGCCAGCAGCCCGGCAAAGCCGGATCCGCGGCGTTCACGCGGAGACTCAAGCGGTTCATGGATGATTTACTTCGGCAGGTTGGCGATTTGCGCCAGGAACGGGTTGGCGGTGGCGAACCATAGCGCAATACCGGTACCGATAATGAAAGCCGCGTCGATCAGGCCGGCCAGCAGGAACATCTTGGTCTGCAGTTCGCCCATCAGTTCGGGCTGGCGGGCTGCGGACTCAAGGTACTTGCTGCCCATGATGCCAATGCCGATACATGCGCCGACAGCGCCCAGGCCGATGATCAGGCCGGCGGCCAGTGCAACAAAGCTGATAACTTCCATGATGACTCCTAAAGGTCTTGGTTAACGAGAAAAGAAAAGGGAAAACGAAGGGAAACCCGGGGATCAATGCGCGTCGTGTGCCTGGCCGATGTACACCAGCGTCAGCATCATGAACACAAAGGCCTGCAGCGTGATGATCAGGATGTGGAAAATCGCCCACGCCGTGCCGGCAATGATGTGAAGTACCGCCAGGCTGATGCCCGTGGCCGACAGCGTCCAGGCGCCGCCCAGCAACGCGATCAGCATGAAGATCAGTTCGCCTGCATACATGTTGCCGAACAACCGCATGCCGTGGGACACGGTCTTGGCGACGAATTCAATGATCTGCATCAGGAAGTTGAACGGCCACAGCAGCGGGTGCGCGCCAAAGGGGGCAGTGAACAGCTCGTGCATCCAGCCGCCCGCACCCTTGACCTTGATGTTGTAGAAGATGCAGACCAGCAGCACGCCGACCGACAGGCCCATGGTGACCGACAGGTCGGCCGTGGGCACGACGCGCATGTAGTCTTTCATGCCCAGGGCCGGCCCGGCGCTGTGCCAGATCGCAGGCAGCAGGTCCACCGGCAGCAAGTCCATGGCATTCATCAGGAAGATCCAGACAAACACCACCAGCGCCAGCGGAGCGACCAGTTTGCGGCTTTCGGCGTTGTGCACGATGCCCTTGGCCTGGGAGTCGACCATCTCGACCAGGATTTCAACCGCGGCCTGGAAACGGCCAGGCACGCCTGCGGTGGCCTTGCGCGCGGCCAGCCACAGCAGCCAGCAGCCCAGCACACCCAGAACGATGGAGAAGAAAAGCGAGTCGAGGTTGAAAACGGAAAAATCAGCGACGCCCTTGGGGGTCTGGTTCTGCAGGTGTTGCAGGTGATGGACGATGTACTCGCCTGCGGTCGGTCCGGTTCCAGTAGCCATCTGATTACTCGTCTGTTTGTTTCGCCACGTGTTTCGTACGCTTGGGTGCAAAAGCCATCGCCACCCAATACACCTTCATGGTGAGCACCAGGCCCGCCAGCAATGCCGGCCAACTCAGGGCACTCACCAGCCTTGGCGCGGCGATCATCATCGCCACCGACAAGGCTATCTTGACCATTTCCCACAAAAAGAACCCAAGCACCGCAGTCCCGGGGTTCAGCGAGGCAAAACGCCCAGTCAGCCCCCGTGCAAACAACGCCGCAGGCAATATGACTGCCAATGCGCCGTATGCGGCCGACCAACCTGCTTCTTGCCTCCCGGTGATGCCCCATGTGGCTAACGCCACCACGAGACCCACCCCAACCTGCCCCGCCACCACCCACCAAGGGGAAGTTGATGGGTTCTGTTCGCGCAGCTGGCGCGCCTGTTCGGCGGTCAGCGGCTTGAACGCTTCGGGTTCATCCTCATTTGTTTCAGGGTACGGAGCGATTGTTTTCATTTTGAATGACGCCCCGATTGCAGCCCTGGAATTCAGCAAAGCCATTGATTATAAGTAAAAACCCGCAGCGTTCCGCCATTTCCAGTCGGCTTGTCGGGTAAGGCGTGCACGCAAAGGTGTTTTGCGTGCAAGTCACAATCGCCGGACAATCCCTTTACCGGCTGGCTCGCCGCACCTCCACTATATGTACGCCCTGATCAAGTTCTTTCACCTCGCCGCAGCCATTTTCTGGGTTGGTGGCATGGCCTTCATCATGCTCGCGCTACGCCCGCCGGTTCATGCGAGCCTGGAACCGCCGGTGCGACTGCCACTGATGGTCGCGGTACTGGGGCGGTTTTTCGTGGTGGTGTGGGTCAGCATTGCCGTGCTGCTGGCCACCGGCTTTCCCATGCTGGCCTCTGTGGGCATGAAGGCTGCACCCCTGGGCTGGCACCTGATGCTGGGCATTGGCCTGGTAATGGTCGCCGTCTTTGCGCACATCTATTTCGCGCCATTTCGCCGGCTCAAGCTGGCGGTGGCCGCCGGCAACTGGCCCGAAGGCGCGCGTCGTATCGGCCAGGTGGTGCTGCTGGCCAAAATCAACCTGGGGCTTGGCTGGATCGCCATCGCGGCCGTGCTGCTGGTCAAATGAACGAGGCCCCGCGGTGACGCGCCTGCAGCGCCTGGCGCGCAGGCTGCGCATCACCGTACCAGCACGAGAAGAGCTGGCGGGCCATCCGTTGTTGCGTCGTATCGCAAGGCGCGTGCTGGCCCCCGCGCTGTGGCGCACCCACCATGAGGCCGTGGCACGTGGAGTGGCCATCGGCCTGTTCTGGGCGTTTTTCCTGCCGTGCCCACAAATCATCGTGTCCGCTGCACATTGCGTCTGGTGGCGCGGCAACATTCCCATTGCCGCAGGCCTGACGCTGATCACCAACCCCTTGACGACGGGCTTCTGGCTGTGGGCTGCCTACCTGGTAGGCAGCCGCATCATTGATGCACCTCCCCCCGTAAATCAGGGTGACGACATGCCCCTGGTGCAGCTGCTGGTGTCCATCGGCTGGCCCGCAATGCTGGGCATGGGCATTTTTTCCGTTGTGGGCGCCGTGGGCGGCTACTTTGGCGTCAAGCTGGGCTGGCGCGTGCGCATCGCCTGGAAGCGGCGCGGCCGGCACTGACCGGTCACAGGCATGGGCACTTGGGCTGGGGGACAATCCGGGTCATGAGCCACACCCTTCCCGAGCTGCCGTGCTACCTGAACGGCGAATTCACCACCTTGCCCAACGCCAAGGTCAGCGTCATGGACCGCGGTTTCATTTTTGGCGATGGTGTTTACGAGGTCGTACCCGTGTATGCAGGGCGCCCTTTTCGCTTTGCCGAACACATGGGGCGGCTGGACCGCAGCCTGGGCGAGCTGCGCATCAACAACCCCCTGTCGAACGCGCAGTGGCGCGCACTGGTGGACCGGCTGATTGACGACTATGCGCGATCGGTGGACCGCACGGCGGCCAATACCGACCAGTTGGTCTACATCCAGGTCACGCGCGGCGTTGCCATGCGCGACCACGTCATGCCTACCGACATCACGCCCACGGTATTTGCCATGAGCAACGTCATGAAGGGCCCCACCGCGGCCGAGCGCGCGCAAGGCGTGGCCTGCGTCACGGCCGACGATTTCCGTTGGGAGAAGGCCCACATAAAGGCCGTGAGCCTGCTGGGCGCGGTGTTTGCGCGCCAGATCAGCGCCGACGCCGGCGCAGTGGAAACCGTGATGTTCCGCGATGGCTTTTTGAGCGAGGGCGCGGCCAGCAATATCTGGGCGGTAAAGGACGGCACCGTCATGGGCCCGCCGCGTGACCACCTGGTACTGGAGGGCATTCGCTACGGGCTGATCGAGCAACTGTGCCGCGAGGCCGGCATTGCATTTGAGCTGCGCCGCATTTCGCGCGACGAGGTACTGGGCAGCGACGAGCTGCTGCTGTCGTCAGCCACCAAGGAGGTGCTGGCCGTCACCCTGCTGGACGGCCGCCCGGTTGGAAAAGGCGTACCTGGCCCCATTTGCCAGTTGCTGCATGCCGGATACCAGCGTGCCAAGCAGGAAAGCAATTCATGACACAGCCAGCCCCTCAAAACCCGCCCAGCAATGCCCAGCCAGCTGACACGCGACGCGATTCGCTCATCGAGTACCCGTCGAAGTTCCCGATCAAGGTCATGGGCGCCAAGGCGGACGGTTTCGTGCACGCCATGACGACCATCGCCCGCGAGTTCGACCCGGCATTTGACGCGACCAGCATCGAGCTGCGCGACAGCAAGGCCGGCAATTACCTGGGCATCACGCTCACCATCACCGCCACCAGCCGTGAGCAGCTGGACGAGCTGTACCGCACGCTATCCACGCACCCCATGGTGAAGGTGGTGTTGTGACCCACCCCCGAAGCGCCTGCGGCGCTTCCCCCTCAAGGGGGCGCCCCCAGCGGCCCGGCGAAGCCGGTTCCGCGGTGGCACTGGCATGACGGGCCGCCTGTGGAGCTGAAGGTATTTGGGCGGGCGGACTACCTGCCCACCGTCGAAGCGATGCAGGTCTTCACGGCCGGACGCGATCCCGCAACGCCCGACGCACTGTGGCTTTGTGAGCACCCGCCCGTTTTCACCCAGGGCCTGGCAGGCAAAGCCGACCACGTCCTGAGCCCCGGTGCCATCCCCGTTGTGCAGTCCACGCGCGGCGGCCAGGTCACCTACCATGGCCCGGGCCAGGTGGTGGCCTACCCGCTGGTCGACCTCAAGCGCGCCGGCTACTACGTCAAGGAATACGTTTACCGGATCGAAGAAGCGGTGATCCGCACCCTGGCCCACTACGGCGTGACGGGCCACCGGGTAGCCGGTGCGCCCGGCATTTACGTGCGGCTGGACGACCCTTTTTCGCATCTGGCGCTGACCGGCCCTGCGCACCCGGGCGACCCCTTCAAGGGCCTGGGCAAGATCGCTGCGTTGGGCATCAAGGTCACGCGCCACTGCACGTACCACGGCGTGGCGCTGAACGTGGCCATGGACCTGGAACCCTACTCGCGGATCAACCCCTGTGGCTACGCGGGGTTGAAAACTGTGGATCTTTCTACAATCGGCGTATCTACCACCTGGGACGAAGCCGCCCGCGTGCTGGGCCAGCAGCTCAGCGCCCTGCTGGCACCGTAAAGTCGATGAGCAGCTCTGAAGTCGTGCGCGAAGCGCAAAGCACCGAAAACTACAACGCCTCGGCCAAGCAGAAGGCCGGCGCCAAGCTGTCGCGCATCCCCGTCAAGGTGGAGCGCGCCGAGGTGCTGAAAAAGCCCGAGTGGATCCGCGTGAAGGCCGGCAGCCCCACCACGCGTTTTTACGAGATCAAGCAGATCCTGCGCGAGAGCAACCTGCACACGGTCTGCGAAGAGGCGTCCTGCCCCAACATTGGCGAATGCTTTGGCAAGGGCACGGCCACTTTCATGATCATGGGTGACAAGTGCACGCGCCGCTGCCCGTTTTGCGACGTGGGCCACGGCCGGCCCGACCCGCTTGACGCGGACGAGCCGCTGAACATGGCGCGCACAATTGCCAAGCTCAAGCTCAAGTACGTGGTGATCACCAGCGTGGACCGCGACGATCTGCGCGACGGCGGCGCCGGCCATTTTGTGGAGTGCATCCGCCGCACGCGCGAGCTGTCACCCGGCACCCAGATCGAGGTGCTGGTGCCCGACTTTCGCGGCCGCGATGACCGGGCGCTGGAGATCCTGAAGGCCGCGCCGCCCGACGTGATGAACCACAACCTGGAGACCATCCCGCGCCTGTACAAGGAAGCGCGCCCGGGCTCCGACTACCAGTTCAGCCTGAACCTGCTGAAAAAATTCAAGGCGCTGCACCCCGGCGTGCCCACCAAGAGCGGCCTGATGGTGGGCCTGGGCGAGACCGACGAAGAAATTTTGACCGTCATGCGCGACATGCGCGCGCACGACATCGACATGTTGACCATCGGCCAGTACCTGGCGCCCACGCTGAGCCATCTGCCGGTGCGCCGCTACGTGCACCCGGACACCTTCAAGATGTTCGAGGCAGAGGCCTACAAGATGGGTTTCACCCACGCCGCCGTGGGCGCGATGGTGCGCTCCAGCTACCACGCAGATCAGCAGGCGCACGGCGTATTGAACCCCGTCGCTGCCGCCTGACCATGGACACAGCGGGTTCGCTGTCGCTGCGCCAGTACGGCGCATCGCACGGCAGCCACAGCCACGATCATTTCCAGATTCTGGTCGGGCTGGAAGGCGAGCTCGAGCTTGAAGTCGATGGGCGGGGCCGCCGCATTGGCGCGGGCGACGGCTGGGTGGTGCCACCCGGCGAACGTCATGACTTCGAGGCAGCCAACGGCAGCCGCTGCCTGGTGCTGGACACGTGGGCTGCTGGATGGGCAAGATGCCCGGCGCGCCCGTGGCGTGACGACACCGCGCTGGCGCTGGCGCGCTACCTGGCCTGCGCGCTGCAGGCCGGCCATCGCCAGGCGCTGCAAGCGGGCCCCATGCTGCTGCTGGAAGCGTGGGGTGCGCACGGCCCGGCTCATCCACGCCGACGAATCGACTGGGCAGCTTTGGGCGCCTGGGCACAGGCGCGCTGGCATCAACCGCTGAGCGTGGCCGAGCTGGCCGCGCAGGTGCACTTGAGCCCCACACAGTTTGCTGCGCGTTGCCGCGAGGAAACCGGCCAGAGCGCCATGCAATGGCTGCGCAGCCAGCGCCTGGCCCATGCGCAGCAATTGCGCGCGGGTGGCCTGAGCGTGGCGCAGACAGCGCGCCGCTGCGGCTACCGGTCGCCATCGGCGCTCACTGCCGCGATGCGGCGCGAATCCGTCTCCCACCAGTCACCGTCGTTGCGCGACGGCTGACCGTCGTTTCGCGACGATGCGCGGGCTTACAGTGCGGGCCATGCAAGCCCCCACCCAAGCCAACCTCTACGCGCTGGGCGCGATCGCCCTGTGGGCAATGCTGGCAACGCTGGGCGTCACGCTGCGCCACGTGCCGCCCTTTTTGCTGACAGGCATTGCCCTGGTGATCGGCAGCGTGCCGGCCTGGCCGCTGGTGGCGCGTAACCCGCGTCTGTGGGCCATTGCGCCGTCCACGCTGGCGCTGGGTGTGTACGGCCTGTTCGGCTTTCACTTCCTGCTGTTCATTGCGCTGCGCATCGCGCCGGCCGTAGAGGCCAACCTGGTCAACTACCTGTGGCCATTGCTTATTGTGGTGCTGGCGCCCGTGTTCTTGCGGGGCGTGACGCTGCGCATGGCCCATGTGGTGGCGGCGCTGGTGGGGTTTGCCGGGGCGGCCATTGCGATCCTGGGCGCGCGTGACGGCACGGGTAACGGCTCGGGCGGTGGCTGGTCATGGGGCTACCTGCTGGCGCTGGGCTCTGCCTTGATCTGGGCCAGCTATTCGCTGCTGACCAAAAGGGTTTCCCCATTTCCCACAGCCGCCATCGGGCTGTTTGGCCTGGTGTCGGGCCTGCTGTCGTTGCTGTGCCATGTACTGCTGGAGCCCGCTGCCACGCTGTCGGCGCGCGACTGGGCATTGCTGGCCGTCATGGGCCTGGGGCCGCTGGGCGCGGCGTTCTTCCTGTGGGATCGGGCGTTGAAGCTGGGCGACGCGCGGCAGATCGGCGTCCTGAGCTACATCACGCCGCTGGCGTCTACCGCGTTGCTGATGGGGGTCAGTGGCCGTGCCATCAACTGGAGCATTGGTCTGGCGGCCGTGCTGATCATTGGCGCTGCCGTGCTGGGCACGCGCGCGCGCTGAATTTCCGGGCGCCCTTTTTCAGGCGCTCATGGCCTGGGCTGGGTCTTCGGCCTGCATGATGTTCTGCGCCCAGGGCACCAGCCGCTGCGTGTCGGCGCGCAGCACCTCCTGCTTGACCGCCAGGATCTGTGCCGGGTGCATGGAAAAGCTGCGCAGGCCCATGCCCAGCAGCAAGCGGGTCAAGGTAATGTCGCCGGCCATTTCGCCGCAGACGCTCACGCCTTTGCCCTGGGCGTTGCATTCGGCAATCGTTTCTGCCACCAGGCGCAGCACGGCCGGGTGCAGCGGGTCGTACAGGTGCGCCACGGATTCATCGGCACGGTCGATCGCCAGCGTGTACTGGATCAGGTCGTTGGTACCGATGGACAAAAAGTCAAAGTACTTCAGGAAGGTCTTGAGCATCAGCGCCGCGGCCGGCACTTCGATCATGGCGCCCAGCTTGATGTTGCCGTAGGCGATGCCCTTGTTGTCCAGCTCGGCGCGGGCAAAGTCCACCAACGCCACGGTGTGGCGGATTTCGCTGGCATGCGCCAGCATGGGGATCAGCATGTTGACCTGACCGTGCGCTGCCGCGCGCAGGATCGCGCGCAACTGGTTCAGGAACATGCCGGGGTCCGCCAGGCTCCAGCGGATGGCGCGCAGGCCCAAAGCCGGGTTCAGATGGGCTGAATCGCGCTCGCTGCCACCCAGCGGCTTGTCGGCGCCAACGTCGATGGTGCGTATGGTGACAGGCAGCCCCTGCATGCCCTCCACCGCCCGCTTGTAGGCCTGGTACTGCTCTTCTTCGTCAGGCAGGTTGCCCTGGCGGCCCATGAACAGGAATTCGCTGCGGAACAGCCCCACGCCCACCGCACCGGCATTGACCGCCGCGGGCGCGTCTTCGGGCAATTCGATGTTGGCCAGCAGCTCTACCCTTTGGCCGTCCAGCGTGACGGCGGGCGTATGACGCAGCCGCGACAGGCGGGTGCGCTCCAGCTCGCCCTGGCGCTGCTTGAAACCATATTCGGCCAGGATGATGGGCGACGGGTCGACGATCATCACGCCCGCGTCGCCGTCGATGATCAGCCAGTCGTCCTGGCGCACCAGCTGGCTGGCGCCGCGTGCGCCCACCACCGCCGGTATGTCCATGCTGCGCGCCACGATGGCGGTGTGCGACGTTTTGCCGCCTACGTCCGTCACAAAGCCCGCGAACACGCTCTGCTTGAACTGCATCATGTCAGCCGGCGACAGGTCGTGCGCCACCAGCACCAGCGGCACGTCCATGCTGTCGTCCAGCAACAGGTCCTGCTGGGTTTTGCGTTTGCTGCCGGACGAGGGCGGCGCCACCGGCGAGGCCACGCCCTTCATGTAGCGCAGGATGCGCTCGACCACCTGCTCCAGGTCGGCCTTGCGCTCACGCAGGTACTCGTCCTCCATCTCGTCAAACTGGCGCGCGATCACCTCCAGCTGGGTGGTCAGCGCCCATTCGGCGTTGTACAGCCGGTCGGTCACCCAGTGCTTGACGCCGCTGATGAGCTCTTCGTCCTGCAGCAGCATCAGGTGCACGTCCAATAGCGCGGCCAGCTCGTGAGGCGCTTCCTTGGGGCCCATGGTGGTGATGCTTTGCTGCAGGCGGTGGATTTCATCCACCACCGCATTGCGCCCGGCCCGCACGCGGCCGATTTCGGCCTCGACCTGCTCAGCCTCTATGAAATAGTGCGCGACATCCACCCGGCTGGACGCCACCAGCACGGCACGCCCGATGGCGATGCCGCGGGCGACGGCCAGGCCGTGGATCGAAAAGGTCACTCACCCTCTCCAAACTTGTCGGCGATCAAGGCCAGCAGCGCGTCCATCGCTTCCTGCTGCCGATCCCCATTGGTTTCTATGCTGACCTCAGAGCCTATGCCTGCGGCCAGCATCATCACACCCATGATGCTTTTGGCATTGACGCGGCGCTCGCCGCGGCTCATCCAGACTTCGCAGGGGTAGCTGCCGGCCAGCTTGGTGAGCTTGGCCGAGGCGCGGGCATGCAGGCCCAGCTTATTGCTGATGGTCGTGTTTGTCTTGATCATTTTTCCGTCTGGCCTGGTTTTGCGGTGCGGTGATGGCCACCTGCATCACGCCCTGGGTGCCGCCGGCCACGGCGCGCGTTGCCAGCGCCTCCAGCGACTCATGCCGGTAGCTCACGCTGCGCAGCACCATGGGCAGGTTCACCCCGGTGATGAGCTTTGACTTCACGCCATCCACCAGCTTTTGCGCCACGTTGCAGGGCGTCGCACCAAAGATGTCGGTCAGTACGAGCACGCCCTTGATGTCGGCACCCCCACCCAGCTGGGCCAGCATGATGCGCGCCGAGCCCAGCGTTTCATCGGGCGACACGTTGGGTTGCACATCCACCGCACCCACGAACTGCTCGCAGTCAGGAAACACATGCAGAGCACATTGGCGCAGCGCGTGCGCCAGCGGAGCATGGGCAATGATGAGGATTTTGTTCATGAAAGTTTAAGGGACCGGCTGATTATCAGGTCTTGCCAGAAGGAAGTAGCCGTACGACACCACGCTGAGCGCCAGGAACACGCCCATGGCGGCGCGAAACGATCCCACGGTGTCGAGCCCGGTAGCCGCAAAGCCGTCTACCAGCAGGCCAATGCCCCACTGCACGACAAACACACCCGCAAAGATGACCAGGTTGTATGCCGACAACGCCCGCCCGGCCAGCGCCGCAGGAAAGGCCATGCCCACTGCGGGCTGGGCCAGCGACACAAAGGTGGACGTCATGCAGAACAGCGCCCACGCACCGGCGCCAGCCAGAGGACCCGCCGCAATGGTGGAAGCCAGCACCCCAAAGCTCAGTGGCAACCCCCAGGCAATCAGCCGTTCGGTCGTGTAGCCCCGGCGCGCCAGCAGCGGGTTCAAAAGGCCCCAGCTCCAGAACGCGCACAGCATGGACACGTTGATCCAGAACAGCCCCTGGGCCGCGTCCAGCGGGTCGTACCCCGCCACCTTGACCATCCAGGGCCCGGCCCAAAGCGTCTGGATGGCGATCATGCCGCCGTAGCTGAAAAAGCCAATGGGCGTCATGCGCCGGAAGTACGGGTTGCGCCAGACGGCCGCATAGCCGCCGGGTACATGTGCTTCGGCTGCAGCGGGGCCGGTCGGCGCAGCGGGCGCCACCACCCAGCGCGGCACCTGCCAGGCAATGACCGCCATGGACAGCAGCACGGCCAGGGCCAGAGCCCAGAACAGCGGCCGCCAACCCGCCAGCGGGACCAGCCACTGCACCGGCAGTGTGGACGCCACCATGCCCAGCGACCCCGTCATGAGCATCCATGAATTGGCACGCAATTGCGCAGTGGGCTCGAACCAGCGGCGAAAGCCCGTGAGCGGCGCCATCAGGCAGGCGCTGACACCCACGCCGCACAGCACACGGGCGGCCAGCAGGCCCGAGAAACTGGTAGCCCATGAAAAGGCCAGGCAACCCACCACCGCCACACCCAGGAAAGCCAGGATCACTTTCTTGGGGCCATGGCGGTCCAGCCAGGTGCCCAGTGGCAGCTGGGTGGCGGCAAACCCCAGAAAGTAGCCGCCCGCCAGCAGGCCCAGATCACGTGCCTGAAGCGAGAACTCCTGCGTCAGCGTGGGCGACAAGGTGGCTGTGATGGCGCGCAGAAGTGCCGAGAAGAAATACGCAAACGCAAATGCCAGAAAGACCAGCACGGCGGCGCGGCGGGTGAGCAGGCTCTCGCTCATGGCAGCTTGAGCCCGCCAAAAAATGTGTCTGCGACGTCAGCGGTCAGCTTGTCGGCATAGATCACAGCCTGGTACACCCGCGGGCCTTGCGAAAAGTACACCGCCTGGCTTTGCACCGGCTTGCCATCCGCACGCTGGCCGCTGGCCGCAACGCGCAGCGACACCACCCCCCCTGCCACGGTAAAGGGCTGCTCTGCAGGGGTCGTCGCACGCATATTGGCCAGCGTGGCCGCGCGCCACTGCGTGAGCACCGCCGCAGCCTGTCCGGCGTCGGCTGTGTCGGCAAAGGCCACGGCAAAGGTGGCGCCACCCGCGTCGCAGCCCAGCATGTTCAACGGGGTGTCACGACCGCCCAGCGGGACCACGCGAGCGCCACGATCAGGCTTGCACGGCAGCAGCACGGTCAGTGTGGTGGGTTCGGCGCGAACTTCGCGCCAGTTCAGTTCAGGGCTGCAGGCGGCCAGCATCAACACGGCGGCCAGGAAAGGAAAACGCATCACCGCATTATCCGTTTCGCCTGAAAATGGCGTCCATGAACTCTTTAGACGGCATTCGAATCCTGGACCTTTCCCGCGTGCTGGCGGGCCCCTGGTGCACCCAGACCCTGGCCGACCTGGGCGCCGACGTGATCAAGATCGAGCGGCCCGGCAGCGGCGACGACACACGGACCTGGGGGCCGCCGTTCCTGAAGGACAGCGACGGCCACGACACGGCCGAGGCCGCCTATTACCTGGGCACCAACCGCAACAAGCGCTCGGTCACCTGCGACATTGCACAGCCCGCCGGGCAGGCTCTGATCCGCGAGCTGGTGGCGCATTGCGACGTGTTCGTGGAGAACTTCAAGGTCGGTGACATGGCACGCTATGGGCTGGACTATGCGTCGCTGCGCGGGCTGAACCCGCGGCTGGTGTACTGCAGCGTCACGGGCTTTGGCCAGACCGGGCCGTACAGCGAACGCGCCGGATACGACTACGCCGTGCAGGGCATGGGCGGGCTCATGAGCGTGACCGGCGAGCGCGACGACATTGGCGGCGGCCCGCAGAAAGTGGGCGTGGCCGTGGCCGACCTGTTCACCGGCATGTACGCCACGGTGGCCATCCTGGCCGCGCTGCGCCATGCCGAACGCACCGGCGAGGGGCAACACGTGGACATGGCCCTGCTCGATACGCAGGTGGCCATGCTGGCCAACCTGGGCGCCAATTACCTCGTCAGCGGCAAGGCACCGGGGCGTGCGGGCAATGCCCACCAGAATATCGTGCCCTACCAGGTGTTCGAGGTCGCGCCCGCCGCCGGCAACACCAAGGACCACCTCATCCTGGCCGTGGGCAACGACGGGCAATACGCCAAGTTTTGTGCCGTGGCCGGCCGGCCCGAGCTGGCCAGCGACCCCCGCTATGCACGCAACCAGGACCGGGTGCGCAACCGGGGCGAACTGGTGCCGCTGCTGGAGGGCATCATGAAGACGCGCACCAAGGCCGACTGGCTGGCCGCGCTGGAGGCCGCCAAGGTGCCCTGCGGCGCCATCAACAACCTGGCCGAGGTCTTTGCCGACCCGCATGTGCAGGAGCGCGGCATGGTGACCGAATGGCCCCACCCGCTGAAAGACGGCCTGCGGCTGGTGGCCAGCCCCATGAAGCTCAGCGCCACGCCGGTACGCACCGACCTGGCGCCGCCGCTGCTGGGCCAGCACACCACACAGGTGCTGCGCGACGTACTGAACTACCCGGACGAAAAACTGTCCGAGCTGAAGGAAGGCAAAGTCATCTGATGGCGAATTTCATCCTTGTCCATGGCGCCTGGCATGGTGGCTGGTGCTGGCGGCGCGTCAGCGACGCCCTGGTGCGCGACGGCCACCGTGCGCATGCCGTGACACTGACCGGGCTGGGCGAGCGGGCCCATCTGCTGTCCAGCAGCATCACACTGGAAACACACATCAGCGATGTCATCAACGCCATTGAGGCAGAAGAGATGGGCGATGTGGTCCTGGCCGTGCATTCCTATGCCGGCATGCTGGGCACGGCCGTGGCTGACCGGTTGCCAGGGCGCCTGAAGCACCTGGTGTACGTGGATGCCGTGGTACCGCGCCCCGGCGAGAGCTGGAGCAGCACGCACGCCAGCACCACACGCGAAGCGCGCCTGGCCGCCGCCCAGGCATCCGCCGAGTTCAGCTTCCCGCCGCCCGACCCCGCCATCTTCGGCCTGGCGGATGCTGACTACCAATGGGTCAAGCGCCGCCAGACGCCCCACCCCGGCCACACGTACAGCGCACCACTGTCGTTTGACGTGCAACGCGTGGCCAGCGTGCCGCGGACTTTCGTGAACTGCACCCAGCCCACGCTGGCCACCATCGACGCCATCCGCCCGCGCGTAGTGGACCCGAAGTTCTGGGACGGCGCCTGGATGGGGGGAGGCGGCGCACGCGTGGTGGCGCTCGAAACCGGCCATGACCCGATGATCAGCTCGCCAGAGGCCCTGACGAAGGTGCTGTTGGGCTGCGCTGCTTGACTACTTGAGCGCGCCAAACACCTTCTTGAGCACCGCGCTGCCAGTGCCCACCGGGTCCTGACGGATTTTCTTTTCTTCCTCGCCAATCATCAGGTACAGGCCGTCCAGCGACTTGCCCGTGACGTACTGCTGGAT
>CALRYY010000011.1:0-73149 GCA_943372515.1 Ramlibacter sp. 2FC | reverse complement strand
GTCCACGATGGCCGCCATGATGCCCGGCAGCGGCAGCGTGCACGAGCCCGGCACCAGCGGTGTGGCGCCCGGCAGCGGCGTGATCATGTGGCCACCGGTCTCGGTCTGCCAGAACGTGTCCACGATGGGGCAGCGCTCGCCACCCACATTGCGGTAGTACCACATCCAGGCCTCGGGATTGATGGGCTCACCCACCGAGCCCAGGATGCGCAGGCTGCTGAGGTCGCTGCGCGCGGGGTGCACTTTTTCATCACCCTCTGCGGCCTTGATGAGCGAGCGGATGGCCGTGGGCGCGGTGTAGAAGATCGTGACCTTGTGTCGTTCGATCATCTGCCAGAAACGCCCGGCGTTCGGGTAGGTCGGCACGCCTTCAAAGATGACCTGGGTGGCGCCTGCCGCCAACGGCCCGTAGGCCACATAGGTGTGGCCGGTGATCCAGCCGATGTCGGCCGTGCACCAGAACACGTCCGTCGGCTTGAGGTCAAACGTCCAGTCCATGGTGAGCTTGGCCCACAGCAGGTAGCCACCGGTGGAATGCTGCACGCCCTTGGGCTTGCCGGTGGAGCCCGAGGTGTACAGGATGAACAGCGGGTGCTCGGCGCCCACGGCTTGCGGCGCGCACACCGTCGACTGGCCCGCAAGCACATCGTCAAAGGTCTTGTCGCGCCCAGCCACCATGTTGCAGGCAGTGGAGGTGCGCATGAACACCAGCACAGACTTCAGGGTGTCACAGCCACCCATGGCCAGGCCGTCGTCCACGATGGACTTCAGCGGCAGTTCCTTGCCGCCGCGCATCTGGTAGTTGGCGGTAATGACAGCCACCGCGCCTGCGTCAATGATGCGTTCCTGCAGCGCCTTGGCGGAAAAGCCGCCAAACACCACGCTGTGCGTGGCGCCGATGCGTGCGCAGGCCTGCATGGCAATCACGCCCTCGATCGTCATGGGCATGTAGATGATGACGCGGTCGCCCTTGCTGATGCCCTGGGCCTTCAGCGCGTTGGCAAACTGGCTCACGCGGGCGAGCAGTTCCTTGTAGGTGACTTTGGTGACCGCACCGTCGTCGGCTTCAAAGACGATGGCGGTCTTGTTCTCAGTCGGCGTGCCGATGTGCTTGTCCAGGCAGTTGGCCGACGCGTTGAGCTCGCCGTCGTCAAACCATTTGTAGAACGGCGCTGCGGACTCGTCCAGCGTGCGGGTGAACGGCTGGGTCCAGACCACGTTCTCGCGGGCCAGGCGGGCCCAGAAGCCTTCAAAGTCGGCCGCGGCCTCATTGCACAACGCGTTGTAGGCGTCCATGCCTGAAATCCGGGCGTCTTTGACGGACGCTTCAGCCGGGGGGAATACGCGGTTTTCGACCAGCACCGACTCGATGGCACTCATGAGTTTGTCTCCTCAGGTTGACGGGAATTTGCCGGTAATGTCAGCCTTGGCACTTACAAGCCACTGACTGGCTCAAAGCTTACAAATTTACTCCATACGTTGCCCGTCACACAGGCCACCTACAATCCGCACCACCGTAGTAACCCGAAGCCCTCCATGTCCGACCCCGCTGACCCGATTGCCAAAAAGACCTCCCCGCTGCGGCCCCTGCCCAACCTGATCTTTGCCAGCCGCTGGCTGCAGTTGCCCCTGTACCTGGGCCTGATCGCGGCGCAAGCCGTGTACGTGGTGCACTTCCTGGTGGAGCTGGAGCACCTGATTGCTGCCGCGTTTGGCAGCCAGACCGCGCTGCAGGCGCTGATCACCAGCATTGGCTACAAGACCACGGCGCCGATCACCACGCTGAACGAGACCGTCATCATGCTGGTGGTGCTGGCGCTGATTGACGTGGTGATGATCTCCAACCTGCTGATCATGGTGATCGTGGGCGGCTACGAAACCTTTGTCAGCCGCATGAACCTGGAAGGCCACCGCGACCAGCCCGAATGGTTGAGCCATGTGAACGCGTCAGTGCTCAAGGTCAAGCTGGCCACGGCCATCATCGGCATCAGCTCCATCCATCTGCTCAAGACCTTCATCAACGCCGACAACTACACCGACCGTGTGCTGATCGCGCAAACGGTGATTCACATTGCCTTTTTGCTATCGGCACTGGCCATTGCCTACACCGACAAGATCATGTCGGGCATCGGCTCCGCCAAACATTGACGCCCGCGCAAGTCGCGCTTTTGAAATAGCCAGCCCGCCAAGCTGCGGTACTGCATTCGATTGTTTACCACTGCTTACAATAAGCACTCTTTGTAACAGCAGCTCAATGCATGTCGATTGCAGTCCGGTTTGGGTCAATTGGGGTACTGACATGCCTGCGTACAGCCGCGTTTGCACCGGCCCTGCTGGCCACTGGTTTGGGCCACGCGCAAACGGCGCCAGACGCAGGTTCGCTGCTGCAGCGTATTGACCGGGACCGCGCGGCGCCAGCCGCACCAGGCGCTTTGACGCCGCGTTCACCAGCCCCACCCGTGCAGGAGTCCATGACGGCTGCAAGCGTGACGGTCACCCGATTTCGCATCGCAGGCAACCAGCTGCTTACCGCCGAACAGCTGGCGCCCTCCACGGCCGGGTTCCTGAATCGTCCGCTGACGTTTGCCCAGTTGCAGGAGGCCGCCGCCGCTGTAGCAGCCGCCTACCGGCAGTCGGGCTGGATCGTCAGCGTCTACCTGCCCCGCCAGGAAATCGATGGGGGCGTGGTGACACTGCAGGTCATCGAGGCGAGGTTTGGCACTGCGGTTCACGAAGGTCCTGCGCCCCAGAGGCTGCACCCGGACCGTGCGCTGGCGATGGTCGCCGCAGCACAGCCCGCCGGCCAGCCTGTCAATGGCGATGCGATTGACCGCGCGCTGCTGCTGCTCGGTGACCTGCCGGGCATCACGGCATCAGGCAACCTGCGCGCCGGCCAACAGGACGGACAGACCGACCTGGTGCTGAACCTGGCCGACAAGCCGCTGCTGTCCGGCGACGCCGGCATCGACAACACGGGCTCGCGCGCCACAGGCCCTGAGCGGCTAGCCGCCAACGCCAGCCTGAACAGCCCTTTACGCGGGGGCGATCTGTGGACTGCGAACCTGCTGTATTCGCAAGGCGTGCGGTACTTGCGAGTTGCCGCGTCTTTGCCGCTGGGCCACGGCGGCTGGCGGTTGGGCGCCAGTGCGTCTGGCCTGAACTACAAGGTGGTCTCCCCGGACTTTGCCGCACTGGGCATTCACGGGTCGTCGTCCACCGCAGGCCTGGATGCGCAGTACCCACTGGTGCGAACGCGCCTGCTCAACCTGTACCTGGCTGCCAACCTGGATCGAAAGTCGTTCGACAACCACGCAGGGGGCGTCACCTCCACGCGCTATCGCATTCATGTCGCGTCGCTCGGACTGGCCGGCAATTTGCTGGACACCTGGGGGGGCGGCGGCGCCAGCAATGCCACGCTGGGTATCACGCGCGGCAAGCTGGACCTGAACGGCTCGCCCAACCAGGCGGCGGACGCAGCCACCACACGCGCGGCTGGTGGATTTACCCGGATTCGCTACAGCCTGTCACGCCAGCAGGTCATCACCGGCAACCTCTCTGCGTCGCTCCTGTTGACAGGCCAGGCCGCGAGCAAGAACCTGGACTCTGCCGAGAAGTTCTACCTGGGCGGCGCCAGTGGCGTGCGGGCCTACCCCACCAGTGAAGCCGGGGGGGCGGCGGGCCAAATGCTCAACCTGGAGTTGCTCACGCGGCTGCCATCCCAATTCAGCCTCATTGGTTTTTATGACTGGGGCCAGGTCACCACCAACATCAACAACAGCTTTGCAGGCGCCGCAGCACCCAACCGCCATGCGCTGAAAGGCGCGGGCCTGTCGCTGGCCTGGGCCGGCCCGCAGGGCATTTACCTGAAAGCCACATGGGCCCGTCGCCTGGGCGGCAACCCCAACCCCACTGCCACTGGCCGCGACCAGGACGGGAGCCTGACGCACAACCGTTTCTGGCTGATGGCCAGCCTGGCGTTCTGAACCATGAACCGTACCTATCGCCTCATCTGGAATGCAGCCTCGCAGGCCTGGGTGGCCGTGGCCGAAACGGCACGCGGCCGAGGCAAGGCCGCAGGCACGCGCGCAGGCATGGTGTTGATGCTGCTGGCGGCCCTGGGCCTGGATGCGGCAAGCCAGACGGCCCCCACACCGCACCAGTTGCCCACAGGCGCCCAGGTGAGCGCTGGCGCGGCCACGCTGTCACAGGTCGGGGCCACGCTCCAGGTTCATCAGACCACGCAACGCGCGGCCGTCAACTGGCAGACTTTCAACGTAGGCAGCGCCGCGCAGGTCAATTTCCTGCAGCCCGACGCCGGCTCGGTCACGCTGAACCGGGTGCACGATGCCAATCCCAGCCAGATCATGGGCCGCATCAATGCACCTGGGCAGGTGTTTATCAGCAACCCCCAGGGCGTTGTGTTCGGCCCCAGCGCATCGGTGAATGTTGGCGGCCTGGTAGCCACGACGCACGCATTGAGCGACGCCGACCTGATGGCCGGCAAAACCAACTTCACGCGCAACGGCAGCACCGCGCAGGTGGTCAACGAAGGCCAGCTGTCGGCAAGCCTGGGTGGCTACGTCGCGCTGCTGGCGCCCGAGGTACGCAACCAGGGTGTGATCGTGGCACGTATGGGCACGGTGGCTCTGGCTGCGGGCGAGGCCATCGAGCTGCAGTTCAATGGCAAGAACACCCTGGCCGGCATTTCGGTCACGCCGTCACAGATACGCGCGCTGGTAGAAAACCGCCAGGCTGTGCTGGCTCCCGGCGGGCAGATCATCCTGTCGGCGCAGGCGGTCCACGCGGTACAAGGCGGCGTGGTGCGCAACAGCGGATCGCTGGAAGCCACGGGGCTGAGCCGCCAGGGCGGGCGCATCGTGCTGGAAGCCTCCAGCCGGGTGGAAAACACAGGCTCAATCACAGCGCACGGCGCCGCCCCGGCCGACCAGCCCGGTGGCCCGGCAGGGACGATCCAGATCACTGCGCCGGTCATCGTCAACAGCGGTGTGATCGCAGCCCATGCACCGGCGGGTGGCACCGCAGGCCAGATCACGCTGGCCGGCTCTGAGCTGCTGCAAGCCGCTGGCGGTTACATCGGTGCGGTGGCGCACGCTGCATCGGGCGCTGTCGCTCAGGGCGGCTCAGTGGTGCTCAATGCCAGTGCCAGTGTGCGGCTGGCAGGGGAAATCCGCGTCACCGCCGATGCGGCGCCTGCCGCCACCGCAGCTGCAACCGCAGTACCCGCAGACATCGCAGGTCACGGCGGCAGCATCGCCATCACGGCCGGCAGGAGCGTGAGGCTCGAGGGTGCCATGCTGGATGCATCGGGCGCATCGCGCGGGGGCCGCGTTGAGGTGTCGGGCGCCAACTCGCCCGCACCTGCCCCGGTGCCTTCCAGGCCTCTTGATCACCTGCCCGACGTGGTGCTGCTGAACACGCAGCTGCGTACCGGCAGCTCGCGCGGGCGCGGCGGCAGCGCCAAGGTTACGGGCGGCTTCATCAGCCTGGACGGTGACACCCGCATTGACGCCACCGGCCACCTGGGCGGTGGCACCGTGCTGGCCGGCGGCAGCTGGCAGGGCCTGGACGCCAGCGTGCGGCAGGCCACGCGCCTGGACGTTGCGCCAGGCGTCGTGCTGGATGCGTCGGCGCTGCATGCGGGCGACGGCGGTACGGTCGTCGCCTGGTCCAACGTGCACGACGCCGCGTCGGTCACTCGCGTGCTAGGCACCCTGCTGGCGCGTGGCGGCGCAAGCGGGGGCGACGGCGGGCGCATTGAAACGTCCGGCCACCTGCTGGACACGCGCGGCGCGCGCGGCTCGGCCAGCGCCAGCCACGGCACCCCGGGCCAGTGGCTGTTTGACCCGTACAACATCACCATCGCGGCGGCCAATGCCAACGGCAATTTCACCGGGGGCGAATGGACGCCGTCGGCCAACGGCTCGACCCTCCTCAACACCGACATCAACGCCTTGCTGGACGGAGGCACCAACGTGCTGATCACCACGGGCACCGGCGGCGCGCAAAACGGCGACATCACTGTCAACAGCGCCATCACCAAGGCCGGCGGCAACACCGACGTCACGCTGACCCTGCGCGCCGCGGGCGCCATCACCGTCAACCAGACCATCTCCAACACGGGCGGCACGGGAAAGTTGCATGTGGTGCTGCATGCGGACTCGGACGGGGCGAACCAGACCGGCGCGCTGCTGCGACCCACCAACGTCTACATGAACAACGGCCGGATCCTCACCGGCGGGGGCGACGTGACGATCAGCGGCGGCACCGACCTGGCCACCGGCTACGCCGTGGGCTACGGCACGTCCACCTACACACCCGGTCAGTACGGGTTCCGCATGGACGGCGCGTCCACCATCAATGCCGCCGGGGGCAACATCACCATCCGCGCGCGCACCGCCAGCACCAATACGGGCAATGGCATCGACATCGGCTACAACGGCGGCGGCGCGGCCTCGCTGGCCACCACGGCCGCCGGCACGATCTCGGTCACGGGCGAGGCCCACCATACCGGCGCTTACCAGGGCATCGAGATGGGCGGCCTGGCCAGCATCGACGGCGGCACCATCGTGCTGCGCGCCTCGTCCACCGGCGGCTTCAACCCGATGCGCTTTTACGGGGGCGCTGCGATCGGCGCCAACGTCGCCAGCAGCATCACGTTTGACAGCTACTACACCGGCAGCAGCACCACGGGCTGGACGGTGATGATGGGGACCTTCAACAACGCGACGCCGGTGACCATCGGCAACACGGCCAACACCACACTGATCGATTTCATCGTGGACCGCTCGGGCACGGCAGGCTCGTATGGCGCGGTGCATGCGTTCGCCACGGGCTTGCAGTTGCGCGGCAATAGCGCCACGCTGAAGATCCGCCCTGGCACGCTGCACCTGACCAACGGGCAGACCATTGGCGGCAACACAGACGGTGGCAACTGGACGCAGATGCTGCAACCCGCCGGCTCCAACAGCAACCTGTCGGGCATCCTGCCGGCGCTGCAGGGCGCCACGGGCATATCGTCGCTGCAGATCGGCCGCAGCGACGGCACTGGCGCCACCACGGTCATTGCAGCAGCCTCGGCGCTCAATCAGAACACCACGCTGCTGTCGGGCTCGGGTGGCATGACGCTGAGCAACAGCACCACAGCGTTCAGCGCAGGCACCGGCGACCTGTCGCTGGTGTCGGCCGGCAACATAACGCTCAACCGCGGCGCCACCACCGCCGGGGTGCTCACGCTGGCGCCCGGCGCGGCGTCCACCGTCAGCCAAGGGGCCAATGGTGCGCTAAGTGCCAGCGGCCTGTTGCTGCAAACGACCGGTGCGAACTACACGCTGACGCTGGCCGGCAACAACGTCACCACGTTGGCGGGGGCCGGCGCGACCGTGAGCTATGTGGATGCCAACGCGCTGGACATCGGCACGGTCGGCACCACCAATGGCATTGCCGCATCCGGCGCGGTCAGCATCGCCACCGTCACGGGCGACCTGGGCGTGCTGCAGAACATCAGCACCACCAATACATCCAGCAGCGCGGTGGTGCTCAATGCGGGCCGGTCCACCGCCGCCGGTACCGCCACCGGGGGCAACATCGTGCTGACAGGCGCACCCACGGTCACGACGGGCGCTGGCGGCCGTGCCACGCTGTACAGCGGCAGCGTGGCCGCCAGTAACGGCGTTGAAGCTCTGGTGGGCTCGGGCAGCGGGCGGTTTCGCTACAACAGCGACGAGGCTGCCACCAACTTCACCACCGCCCTTGGCACCGGCTTGCATGCGGTCTACCGCCAGGCGCCTGCCCTGACCATCGCTGCCAACGCGGCCACGATCACCTATGGCGCTGCATTTGCGGCCACCACCACCCCCACCGGGCTGCTGAACGGCGACACGGTTGCCCAGGCCATAGGCACCCCCGCCACGGTGGCCATCGGTGGGGCCACCTCCACTTCGGGCAACTACACGGCAGGCAACCACAGCCTGACACCCGCCGGCGCCGCGGGCGGCCTGGGCTACGGGTTCAGCTACACCGGCGGCACGCTGACCGTGAATCAGGCGATCATCACAGCTGTGACGGGTATCACAGCTGCCAACAAGGTTGAAGACAACAACACGAACGCCACGCTGAACACCGCAGGGGCTGCGTTCACCGGAAAGGTGGGCGCGGATGCCCTGAGTGTCACTTCGGCCACCGGCGCTTTTGCCTCCGCAACACCGGGCACAGGCAAGGTCGTCAACATCACCGGCATCACCCTGGGCGGCGCCGATGTGGCGAACTACACGCTGGCCAACGCAACCGCCATCACGGCGGCCAACATCACGGCCGCGCCCGTACCGGAGCCGGCACCAGAGCCGGTACCACCGCCTGCTCCACTGCCTGCCCCACCGCCCGCACCTGCGCCCGCGCCCTTACCTGCACCCGCGCCCACTCCGGTGCCAGCCCCGGCGCCAGCGCCGTCTGGTCCCCCTGCACCGACTCCAGTGGGTTCGCCGCCCACAGCGCCAGCCCCGGCGCCTGCACCGGTGCCCCTGCCCGCGCCCGCAACGGGCTTCATGCCGGTGATCCAGCCTGCGCCATTCCCTTTGCCCAAACCAGGTACGGGACCGCAGCCGGTGGCATTGCCACGCCTGGCTCTGCCTGCAGCGCCTTTGAGTGGGGTGCCCGTACCCGCACCGGTATCCATGCCTGTATCTGTCAGCCCGCCTGCTGCAGTGCCGCCGACTACACAGGCGCCCCCGCCAGCCGCGGGGTTCGCACCTGCGATCGCGGCACCTTCGCCTGCGACGGCTGCGGCGGCTGCCACGACACTGGCACTTGCGGCACCATCCACCAGCGCGCAACAGTCCGCCGGTACGGTCCCGCTTGCGCCACGCCGTGCAGCGCCGCGCCCCCCCGCTTCGGCCCGCCCGGGCGCGGCAACCCGTCCGCAGGCTGCAAAGCCGGCAGCCACTACAGCGGCGAAAAAAGCTTCGGACTCCTGCGGCAGCGGCAATGCACTGGACAAGACCGCCTGCTCACCCCGCGACCCAGCCAAGCCCGTCACCGCTTTGAACAACCCCTTGCTGGCCATCGAGCCATCGTTCAGTACGCGTGCCAGCGACTGGCGCAGCGCCGCGCAGGATGAGATGGCCCAGTCTTTCGACAGCCTGCCCTCGCCGCTGTCCAACACCAACAACCAGGGCAAACCCAAAGCCATTGGCCGCACGTCTGAAACAATGGACATCGTTGTCTTCCTGACCATGCTGCGTCTGCATATCCTGCCCTGACACCGCGTACCTCCGTTCAACCGCCCCCCCTCTGAAGACCACACCATGCTCGCCTGGTTCCACACCCTGTCCACCGTCCTTACCGGGGCCCTCATCCTGTCGATCGGCCTGCTGGTGACCACCGTGGCACCGTTCCTGGTCCGCAGGCGACTGAAGCTGGACCCGCCAGAACCCGTTGCCAAGGGTGCCGAGGAGTCGTTCAAGCTGTTCACCTCACTCACGCTGTTGCTGTTGGCGTTCTGCCTGGTGCGCATGCAGGGCGATCACCGGGGCACCGAGGACATGGTGGCGCGTGAGGGCACCGTCATCATCAAGCTGGACCGTGCCTATGCCAGTTTTGGCGGCGACAGCGGCGAACAGTTGCGCGCCGGGCTGGCCGGTTACGCAAAGCTTGTGCTGGACGAGGAATGGCCCCTTCTGGCCAGCGGCGAGCGCGGCGAAAAGACCGGCGCCGCCATGATGGCGCTGTCGCAGGCGTCACGCCAGCTGGAGCCCAAGACGCCGTCACAGCAGGTGGCGCGATCCGAAATCCTGGCCACGTTCACCCAGCTGTCGGACCTGCGCGAGGCGCGCCTGTCGGCCAGCCGGCTGAAGCTGCCCGACTATTACTGGTACGCCATTGCCTGCTCCATGGTGCTGTTCACCGTGTTTGCCTGGTTCCAGAGCCCGCTGCCCAAGCTGCTGGCCTATGTGGGTGGCGTCACCTGCGGTATTTCACTGCTATTGACCATCCTGATCTCCACAGCCGGCATCTTCGTGGGCGACAGCGCCGTCACGTACCGGCCCATCGCCCGTGCGCTGTCGCAGATCACGCGAGCCCCACCTCTCGCAGCCTCACCTCTCACAGCGCCCACCACACCCGCCGCGGCACCCGCCCCCACAGCCCCAGCTTCACGCTAGCCAGGAGTCAACTTGATCATGTACCACACGACCACGCTGCTTCAATGGGCCAGACTGCTTTGCACCTGCTGCCTCATGGCGCTATGGGCGCCGTTGTCATACGCGGCTACCCCCGCCAAATCTGCACCGGAAGGTTCACCGACCATTGTTGATGTCGGCATCTACCTGAACAACATTCCATCCATGAACCTGAAGGAAAAGAAGTTCCAGGCGGACTTTCACGTCTGGTTCCGCTGGAAGGGCGATGACGTCAACCCGCTGGACAACTTCGAGATCGTCAACGGCCACATGGACGTGAAGGAAGGGCCGGTCAAGAAGAAGATCGGCGACGTGAACTACGGCTCCTACCGGGTTGTGGCCACGCTGTACCGCAACTTCGAGTTGTCCAGGTACCCGCTTGACGATCACCCGCTGAAGATCCAGATCGAGGACACGGCGTCCAGCAGCGCGCACCTGAAGTTCCGCGCCGACACCGCCAACACAGGTCTCAGCCCCAAGATCGACATACCGGGCTGGACCATCGGAAAGTTCGAGGGCTACACCTCTGTCACCCGATACGCCACGAACTTCGGCGATATCTCCAACACGACCTCGCAGTCGCTGTACCCGCGCTACACGCTGGCGGTGGAGCTCAAGCGCGGCGGCTGGGGCAACTTCATCAAGCTGTTTTCCATGCTGTTCCTGGCCACAGGGCTGGCTTTCTGCTCGTTCAGGATCAGGGCCGACTACATTGATGCGCGCATCGCACTGGCGGCATCCGGCGTGTTCCTGGCCGTCCTGACGCAAAACACCCTGGCCACCAACCTGCCGGAAAGCGACTCGTTCGGTATGGCGGACCAGCTGTACTTTTTGACAATGGGGTTCATCGGCGTGGTCTTCATGATGTGCATCTACACCTTCAAGATCATTCTTGCCGGCGATGAGGCACGCGCCAACAAGCTGTCGCGGCTGGCAGGCCTCATCCTGCCGCCCACCTACATCGCGGCGGTGGCTGCCTTCGTTGCAATGGCCTAAAAGCGCAGGCCTGCGGCCACGCGGGTCTGGCGCGCCGCCGAGAAATTGGCGTACGGGTCACGCACGACTTTCACAAAATAGTCGCCGTAGTCGTAGCCCACGGCCAGCCCGGTACCCCGGATGCGGCCTGTTGCGCCCTGCCCGCTCTTGTACGAAATGTCGATGGTCAGGCGTTGCCCTGGCGCCGGGCGCCAGCGGGCCACAGCATGGGTGATCTGCTGCTGGTTGTGCAGCCGGTAGTCACGCACCTGGAACAGCGACAGGTCCGTTTTGTCCACAGCCCGGGTGCCGATGCCCAGCACCGTGGCATTGCCTGGGTCGAAGTTGAGGTTGTAGTAGTCACGCAGGTTGTTGCGGTCGGCGCCGACGATGGCAAATGTTTCCCCGCCGACTTCGGCCGTCACCGATGCGCCCACAAACCCGCGCTGCGCGTATTGCAGCGACCAGGCGATGCGGGCCCCGTCAATTTCCATGCGGTACTCGTAGCCCAGGCGGGCCTGCTGGTAGCCCTGCCGGTCCCGGTAGATACCCACCCAGCCGATGTGCGGCCCCGAACCCGCACGCAGGTTGAGGTCCAGCGCATGGTTGCCATCGGACGAATGCAAGTGCGTCGGCGTGAATTTGTATTCAATGCCCGCTGGCGGCGTCTGCGCGGCAGCCGCGCCGTGAAGCAACGCAAGGCATGCAAGCGCTGTACACCGCGCCCGGGGCAAGTAAGCAGAAAAAGGAACGCCCATGGTCAAATAGCCCCCATCCAAGAAATGTTACAAATTAACACATCATCGCCTGACCCGGCCACGCACACAAGGAGAAACCGCCATGACAGACGCAACAACAACACAACAGGTGCCCCCCGAAAAAGGGGCGGACGAAGGACCCAACTGGGACGTGATATTTGGCTGCACGCTGTCGCTTTTCGCCGCGGTGCTAGCCATCAATGACCTCGGTGCCGGCAAATACGGGGACGACGAGATCCAGCTGACCAGCGAAAAAAGTGCTGTGTACCAGTGGTACTCGTCAAAGGGCATCAAGGAGTCGCTGGTGGAGGGGCAGCGCGACCTGCTCAAGACACTGATGGCGGGTGGCGCCATCTCTGGTGCGCAGAACGACAACATGCAGAAAATGTCGGCCGAGCTGGAGCAGCAGATCAAGCGCTACAAAAAGGAAAAAAAGGAAATCCTGCTGGGCTCCGAGGCCGTGGGCAAGGACAACTGGGTTCAGGACATCGACGGCGTGCTGGGCAAGGTCACGGGCGCCAAGGAAATCGAGTCCAAGCTCGTCAAGCTGGGAGCCGCAGGCGAACGGTTCGACCTGGCGACGCTGTTCCTGCAGATCAGCATCGTCATGGGTGCGATCGGCATCATCGTCAAGAAAGACCGTGTGAAAACGGTCTTTCTGGGTGTCATGTCGCTCCTGGGGCTGGCCGGCACGGTCGTGAGCGTTCTGGCGTTTCGCATTGCGCTGTCAGCCTGAGGATCCAACCTTCTCGGACCCCGCGCGCCCGCTGCTGACGACAAAGGCCGCTGCGTTGGTCACAGCCGTACCGCGGCGGGTTGCATCTTCCACCACCTTCATCTGCACTGTCATGCGTTGCGGCGATACGTCCACGAGGCTGTAGCCACGCTGTTCGACCCAAGCCCCCTTGATGTGAGGGTTCTTGCGCACCAGCAAGTCGGCCACCTTCTGGCTTTGCTGCATCCAGCGCGGTGTCTGGGAACTGATGGACGTGGTACAGAATTCGCTGGCCACCACCGCCGACGCGGGGTTGTTGTAGTCGGCTTTCACATCACTGGCCCAGTGTGAATGCACGTCCCCGCCGATCACGACGGGGTTGGCGGGCTTGCGCTGGCCCAGGAAGTCCAGCAGCCGCTGGCGCGCTGCGGGATAGCCGTCCCAACCGTCAGTGCGCAGATTTTCGCCAGAACCGGGTTCAATATCGAGCTTTGACAGCAGCGTCTGCTGCGCCAGGATATTCCAGCGCGTGGCGCTTTTGTCCATGCTGTCCATCAGCCAGCGCTCCTGCTGTGTGCCCAGCATGGATCGGTTGGCGCCCAGGCGTTCAGGGCACGCGTCGCCGCGCACGATGTTGCCGCCGTACCGCCCCGCAGGCGGGCAGGACTGGTGGTCGCGGTACTGTCGTACGTCGGTCACATAAAAGCTGGCCAGCTGCCCCCAGCGCTGCTGTGTGTACACCCGCATGTGGGGCGACCCTGCCTGCGCATTGGCAAAGGTGTTGCGCACCGGCATGTGCTCGTACCAGGCCTGGTAGGCGGCGGCGCGGCGCTGCAGCACACGCACCGGGTCCGGGTCGTCCTGCAGCGAATCGTTGGCCAGATCGTTGCCCACCTCATGGTCGTCCATGGTGATGATCCATGGGGCCGCCGCGTGCGCCGCCTGCAGTTGCGTGTCCATCTTGTACAGCGCATACCGGTGCCGGTACTGCGCCAGCGTGGCCGCTTCTTCAACAGGGTGCGCGCGCGGCAGGCCGGGGCGAAACGCGCTCTCATAAATGTAGTCGCCCAGGAACACGACCAGATCCATCTCCTGACGGGCAAGATCCCCCCAAGCGTCGTAAAAGCCCGCGGCATAGTCCTGGCAGGACGCGAACGCAAACCGCATGGGCGCGGCTGCGGCGCTGTCGGCCGGCGCGGTGCGCGTGCGCGCCACCGGGCTCACCGCGTCGCCCGCACGAAACCTGTACCAATACCACCGGTCAGGCGCCAGGCCCTGCACTTGCACGTGAACACTGTGCGCGAGCGCCGCAGACGCCGTGGCCGTGCCCTGCTGCACCAGCTGGCGAAAACCGGCGTCGGCGGCGACCTCCCAGTGCACCAGATACGGCACGGGCGGCATGTCGCCGGCCGTCAATGGGTGCGGGGCCAAGCGGGTCCACAGAACCACGCCATCAGGCAGGGGGCTGCCCGAAGCCACCCCCAAGGTGAACGGGTCGTCTGCCATGGCATAACGCGATGCGTTGGCGCACCCGCCCAGGGACGACAGTACGGCCGAAGCCAATGCGCCCTTGAGCAGGTCGCGGCGATTCATGTTGTTGATCATCAACCAGGTCTCCGGGGCAGTTCGGGCGCCTGCTCCCCTGCCCTGAGCTTACCTTGTGGCTGTCATCCGGTCATCTGGTCGGCACGCACCCACTGGTCAAATTGCACATCTGTCACATAACCTGTTGCTATTGCAGCCTCGCGCAGGCTGGTGCCTTCCTGGTGGGCCTTCTTGGCAATGGCCGCCGCCTTGTCATAGCCGATGTGCGGGTTCAGCGCCGTCACCAGCATCAACGAGCGGTCCACCAGCTCGGCAATGCGCTCGCGGTTGGGCTCAATGCCCACGGCGCAATGGTCGTTGAAGCTCACCATGCCGTCGGCCAGCAGGCGCACGCTCTGCAAAAAATTGTGCGCCACCATGGGGCGGAACACGTTGAGCTCAAAGTTGCCCGACGCGCCGCCGATGTTGATGGCCACATCGTTGCCCATCACCTGCGCGGCCAGCATGGTCAGCGCCTCGCTCTGCGTGGGGTTGACCTTGCCCGGCATGATGGACGAGCCGGGTTCATTCTCGGGGATGCTCAGCTCGCCGATGCCGCTGCGCGGCCCGCTGGCCAGCCAGCGCACGTCGTTGGCAATTTTGGTCAGGCTGGCGGCCAGCGTCTTGAGCGCGCCGTGGGCATGCACCAGCGCGTCCACGCTAGCCAGGGCTTCAAACTTGTTGGGGGCGGTGACGAACGGCAGCCCGGTCAGCTGCGCCAACTCGGCCGCCACGGCCACGGCATAGCCCCTGGGTGCGTTCAGGCCCGTACCCACCGCCGTGCCACCCAGGGCCAGCTCGCACAGGTGGGGCAAGGCGGCGCGCACATGGGCCTCGCCATGCGCAAGCTGCGCGGCGTAGCCTGAAAACTCCTGCCCCAGCGTCAGCGGCGTGGCGTCCTGCAGGTGGGTACGGCCGATCTTGACGATGGATTGGAATTCATCCGCCTTGGCCTCAAGTGTCGTGCGCAGCTTCGCGATGGCGGGCAGCAGCCGGTGGGTAATGGCGTCCACCGCCGCCACATGCATGGCGGTTGGGAACACGTCGTTGCTGGACTGGCTCTTGTTCACATCGTCGTTGGGGTGCACGCTGCGGCCCTCGCCACGCGCCCCGCCCAGCAACTCGCTGGCACGGTTGGCCAGCACCTCGTTGACGTTCATGTTGGTCTGCGTGCCTGAGCCAGTTTGCCAGACCACCAGCGGGAATTCGCCCTCGTGCCCACCCGCAATCACCTCGTCGGCCGCGGCCCCAATAGCCTGGGTTTTGGCAGCGTCCAGCAGGCCCAGCGCATGGTTGACGGTGGCCGACGCGCGCTTGACCTGCGCCAGCGCGCGGATGATCTCGCGCGGCTGGCGCTCGCCGGAGATGTCGAAGTTGTGAAGCGAACGCTGCGTCTGCGCGCCCCACAGGCGATCGGCTGGAACCTCTATCGGGCCAAACGTGTCGTGTTCAGTGCGGGTGCGGCGTGTGTTCATGGCGTGTCCGTCTGCTGTCAGGTGACCTGTCAAAATAGCGGGTTGCCGCCGTACCGTAGCAGACTTTTCACACTTACAGCCCCACCATGACCACCACCATCAAGCAGGCCGACCTGATCGAATCTGTCGCCGCCGCGCTCCAGTACATCAGCTACTACCACCCCGCTGACTTCATCGCGCACCTGGCGCGCGCCTACGAGCGCGAGCAAAGCCCGGCAGCCAAGGACGCGATTGCGCAGATTCTGACCAACAGCAAGATGAGCGCGACGGGCCAGCGCCCGATCTGCCAGGACACGGGCATCGTCAACGTGTTCCTGAAGGTGGGCATGGATGTGCGCTGGGAGGGTTTCACCGGCAGCCTGGACGACGCCATCAACGAAGGCGTGCGCCGTGGCTACAACCACCCCGACAACACCCTGCGCGCCAGTGTGGTGGCCGACCCGCAGTTTGAACGCAAGAACACCAGGGACAACACACCGGCGGTGATCTTCACCGAGATCGTGCCCGGCAACACAGTGGACGTGACCGTGGCCGCCAAAGGCGGCGGCAGCGAGAACAAAAGCAAGATGATCATGCTCAACCCCGGCGACAGCGTGGTCGACTGGGTGCTCAAAACCGTGCCCACCATGGGCGCGGGCTGGTGCCCGCCCGGCATGCTGGGCATCGGCATTGGCGGCACGGCCGAGAAGGCCATGCTGATGGCCAAGGAGTCGTTGATGGACGACATCGACATGTACGAGCTGATTGCCCGCGGCCCCAGCAACAAGACCGAAGAACTGCGCCTGGAGCTGTATGAGAAGGTCAACGCCCTGGGCATCGGTGCGCAGGGCCTGGGTGGCCTGACCACCGTGCTGGACATCAAGATCAAAATGTACCCCACGCACGCGGCCAGCAAGCCCGTGGCCATGATCCCCAACTGCGCCGCCACGCGCCATGCCCACTTTGTGATGGACGGCTCGGGCCCGGTGTACCTGGACGCGCCGTCGCTGGACCTGTGGCCTGACGTGCAGTGGACGCCCGACACCAAAAAGAGCAAGCGCGTGGACCTCAACACGCTGTCAAAAGAAGAAGTGGCTGGCTGGAAGCCGGGCGACACGCTGCTGCTGAACGGCAAGATGCTGACCGGCCGCGATGCCGCGCACAAGCGCATCAAGGACATGCTGGCCAAGGGCGAAAAGCTGCCGGTGGACTTCACCAACCGGGTCATCTACTACGTCGGCCCTGTGGACCCTGTGCGTGACGAAGCCGTGGGCCCCGCAGGCCCCACCACGGCCACGCGCATGGACGGTTTCACCGAGATGATGCTGGCCGAAACCGGCCTGATCGCGATGATCGGCAAGTCCGAGCGCGGCCCGGTCGCCATCGAGGCCATCAAGAAGCACCAGAGCGCCTACCTCATGGCCGTGGGCGGCGCCGCCTACCTGGTGTCCAAGGCAATCAAGACCGCCAAGGTCGTGGGCTTTGCCGACCTGGGTATGGAAGCCATCTATGAATTTGACGTGGTGGACATGCCGGTGACGGTGGCGGTGGATGCAGGCGGCACGAGCGCCCACATCACCGGCCCGGCCGAATGGCAAAAGCGCATTGCCACAGGTGAGTTCAAGAATATTCCCGTTGCGGCAGGCTGATCTACACGCGCCCATCGGCGTTTTTGACAGCGGGGCCGGTGGCCTGAGCGTGCTTCGCGCGCTGCAGGCCGCGCTGCCGGGCGAAGACTTCGTCTATCTGGCCGACAACGCCCATGCGCCCTATGGCGAGCGGGGTGATGCATTTGTCGTTGAACGCTCGCTGGCGGTGGCGCAACGCCTGCGCGATACCCATGACATCAAGGCCCTGGTGGTGGCCTGCAACACCGCCACGGCGTCGGCCATCATGCAACTGCGCGACGCCCACCCTGCCCTGGCGCTGGTGGGCGTGGAGCCGGCGCTCAAGCCTGCTGCAGCGCTGACGCGCACCGGCCATGTGGGCGTGATGGCCACGCGCGGCACGCTGGGCAGCCACAAATTCGGCGCATTGCATGCATCGCTGGCCGGCCAGGCGCGCTTTGTACTGCAGCCCTGCGACGGGCTGGCAGAGGCCATCGAAGACGCAGATACGGCAAAAATCGAAAAACTCTGCGCGCACTACACAGCCTCCATGGGCCGGTTCGGCACGCAGCCGGGCCAGATCGACACACTCGTGCTGGGCTGCACCCACTACCCGTTTGCCGCCAGTGTGTTGCGCCACCTGACCGGCCCCGGCGTCGGACTGGTGGAAACCGGCGAGCCCGTGGCGCGGCAGACGCAGCGCCTGCTGGCCACGGCAGGCTTGCTGTCGCCGCGCGCCCGGGGCGAGCTCGTGTTGCTCAGCACGGGCAGCGCCGCCGCCTTGCAGGCAGCGGCCACCCGCTGGCTGACCGTTCAGGCCTGAGCGTCTGCGGCCAGCGCAGCCCCACGCCCCCGCTGCATGTTCACCGGCACCAGCAGCACGAGCCCCACCATGAACAGCACGGCAGTGCAAAGGATGGCGGTGCGCTGATCACCACCGGTCATCCAGGTGATGGCTCCGTAACTCAGCGGCCCAATGATGCCTGCCAGGCGCGTGGCAAAGGTCCACAGGCCATAAAACTCGGCCACTTGCGCGCGCGGCGCCAGCATGCCGGCCATGGCGCGCCCTGCTGACTGGCTGGCCCCCATGCACACTCCCGCGATCGCGGCGGCATACCAGAAGCCCCCCTTGGTGGTGGTGATGGCCGCGATGACACAGGTGGCCACCCAACCCACCAGCGTGATGCCCAACGCGAGCTTGTGGCCCACACGGTCCTGAAAATACCCCCAGCCAAATGCACCCGCGGCCGCCGCAAAGTTCAGTACAAAAATCAACACCATGGTTTCCTGCGGCAAAAAGCCGATCACCTGCTCGGCGTAAATGGCGGCCAGCGTGATAGCCACCGCAACGCCCCCCTGGTAGAACACCGCGCAAGCCAGCAACCACATGAAGTCCGTGTACCGGCGGGCCTGGGCAAAGGTGTGCCGCAGCCGCGACAGCGACGCGCGCAGGCCGCTTTGCTGCATGGCCGCCGGGTTGGGCTGCGCGCGCTCGCCCAACAACCTGAAGGTCACCAGCGAGGCCGCGCCGTAGATCACCGCGGTGATCAGCATGGTGACCGGCACAAACTGCTCGGCCTTGATCCCCTGGCCCTGCGCCCAGATCACGTAGCCCAGGCAGATCCCCAGGGCGAGCATGCCGCCAAAATAGCCAAAGGCCCAGCCCCAGCCGCTGACTTTACCCATGGCGTCAGGGCGTGCCAGCTCGGGCAAAAAGGCCGCAGTCAGCGACTCGCCCCAGGCAAAAAACGTGTTGGAGACGATGATGAGCACAATGGCCAGCGCCACGCTGCCTGGGCCCGCGAATGCCAGCGCTGCCGTAGCTACCACGCAGCCCGCCGTGGTGATCATGAGCAGGCGCTTCTTGGCGGCACGCAGGTCGGCATAAGCACCGATACTGGGCATGGTGAGCATGACGATGGCGTACGACACGCTGAGCGCTGCCGTCCAGGCGAATGTGGCCCATTCGGCTTTTTGTGCAATGCCCCCGACAAAATACGCTGCGAACACCGCAGTGATCACCACCGTGGTGTAGCCCGAGTTGGCAAAGTCGTACATCGCCCAGCCAAACACCTCGCGCTTGCGCACGCCGGGCTGAAGGGCATCTTGCGGGAAAAGGGCCATCGCTGTCTCCTGAAGCGGAGCACAGCATAGCCCAGCTGCGTGTCAATGGAGATGGCGGGGGCGGCGGCCGCCGCCATGGCCTGGGCCACCAGAGCCGCCTGATCCACCCGAACCCCTTGGGGGCCGGCCCAGCTCGAGCGAATTGACCAGTTCGTCAAAGCGCTGGCCAAACAGCTTGTCGATCTCTGCCACCACGCCACCCAGTTCGGAGCCGTCAAAGTGACGCTCCATCATGTTCACGACGTCCTGCACCAGCAGGTCGCGTTGCACCTGCATGATGGCTGCGGGCGTGGGGCCGACGAAGAGCATCACGAAATCGTCGCGCGACTCGGCGCCGGGCGATTCTTCTTCCTCGTCAAAGTCGGCATCGTAGAACGTCACCTCAATGGCCGCTCCCTCCTGGGCCAGCTCATTGAGATTCATGCACATTTCGTCCAGCGACTGGCGGAAGTCTTCGTCACCCGGCACGGTCCAGCACATCTGCAACAGGTGCTCGGGCGCGTCGAACTTGATGCCCGGCTCTTCTTCGTAGCTGCTCTGGGCGCCGTCGGCCAGCGATTTGGCACCGGCGTATTTCCACAGGGGTTTCAGTGCGTCCTGGATCTGGGCAAAGCCCACGTCGGCGCGCAAGGGCACGTCACCATGAACATGGATTTCAAACGGGGCGTTATAGCGTGGCATGACGTGCTTTCATCTGGTACCCGGAACCGGGCTTGAACCGGTACGCCGCCTTTCAGCAAGCGGCGGATTTTAAGTCCGCTGTGTCTACCAATTTCACCATCCGGGCGGACAACCTATTGTCAAACAAAACAGCCCCGGCAACGGTGTTGGCGGGGCTGTAAATCTGGAGGCGCGACCCAGAGTCGAACTGGGCTGATCGGATTTGCAATCCGGTGCATAACCGCTTTGCTATCGCGCCGGGTAATTTCGGATTTTTACTCACAAAAAAGGGAAGCCGGAGCTTCCCTTTTTGGAAATCTGGAGCGGGAAAAGAGTCTCGAACTCTCGACCTCAACCTTGGCAAGGTTGCGCTCTACCAACTGAGCTATTCCCGCATTTCGAGCCTCGAATTATAGCGCAGATTTTAAGGCCTGCGCAACTGAGATTCAGTGTTTGATCGATGCTGGCGCGTCTGGCGCTTTTACCAAAGGCGCTGCCGCCACCGGTTCTTCATCGGGCAACGGCGTGGGCACACGCTCCAGGGCCACTTCCAGCACCTTGTCGATCCACTTGACCGGCACGATCTCCAGGCCCTGCTTCACATTGTCCGGGATCTCCTGCAGGTCTTTGGCGTTCTCTTCAGGGATCAGCACGGTCTTGATGCCACCCCGCAGTGCTGCCAGCAGCTTTTCTTTCAAACCACCAATCGCCGTGACCTCGCCGCGCAGGGTGATCTCGCCCGTCATGGCCACGTCACCGCGCACCGGGATGCCGGTGAGCGCCGACACGATCGCGGTCGTCATGGCCGCGCCTGCGCTGGGCCCGTCCTTGGGCGTGGCGCCGTCGGGTACGTGGATGTGCATGTCGTTCTTTTCGAACGCATCGTCCTTGATGCCCAGGCCGCGTGCCCGGCTGCGCACCACGGTACGGGCCGCCGCCACGGACTCCTTCATCACATCGCCCAGCGAGCCGGTCGTGGTGATGACGCCCTTGCCTGGCATCAGTGCAGCTTCAATCGTCAGCAGGTCACCGCCGACTTCGGTCCATGCCAGGCCCACCACCTGGCCCACCTGGTTTTGCTGCTCGGCACGGCCATAGGTGTACTTGCGCACGCCCAGGAAATCATTGAGGTTGTCCGCGTTGACGGTCACCAGGGGTTGGTACTTCTTGAGCAGCAAGCCCTTGACGACCTTGCGGCAGATCTTGCCCAGGTCGCGTTCCAGCGAACGCACACCGGCTTCACGGGTGTAGTAGCGGATGATGTCGCGCACGGCGTCTTCGGTGACCAGCAGTTCGGTTTCTTTCACGCCGTTGTTGCCCATCTGCTTGGGCAGCAGGTACTTCAGCGCGATGTTGGCCTTCTCGTCTTCGGTATAGCCCGACAGGCGAATCACTTCCATGCGGTCCAGCAACGCCGGCGGGATGTTCATGGAGTTGGACGTAGCAACAAACATTACGTCCGACAGGTCGAAGTCGACCTCGACATAGTGGTCGCCGAACTTGTGGTTCTGCTCCGGGTCCAGCACTTCCAGCAAAGCACTGGAGGGGTCGCCGCGGAAATCAGTGCCCAGCTTGTCAATCTCGTCGAGCAGGAACAACGGGTTGCGCGTCCCGGCCTTGTTGAGGTTGGTCAGCACCTTGCCCGGCAACGCGCCGATGTAGGTGCGGCGGTGGCCACGGATCTCGGCCTCGTCGCGCATGCCGCCCAGCGCCATGCGCACATATTTGCGCCCGGTCGCCTTGGCAATGGACTGCCCCAAAGAGGTCTTGCCCACACCCGGGGGCCCCACCAGGCACAGGATGGGCGCCTTGACCTTGTCCACGCGCTGCTGGACCGCGAGGTACTCAAGGATGCGGTCCTTGACCTTGTCCAGCCCGTAGTGGTCGGCGTTCAGGACTTCCTCGGCATTGCCCAGGTCGTGCTTGATCTTGGTCTTCTTGCTCCAGGGCAGGCCGACCAGCACGTCGATGTAGTTGCGCACCACCGTGGCTTCGGCCGACATGGGTGACATCAGCTTGAGCTTCTTGAGTTCTCCCTCGGCCTTCTTCAAGGCATCCTTGGGCATCTTGGCGGCCTTGATCTTCTTTTCGATCTCTTCGATGTCCGCGCCCTCTTCACCTTCGCCCAGTTCCTTCTGGATGGCCTTGACCTGTTCGTTCAGGTAGAAGTCGCGCTGGTTTTTTTCCATCTGGCGCTTGACGCGTCCGCGGATCTTTTTGTCTACATTCAGGATGTCGACTTCGCGCTCGATCTGCTCAAACAGGTTTTCCAGGCGCAGCTTCACATCGGCCAGGTCCAGCACGATCTGCTTGTTGTCCAGCTTGAGCGGCAGGTGGGCGGCAATGGTGTCGGCCAGGCGGCCCGGGTCGTCAATGCTGGAGATCGACGTGAGGATTTCCGGCGGGATTTTCTTGTTGAGTTTGACGTACTGGTCAAACTGTTGCATCACGGCGCGGCGCAGGGCCTCGATCTCGCTGGTCTTCTGGTCCGCCACGGCAGCCACCGGTGTGACGTTGGCAGAGAAATGGCTCTCGCCTTCGTCGATACGGTTCACCCGTGCGCGTTGCTGGCCTTCAACCAGCACCTTGACGGTGCCATCAGGCAGCTTGAGCATCTGCAGGATGGTGGATACACAGCCCACGTCGAACATGTCGGCCACCGACGGTTCGTCCTTGGCGGCAGCCTTCTGCGCTACCAGCATGATGCGGCGCTCGGCCTCCATCGCGGCTTCCAGGGCCTTGATGCTCTTGGGCCGCCCGACAAACAGCGGAATGACCATGTGCGGAAACACCACCACATCGCGCAGGGGCAACAGCGGCAGGTCAAGGGGATCGGCAGGCAGGGGAATGTGTCCGGACATGAATATCCTTGTTGTTACCTGTTGAATATCGGCGGCAAATGGAGATTTTCAACCCGTCCGCATCGCAATGCGGCGTTAAGGGTCGTTTGCGTGCAAAAAAACACTGGCTGCAGCAGGCCTGGGGGTTGCGTCACGCCTTCTTGGCGGCTTCGCGGTACACCAGCAGCGGCGGCTTGTTTTCGTCGATGGTGGATTCGTCCACCACGACCTTGTCCACGTTCGACGCGTTGGGCAGCTCGAACATGGTGTCAATCAGCGACTGCTCCAGGATGGAGCGCAGGCCGCGTGCACCGGTCTTGCGCGCCAGCGCCTTGCGGGCGATGGCCTTGAGCGCGTTGGGGCGAATCTCCAGGTCCACGCCTTCCATGGCCAGCAACTTGCTGTACTGCTTGACCAGCGCGTTCTTGGGTTCGGTCAGGATCTGTACCAGCGCGTCTTCGCTGAGCTCAGCCAGGGTTGCGATCACGGGCATGCGCCCGACCAGCTCGGGGATCAGGCCGAATTTGATGAGGTCTTCGGGCTCGACTTCGCGGAACACTTCCGTGAGGCTGCGCTGCTGCTTGCTGCGCACCGCCGCGCCAAAGCCGATGCCTGAGGCTTCGGTGCGGTTTTCAATGACCTTTTCCATGCCGGCAAACGCGCCGCCACAAATGAACAGGATGTTGGTCGTGTCGATCTGCAGGAAGTCCTGGTTGGGGTGCTTGCGCCCGCCCTGCGGCGGCACGCTGGCCATGGTGCCTTCAATCAACTTGAGCAGCGCCTGCTGCACGCCCTCGCCCGACACGTCGCGCGTGATGGACGGGTTGTCGGACTTGCGCGAGATCTTGTCGATTTCGTCGATGTAGACGATACCGCGCTGGGCACGCTCGACCTCGTAGTTGCAGCTTTGCAGCAGCTTCTGGATGATGTTTTCAACGTCCTCGCCTACGTAACCCGCTTCGGTCAGTGTGGTGGCGTCGGCCATGACAAAGGGCACATCCAGCATGCGCGCCAGCGTCTGCGCCAAAAGCGTCTTGCCCGAGCCCGTGGGGCCGATCAGCAGGATGTTGCTCTTGGCCAGCTCGACGTCGTCTTTTTTGGCCTTTTCCTTGTGGCGAAGGCGCTTGTAATGGTTGTACACCGCCACTGCCAGCGTGCGCTTGGCGATCTCCTGGCCGATGACGTAGTTGTCCAGGTTGGTCTTGATCTCGGCCGGCGTGGGCAGGTCGCCCCGCCCTTCACGGGTTTCCTCGCCCGCGGGCAGCTCGTCGCGGATGATTTCGTTGCACAGGTCAATGCACTCGTCACAGATAAACACGGAAGGGCCGGCGATCAGCTTCTTCACCTCGTGCTGGCTCTTGCCGCAAAAGGAGCAGTAAAGAGTCTTTTCGCTGGAAGCGCCTTTTTTCTCGGCCATGTGTACGGTGCCTTGTTACGGGGGTTTCAGGATGATAACCAAATAAAAACGGCGCCTTCTGTTACAGAAAGCGCCGTTGCTGTCCGGCAACTCGGGGCTGTTACAAGGTCAGGGCCGCTTGGCGATGACCTGATCAATCAGGCCGTAGTCCTTGGACTCTTCGGCCGTCAGGAAGTAATCACGCTCGGTATCGTTCTTGATCTTTTCCAGAGGCTGGCCCGTGCGCTCGGCCAGGATGCGGTTCATCTGGTCCTTGGTGCGCAGGATATCGCGGGCGTGGATCTCGATGTCGGTGGCCTGGCCGCGTGCGCCGCCCAGCACCTGGTGGATCATGATCTTGGAGTTGGGCAGCGAAAAACGCTTGCCCTTGGCGCCGGCCGCCAGCAAGAAGGCACCCATGCTGGCCGCAAAGCCGCAGCACAGCGTGGACACGTCGGGCTTGATGAAGTTCATGGTGTCATAGATCGCCATGCCCGCCGTGACGCTGCCGCCAGGGGAGTTGATGTAGAACGAAATGTCCTTGTCGGGGTTTTCGCTCTCCAGGAACAGCAGCTGGGCCACCACCAGGTTGGCGGTCTGGTCATTGACCTCGCCCACCAGGAAAATCACGCGCTCCTTGAGCAGCCGCGAATAGATGTCATAAGACCGCTCGCCGCGGCCAGACTGTTCAATGACCATCGGGATCATGCCGAGGGCCTGGGTTTCAAGTGCGCTCATTGTTTGCTCCGTAATGCCTTAACTGTATCCAAAAAGCAGATGGGGCCTGTGCGCCGGACTGCAAGCCCGCACAAGCCCCACCGGCCAAGGGTCAGTGCAGGTCAGCCCTGCTGGCCCATCAGTTCGTCAAACGAGATGGTCTTGTCCACGGTTTTGGCCTTGGACAACACGAATTCGGTGACGTTGTTTTCGATCACGATGGCTTCGACTTCGGCCAGGCGGCGCGTGTCGCTGAAATACCAGCGCACCACGTCGGCGGGCTTTTCGTAGCTGGCGGACAGCTCTTCCACATGGGCCTTGACCTGTTCGGGTTTGGCGTGCAGTTCGTTGGTGCGCACCAGTTCGGCCACCACCAGGCCCAGGCGCACGCGGCGCTCGGCCTGCGGGCGGAATACGTCGTCGGGGATCGGGGCCTTGTCGGCGTCCTTGATGCCGCGCTGCTTGAGGTCGGCGCGGGCACCTTCAATCATGCGGTCTACTTCGGCCTGCACGGCGGCATTGGGCAGATCCAGTTCGGCCTTGGCCACCAGCGCGTCCATGACGGCGTTCTTGTTGCGCGCCAGAAGGCGGAATTTGACTTCGCGCTCCAGGTTTTTCTTGATGTCGGCGCGCAGGCCTTCAACGGTTTCGTCGGCAATGCCCAGTGATTTGGCCAGGGCTTCGTTCACTTCGGGCAAGTGGGCCGCTTCAATTTTATTCACAGTGACCAGAAAATCTGCCGTCTTGCCGGCCACGTCCTTGCCGTGGTAATCGGCGGGAAAAGCCAGCGGGAAGGTCTTGCTTTCGCCAGACTTCATGCCGCGCACGGCGTCTTCAAATTCCTTGAGCATCTGGCCCTCGCCCACCAGGAACTGGTAAGCCTCGGCCTTGCCGCCGGCAAAGGGTTCGCCGTCGATCTTGCCTTCGAAGTCCACCGTCACGCGGTCGCCGTCCTGGGCGGCGGCGTCCTGTGCGCGCTGGGCAAAGGTGCGGCGCTGCTTGCGCAGGATCTCCAGCGTCTTGTCGATGGCGGCGTCGCTCACTTCAGCAGTGATCTTTTCAACTTCGGCGGTGGCCAGGTCACCGATCTTGACATCGGGGTACACCTCGAACACGGCATCAAACGCCAGCTCGCCTTCGGGGGCTTCTTCTTTTTCGGTGATGCGGGGCTGGCCGGCCACACGCAGCTTGGCCTCGTTGGCGGCGGTGGCAAAGGCCTCGCCCACCTTGTCGTTCATGACTTCGTAGTGCACCGAGTAGCCGTAACGCTGGGTCACGACGTTCATGGGCACCTTGCCGGGACGAAAGCCGTCCATCTTGACGGTGCGTGCCAGGCGCTTCAGGCGCGTGTCAACCTCTGACTGGATCACGTTGACAGGCAGCGTGAGGGTGATCTTGCGTTCGAGCTTCTCGAGGGTTTCTACGTTCACGGCCATGATGGTTCTCTCTTGAGGTAAATCTGTGTCTTCTGGTGCGCGGGGGGGGACTCGAACCCCCACACCATTGCTGGCGTCAGGACCTAAACCTGGTGCGTCTACCAATTTCGCCACCCGCGCGGTTCAGGTGATGGATTGCGAAGGCAGCGGGCCGAACCGGCCAGCACCTCCGATAGGTCAACCGCGTATTCTAAACCGAGGCGGGCGCGTGCTCGAATCGGGCCGCGCGCCATTGTTCGGGACTGCCCGGACGCAGATGCGCCGCGTCATTCATCCCGGTAACCGTCGCGCGGCCGGGCGGGACACACAGCATGTCAAAAGACCAGATGCCGGGAAATTCGTCATGGGGCCAACCGTTGAAATTCTGGGGGTTGAACAGCGGCGTGATGTAGTCCCAGCATTGGTAGCCCAATGCGGTGAAGTGGTTGTACAGAGGCACTCGGCTGTCTCCGCCTGGGCCCGCTGATTCAATGAACACGACCGGGCGGCACCGCTGCAGCGTCTGCGCACAGCCCGCCAGCATCTCGAACTCAAAGCCTTCAATGTCCGCTTTCAGGAAGTCCAACCTGTCCAGATTCAGGCTGTCTATGGTGCGCAAGGGGACCTGACGCGTGACACGGTCTTTGTACAGGAAGCTGACGCAACCAAAATTGTTTGGTGCTTCAATGTCGAATTCCGGCAGGTCCGCAAAACCATTTTGGGCGCCCACTGCGCTGTGGTAAACCCAGGTATTCAGGCAACCATTGGCAATGAGGTTGGCACACAACACCTGGTGCGCATGGTCTTGCGGCTCAAACGCATGCACCCGACCCGATTTCCCGGCAAGCCGTGACAAGGCCACCGTATGCGAGCCGATATTCGAGCCCGCCTCCAGCACCACGTCACCCGGGCGCACAATTTGCGCGAAAAGATGAACCTCGGCCTCGGACCATTCGCCGTAAAGGTGAATGGACCGCCCCACGTACGTGTCGTTCACGTTGTAGAAAAACCGGCCGTGGCGGGCGTCTGTTTGGCGGATGGGATTCATCCGCAAATAATGCTATTGTTCTAAATTGATGTCAAGCTGGCCGCCTGACCCTGAACCAGGCCGCGTACATGGCTGGCAGCGCCAGCAAGGTCAGCACGGTGGCCACGATCAGCCCGCCCATGATGGCCACGGCCATGGGGCCCCAGAACACGCTGCGCGACAGCGGGATCATGGCCAGCACGGCGGCGGCGGCGGTCAGCACGATGGGGCGCAGGCGCCGCACGGCTGACTCGACGATGGCGTCCCACGCGGGCACACCGCGCGCACGGTCCTGCTCGATCTGGTCGATCAGGATCACCGAATTGCGCTGGATCATGCCCATCAGCGCAATCACGCCCAATAACGCCACGAAGCCAAACGGCCGGTTCAACACCAACAGCGCGCCCGCCACCCCCGCGATGCCCAGCGGCCCGGTCAGAAACACCAGCATCGAACGGCTGAAGCTGTGCAGTTGCAGCATCAGCAGTGTGAACGTGAGGAACAGCATGATGGGCACGCCCACCACAATGGACGAGGAGCCTTTGGAGCTTTCCTCCACCGCGCCAGCCACCTGGATCTTGTAGCCCTGTGGCCACTTGGCCTCCAGCGCGCGCAGCTGCGGCAGAAGTTCGTTGGTAACCGTCGCGCCCTGCAGGCCCTCGACGATGTCCGACTGCACGGTGATCGCATAGCTGCGGCCTTCGCGCCACATCACGCCCGGTTCCCAGTTGAAGACAGGCTTGGCAATCTGCGTGAACGGGATCGCGCGGCCAGACGCCGTGGGCAAATAGGCATTGCCCAGGTCTGACAGTGCGTTGCGTTCATCCAGCGGCTGGCGCAGCACGATGTCGATGAGCTTGTCGCCCTCGCGGAACTGGCCCACCGGCGTGCCGGCCAGCATGGTGCGCGACGCCTGCGCGATCGACTGGCTGGTGACGCCCAGGGCGCGGGCCTTGGCCTGGTCCACCTCCAGGCGCAGCACCTTGACCGACTCATTCCAGTTATCGTTGACGCCGCGCGTGTTCGGGCTCTGGCGCATGGCTGCCTTGACCTGGTCGGCCTGCTCGCGCAGCACTGCAGGGTCAGGCCCCACCACGCGGAACATCACCGGGTAAGGCACCGGCGGCCCGTTGGGCAGCAACGTGACGCGGCCGCGCACCTCGGGAAACTCCTGGGCCAGCAAAGCGGGCAGCTTCACGCGCAAGGTCTCGCGCGTGCGCAGGTCTTTGGGCATCACGATCAGCTGCGAGACGTTGGTCTGGGGGAACACCTGGTCCAGCGGCAAATAAAAACGCGGCACACCCGAGCCCACCCAGGTGCTTACCGTATCGACACCGTCTTCACGCATCAGGCGCTGCTCCACCCGGCGGGCCACTTCTTCAGAGGCAGCGAAGGCGGTGCCTTCGGGCGACCACAGCGCCACCAGGATCTCGGGGCGGCTGGAGTCAGGGAAGAACTGCTGCTGCACTTTGCCCATGCCCACGATACCGAGCGCAAACGTCAGCAGCGTGGCGCCAATGGTGATCCAGCGGTGCTGCACGCACCAGTTCACCGCGCGGCGAAAGGTCCGGTAAAACGGCGTGTCAAAGTGCTCCTGGTGTTCAGCAGACACCGGCTTGGCCTTGAGCAGCAGCGTGCCCAGGTAGGGCACGAAATACACCGACACCAGCCAGCTGAGCACCAGCGCAATCACCGTGACCGCAAAAATGGCGAAGGTGTATTCACCCACGGTGGACTGCGCCAGCCCGATGGGCAGGAAGCCCGCCGCCGTGATCAGCGTGCCCGTCAGCATGGGCATGGCGGTGACTTCGTAGGCAAAGGTGGCAGCGCGCACCTTGTCGTAGCCCTCTTCCATCTTGCGCACCATCATCTCCACGGCAATGATGGCGTCGTCCACCAGCAGGCCCAGGGCGATGATCAGCGAGCCCAGCGATATCTTGTGCAGGCCGATGCCCCAGTAGTTCATGGCCAGGAAGGTCACCGCCAGCACCAGCGGAATGGTGATGCCCACCACCAGGCCGGGGCGGATGTCGATGTAGTAGCGCTTCCACAGCGGCAGCCCTTTTTCAGGCCGCTTGTGAAAGCCCAGCGCGATGAAGCTCACCGCCAGAACGATCACCACGGCCTCGATCAGGACCTTCACGAATTCGTTGACCGACGTGGCAACAGCCCTGGGCTGGTCTTGCAGCTGCACCAGCCGCATGCCGGCAGGCAGCTCGGCCTTGATGCGGTCCACCGTGGTGTTCAGCGATTTTCCCAAGGCAATGATGTCGCCGCCCTTGGCCATGGACACACCCAGCGCAATGACTTCCTTGCCCTGGTGGTGCACCTTGATGGTTGGCGGGTCCACATAGCCGCGCTTGATGTCGGCAATGTCACCCAGGCGCAGCTGGTTGCCCGAGCTGCCACGCACAGGCATCGAGCGCAGGTCTTCTATCGCGTTGAACTGCCCGCCCACTCGCACCTGCACCACGTCCAGCGGCGTCTGCACGGTGCCCGCGCTTTCCACCGCGTTTTGCTGGCCCAGCTGGGCCAGCACCTGGTTGATGTCCAGGCCGAGCTGGGCCAGGCGCTTTTGCGAGATTTCGACGAACAGCTTTTCATCCTGCGTGCCAAACAGCTCCACCTTGGCCACGTCGCGTACCCGCAGCAACTGCTGGCGCACATCGTCGGCCAGTGTCTTGACTTCGGCATAGCTGAAGCCGGCATCAGGCTCCAGCGCATAGATCACGCCGTACACATCGCCGAACTCGTCGTTGAAAAACGGGCCCTGGATACCCGCGGGCAAGGTAAAGCGCATGTCGCCCACCTTCTTGCGCACCTGGTACCAGACGTTGGGGACCTCACCGGCCTTGGACGAGTCCTTGATCTGGAAGATGATCTGCGACTCACCGGGCTTGGAATAGCTGCGGATGATGTCGGCATAGGGCACCTCCTGCAGGGTGCGCTCGATCTTGTCGGTCACCTGTTCGGCCATCTGCTGCGCCGTGGCGCCGGGCCAATAGGTTCGCACCACCATTGCGCGGAAGGTAAACGGCGGGTCCTCGTCCTGGCCCAGCTGGAAATAGGCCGCAAAGCCCAGCAGCATCAGCACCACCATCAGGTAGCGGGTCAGCGCCGGGTGGTCCAGCGCCCATTTGGAGAGGTTGAAACCCTCTTTCGGTTCAGTCTGCGTCATGGGCGGCTCACTTGGCTGCCGGCGCAACGTAGACGGACACCTTCTGGCCTGGCTGCAGCACGTGCACCCCGGCTGCTACGACCTGCATGCCCGGCGTAAGGCCCGCGGCAATCACGGCCTGGTTGCCGTCGGCCGTGGCGATCTGTACCGGCTGCGACTTCACCGTCATGGTGGCCTTGTCCAGCACCCACACGGCCGTTGTCTTGCCCTCTTGGCGCAGCGCGCTGGTGGGCAGCTTGATGACCTGCACGCCGGCATGTCCCAGCGAAGCAGGCGTCACATACGCCGTGGCGCCCAGTGCTGCTGCGTCGCCCGCAGGCAGGGATACCTTCACGGGGTAGGTCCGTGTCACAGGGTCGGCGCTGGCCGCCACCTCGCGGACCTTGCCCGTCACGCTGGTGTTGGCAGCCCACAGGCGCACCGCCACGTCAGAGCCCGGCTTGATGGCGGCCACCTTGTCCTCGGGCACCGAGAACACCACATCGCGCGGCCCGTCCTGCGCAATACGTACCACCGGTGTACCAGCGGTGACGACCTGGCCCGGCTCGGCCTCCACCGCCGTGATCACACCCGACACATCGGCCACCAGCGTGGCATAACCCGCCTGGTTGCCCTGCGATGCCAGCTGCGCCTGCGCCTGCTCCAGCTGCGCCTGCGCGGCCTTCAGCGTGGTGTCGCGCCGCTCCAGCTCGGCACCGCTGATGAAGTTCTGGTCTTTCAGGGCGGCAAAACGCTTGTAGTCGGCAGCAGCCAGGTCCCGGTTGGTCTGGGCTGCGGCCACCTGGGCGCGGGCGGCGTCGGCCGCAAGCTTGTAATCCTGCGCGTCCAGCTGGGCCAGCACCTGGCCGGCCTTCACACGCTGGCCCAGTTCGGCCTGGCGGCGCACGATCTTGCCCGCCACCCGAAAGCCCAGGCGCGATTCCACGCGCGCGCGCACCTCGCCGGCAAACTCGTATCCTGACTCGAACCCCGCCGTGCCCACGGTCAGCAGCTTGACCGACCGTACGGGTTCAGCGGGTGGCGCGGGTTTGGAACAGGCGGCCAGCACCAAGGCGGCCCCCAGCGTCATGAGCACCGCCTTGAGCGACGGCTGGAATGGCAAATTAGGCATGGCAGACCTGATGGAAAAGTACACGGAATGTTTTTAATGACTGACTGGTTAGTAATCTAGATAAAAGCTTGATCCATGTCAAGCGACAATCGCTGGCCCCAACGCCATGCACTAAGAACACCCCTTGCCCGCCGACAAACTGACCCTGCTGCGCGGAGTTTCGCGCTCGTTTTACGTGTCGATCCGTCTGCTGCCGCGCCCGCTGCGCGAGCCCGTGGCGGCTGCTTACCTGCTGGCGCGCGCAACCGACACCATTGCCGACACCACCCAGCTGGCAGCCCCTGCCCGGCGTGAAAAGCTGGCCACGCTGGGTGCGGCCATAGAGGGCGACGCCACAGCACGGGCCGCCATCAGCGCGCTGGCCATTTCGTTTGCCGCGTTGCAGCAAGACCCGCATGAACGCGCACTGATCCTGGCGCTGCCCCAGTGCCTGGCCTGGCTGGACGCACTGGGCAACGCAGACCGGCGCGATGTGCATACCGTGCTGCGCCACATCACGCTGGGCCAGTCCCTGGATATCGAGCGTTTTGGCAACGACACGCAGGTCTGCGCGTTGGCCACGGCCGCCGAGCTGGAGGAATACACCTGGCTGGTCGCCGGCTGCGTAGGCGAGTTCTGGACCGACCTGTGCTTTCGCCATCTGCCGCGCTTTGCCAGCCTGCCCCAGGAAGAGATGCGCGCGCTGGGCCGAGCGTACGGCAGCGGGCTGCAGCTCATCAACATCCTGCGCGACGCCGGCGCCGACCTGGCTGCCGGGCGTTGCTACTTCCCGGCCGATGACCTTGCCATGGCGGCACTGGCGCCGCAGGACATCGTGCGCGAGCCTGCCCGGCTGGCCGGGTTGTACGGCCACTGGCTGCAGCAGGCGGGTGACCGCCTGGCCCAGGGCATGCGCTATGTGGGCGCGGTGCACCATCGCCGTGTGCGCGCCGCCAGCGCACTGCCGGCACTGATAGGCACCCGCACGCTGGCCCTGCTGCAGCAAGCGGGCCCTGGCGCTTTGCAAACGCGGGTGAAGGTGCCGCGCAGCGAGGTGCGCACCATCCTGCTTCGCCTGGCAGTGACACTGGCCGCCCGGGGGCCGTTGCAGACCCAGTTTGTGCGCCTGCGCGACGCCTGATGTGGCTGGGCAGCCCGCGCCCGATGGGACAATCACGCGCATGACACCGCAACAGTACGTTCAGCAAAAGGCCGCCGCATCGGGCAGCAGCTTTTATTACGCCTTTTTGTTCCTGCCCAAGCCGCGGCGCGCCGCCATCACCGCGTTTTATGCCTTTTGCCGCGAGGTGGACGACGTGGTCGACGAAGTGGAAGACGCCGGCATCGCCCGCACCAAGCTGGCCTGGTGGCAGGGCGAAGTCACCCGCGCCTACGCGGGCGAGCCCTCCCACCCGGTCATGAAGGCGCTGATGCCACTGTCGGCTGACTTCGGCATTGAGGCCCGCCATCTGCTGCACGTGATCGAAGGCTGCCAGATGGACCTGGAGCAGACTCGCTACCTGGACTTCCCCGGCCTGCAACGCTACTGCCACCTGGTGGCCGGCATCGTGGGCGAGGTCTCTGCGCGTATCTTTGGCCAGAGCCAGCCACAGACGACGGACTACGCGCACAAGCTGGGCCTGGCCTTCCAGCTGACCAACATCATTCGCGACGTGGGCGAAGACGCGCTGCGCGGGCGTATCTACCTGCCTGTCAACGAGCTGCAGCAGTTTGACGTGAAGGCGCATGAGATCCTCAAGCGCACCTATTCAGACCGCTTTGTGGCGCTCATGCGTTTTCAGGCCGAACGCGCCCACCGCTATTACGACGAAGCCCTGGCCCTGCTGCCCGAGGCCGACCGCCGCCAGCAAAAAGCCGGGCTCATGATGGCCAGCATCTACCGCACACTGCTGCGCGAGATCGAGCGCGACGACTTTCAGGTGCTGAACCAGCGTGTGAGCCTCACGCCGCTGCGCAAGCTCTGGCTGGCATGGCGGGTGCAGGCGTTGGGGAAACTGTAGTTTTCCAACTTAGCGTTCAGGTTTGCCCCGCAGGTTGGCCTCTGGTGGCATTCCACCGTGCCAGCGGGAACAGGTGGGTGGGGTGCTCTGCGCAGCGGCATAAAGGGGGAGGCGGGCGCAGCCCGACGGAGGACAGCCGCGGAGCAGTGTACCCCGCACGCCTGTTCAAGAACGAACGCAGGCGTGAGGTAAAACTCAACCCCGCAACATCTCACACAACTCGGTCAGGTTGGTCAGGACCAGGTGAGGATGCTGGTCGTGCGGCCACAGGTGGTCCGCGCGGTTGACCCAGGCGGTCTGCATGCCGGCGTTGAGCCCGCCCAGTACATCCAGCGAGGCATCGTCGCCGATGTGCAGCACATCTTCGGGGTTCACCTCCACTGCACCAGCGGCGGCGTGAAAGATGCGTGGGTCCGGCTTGCCAACGCCGAATTCACGCGCGGTGATGGACGCCTTGAAAAACTCGCCCAGGCCCACCCGGTTCACGTCCGCGTTGCCGTTGGACAAACTGACCAGCGGGTAGCGGGCCGCCAGAAAAGCCAGCGCCGGGAGTACGTCGTCAAACAGCTCCACGCGCTGACGCTCGGCAAAGAACACTTCAAAGGCCGTGTCGGCCAGCAACGGGTTCTCGCCCGCCCGGTACAGCGCCAGGCGGATGGACTCGCGCCTGACGGCGCTCAGGTCGTGCTTGAGGTCAGGCCGGTTGGCACCCATGTAGTCGCGGATTTCGCGCAAAGCCGTGGGGCTGGAGAACAGCGCGGCGGCCATCGGGGCGTGGTCGTTGAGCCAGTCGTGCAGCACCTTTTCGGCGCGCTCGATGGTGGGCCAGATCGGCCAAAGGGTGTCGTCAAGGTCCAGCGAAATGGCCTTGACTCTGGAGATATCCAACATGGTGAGTGAGAATACCTCATGCCCCTGCCCTCCCCCTTCAAAAATGAACCCGAGTTTCGCCATGGCCAGGCTGCCCGCACCGGTGTGCTGCTGTGCAACCTGGGCACGCCCGACGCACCCACAGCTGCCGCGGTGCGGCGCTACCTGGCGCAGTTCCTGAGCGACCCGCGCGTGGTCGAGATCCCGCGCATCGTCTGGCTGCCCATCCTGCACGGCATCATCCTGCGCGTGCGCCCGGCCAAATCCGCACAAAAGTACGCCAGCATCTGGACGCCAGAAGGCTCGCCGCTGAAGGTCTGGACCGAACGGCAGGCACGGTCGCTGGGCACTGCGCTGAACGCCGCCGGCCACGACGTGCTGGTGCGCTACGCCATGACCTACGGCAACCCGTCCATCGCCAGTGAGCTGGACGCCCTGAAGGCCGACGGCGCCACCCGCATCCTGGTCGTGCCCGCCTATCCGCAATACAGCGGCACCACCACCGCCAGCGTGTGCGACGCGGTGTACAACTGGGCAGCCCACACCCGCAACATCCCCGAGCTGCGCTTTGTGCAGCGCTACCACGACGATGCCGGCTACATCGCCGCGCTGGCCGCGACCATCCGCGCGCACTGGAGCGCCCACGGGCAACCCGACCAGCTGGTGATGAGCTTTCATGGCGTGCCCGAGCGCACCTTGCAGCTGGGCGACCCCTACCACTGCGAATGCTATAAAACCGCGCGGCTGCTGGCCGCGCAGCTGGGCATCGGCGCTGAGCGCTACAAGCTCACCTTCCAGTCACGCTTTGGCAAGGCCAAGTGGCTGGAGCCCTACACCGAGCCCACGCTGGTGGCGCTGGCGCAAGCGGGCACGCAGCGCGTGGACGTGGTGTGCCCCGGCTTTACCGGCGATTGCCTGGAAACGCTGGAAGAAATCAACATGGAAGCGCGCGAGGCGTTCCTGCATGCCGGCGGCAAGGTGTTCAACTACATCCCCTGCCTGAACGATGATGCAGCGTGGATAGCCGCACTGGCGGGCATCACCGCACAGCACATGGCGGGCTGGCCCACACAGGGCGGCGCCGACAGCACCGCTTTGGCGGCCAGCCGTGCGGCAGCGCTGGCGCTGGGCGCCGCTCAGTGATTGGACAGCAGCTCGCGCTGGCAGACGGATTCGATAAACCCTGACACGGCGTCCAGCTGGGCCGGCACGTTCAGCGCGGGTGCATGACCACAGCCGGGCACTTCGATCACATGGGTCAACCCCCGCACTCCCGGCCCGCGCCGGCGCATTTCTTCCGTGGTTTCAGACAACACCAGGTCTGAGTCTTCACCCCGCAGGCACAGCACGGGAATCGTCAACGCGTCGTAGTGCTCCCACAGGTCGTAGTCATTGGGGTGGTCGATGAACTGGCGCACCATGGCCGGGTCGTAGTGCGGGGTGACGCGGCCGTCGGGCAGTCGGCGTGTAGATGTCTCGGTCAGGCGGCGCCACTGCGCATCGGTCAGGAATCCATAGGGCTTGTAGACCACGCGAAAGAACGCCTCCAGCTCGGCCACCGTGGCAAATGCCGGCGGGTTGCCCGCATAGGCCTTGATGCGTTCCACCGCCGGTGCTGCCAGCTGGGGCGCGTTGTCATTGAGCACCAGGCTCTTGATGCGCCCGCGCAACTGAGGCTGCAGCAGGCCCGCCGCGCACACGGTGCCGATGGCGCCGCCCATGGACGTACCCACCCAATGGGCTTCATCCACATGCAGGCGCTCCATCAGGTCGGCCGCAATGCGCGCATAAAACGCAAGGCGGTACTCGTTGTGCGGGTCCACGGCCCACTGGCTCAGGCCGCGGCCTATGGTGTCGGGGCAGATCACGCGCCAGCCCCGCGCGGCCAGGTGCGCGCCCAGCTCGTCCATGTCGCGGCCCGTGCGGGCCAGGCCATGCCAGGCGATCACGGTGCGCTCATGCGGGGCGCCCCATTCGGTGTAATGGATTTCGCGACCGGCACAGGTCACGTAGCTGGATGTGTAGGGCATGGCTGTACCTCCGCTTGGCCGTTGTCGTTGTTCTGGTGCGTCGCCGGTATGCAGGCCCGTTACTTGAGCAGCTTGCCGGTGCTGCCAATCACGGTCACTTCCACATAGCGCGAACCCACCCGGTTCTCGGGTGAATAGTTCACCGTCACGCCGCCCATGTCATAGGCGCCCATGGTTTCCAGCGCGCGGGCCACCTTGACGCGCGTGGGCTTGGGACCAGCGCGGCGCAGGGCCTCCACCAGCACCTTGGCGCCCAGGAACTGCTCGAAGCTCGTGTAGTTCACCAGCTGGCCGGGCGCGTGTTTGGCCAGCAGCGCCTGGTATTCGCGGATCACCGGCAGGTTGGGCATGTAGGGGTACGGCACCACCTGACTGATGCCCAGGCCGTGTGCGTTCTTCAGGCCGGCCAGCTTGACGAGCTCAGCCGGGTCCACCACCGAAATGTTGTACAGCTGCGCGCCGCCGCCCGATTCGCGGTAACGCTTGATGAACGCGGCCGTGGGCTTGTTGATGGAGATCATGATGATGGCCTGCGCATCAGACGCCTTGATCTTCATCACCGCGTCTTCCACCTTGTCGGTGTTGCGCTCGTAGCCTGCGGCCACGGTGAGCTTGAGGCCGCGCTTGGCCAGCGCCGCCTCCACACCCACCAGCCCCGCCTTGCCAAAGCCGTCGTCCTGGTACATCACCGCCACACGGTTCATGCCCAGCGTGGTGACCTGCTGCACCATGTGCTCGGCCTCATCGGCATAGCCGGCACGCACGTGATAGATCCATGGGTTGAACGGACTGCGCAGCGGCTCGCCGCCGGTATAGGGGGCCACCAGCGCCGCCCCGCCCTGCTCCAGCACGCCATCGGCCAGCAGCTTGCCTACGTTGGCGGTGCCGGCAAAGCCGTACAGCGCCACGACCTCGGGCCGCGTCAGCAGCTCTTTGGTCAGGCGCACGGTTTCGTCCACCTTGTAGGCGTCGTCCACCACCACCTGCCTGATCTTTGCGCCGTGGATACCGCCCTGGCTGTTGATGTGGTCAAAGTAGATCCGGCCGCCCAGCACCATCTGCGCACCGGTGGTGGCCAGCACGCCCGACAGCGGCGCCACCTGCCCCACCACGATCTCCTGCGCGCGGGCACCGGGCATGGCGAAGGCCAATGACACCAGCGCACAAGTTCCCAAGGATCTACCCAACGATTTCCAGAATGTCATGGCTTGTCTCCAGTTATTTCTTCAAAGAATCCCTGGCAGTCGCGGCACGCAGCCGCCCCACAACGCCGGTGGGGAAGTAGTAAACCGACAGCACAAACAACAGGCCCAGCCACAGCAGCCAGCGGTCTGGCGACAGCAAGGCCGACAGCATGGGGATGCCGGACGCGGCCTCACTGCCCAGCTTGAGCAGATCCTGCAGGTAGCTTTGCGCCACCAGGAACACCACCGCGCCAATGGCCGCGCCATACATGGTGCCCATGCCGCCTATCACCACGATCAGCAGCACGTCGATCATGATTTCAAAGCTGAGCGATGTGTCGGGCCCGTTGTAGCGCAGCCAGAGCGCCAGCATGGCGCCGGAAGCGCAGGCAAACAGCGCCGACAGCACGCTGGACGTGGTGCGGTACACCACCACGCGGTAGCCAATGGCCTCGGCGCGGAATTCGTTTTCGCGAATGGCCTGCAGCACGCGGCCAAAGGGGGAATTGACGATGCGCAGCAGCGCCAGCAGCAAGCCCAGTGCCGTGAAGAACAGCAGGTAGTAGGTCAGCAGCCGGCCGTCCACGCTCACCCCCAGCAGCGGTTGCTCCAGGAACTGCGTGCTGGGCATCAAGAGCGCGGGCAGCTTGAAGCTCAGCCCGTCTTCGCCACCCGTCAGGTCCGACAGCTGTGACGCCAGCGTCTGGAACGCCGCCGCCACCGCCAGCGTGATCATGGCAAAGAAGATGGCCCGCACCCGCAAAGAGAACAAGCCCACCGCCAGTGACAGCACCAACGACACGGCCAGTGACAGCACCAGCCCCACGGCCAGTGCCTCCCAGGTGGCGCCCATGCGCGAGCTGGTGATGGCAATGCCATAGGCCCCGATGCCAAAGAACATGGTGTGGGCAAAGCTCACGATGCCCGTGTAGCCCAGCAGCAGGTCAAAACTGGCCACCAGCACGATGAAGACCAGCACCTTGGCGGCCACCGACAGCGCCTTGACGCCAGGGAAGATAAACGGCGCGAAGGCCAGGCCCAGCAACAGCACAACCAGGATGGCGGCCAGGAACTTGCTGCGGGGGTAGTCGTTGGAGAGGATTCGGTTCAGCATGTTGGTCGGACTCCCGCCGGGCCGCCCCAAGGGAGGCCAGCCCCCTCGGGGGGCAGCGAATACACGAAGTGATGAGCGTGGGGGTGCATGTTCTTCCCCTTAACGGTTGGTCACGGGGTACACGCCTTGCGGACGCCACAGCAATACCGCCACCATGAGCGCGATGTTGGAAAACAGCGCGACCTTGGGTGCCAGGAAGCCGGTGTAGTTGGCCATCAGCCCCACCAGCAGCGCGCCAATCAGCGCGCCCCCGGTCGAACCCAGCCCGCCGATGATGATGACGATGAAGATCAGGATGTTGACCTGCGCGCCCATCTGTGGCGTCACGCTTTGCTGGTACAGGCCCCACATCACGCCGCCCAGGCCGGCCAGCGCGCTGCCCACCACAAACACGCCCACAAACAGGCGGCGGATGCGGTAACCCAGCGATTCGACCATCTCGCGGTCCTGCACACCGGCGCGGATCAACAGGCCGATCTTGGTGCGCGACAGCGTCCAGGCCAGCAGCGCGAACACCGCCACGCCCACCATCACAGCAATCACACGGTAGCGTTCGATGGATGCTTCGCCCAGCAGCAGCGAACCGCGCAGCGCCTCGGGCATGGGCAGCGCGATCTGCTGCGGTCCCCAGATCACCTTGATGAGTTCTTCACCAATGATCATGCCGCCCATGGTGATCAATATCTGCTTCAGGTGCTGGCCGTACACCGGCCGCACGATCACGCGCTCAAACGCCACGCCCACCGCGCCGGCCACCATCATGCCCACCGTCATGGCCAGCAGCAGCGCCACCAGGTTGCGCCAAAGCTCGGCGGACGTCGTCCAGTCGCCCATGCCGGCCAGCACAGACGTTGCCACATAGGCGCCCAGGGCAATGAACACGCCGTGGCCGAAGTTCAGCACGTCCATCAGGCCGAACACCAGCGTCAGGCCCGAGGCAATGATGAAGATGATCATGCCCATGGCCAGGCCCGCCACGGTCAGCGTGAGCCAGGTGGAGCCCGAGCCGATCAGGGGAAAGGCCAGCAGCGCCAGCGCGGGCACCAGGGCCAGCGGCTTCCAGTCGAAATCAAGCTTGTTCATAGTGCCAGCCCCAGCAAAGAGGTCTGCAGTGCCTCGTCATCCGCCAGCTCTTTCATGGAGCCCGCATGCACCACCACGCCGTTGTCCATGACGGCGACGGTGTCGCCCAGGCGTTTGGCAAAGTTGAAGTTCTGCTCCACCAGCAATATCGTCACGCCGCTGGCCTTGAGCTGGGCGAAGGCGTCAATCATGTTGTTGATGATCGCGGGCGCCAGACCCTTGCTGGGCTCGTCAATGATGAGCAGTTCGCGCGGCTCCACAATGGCGCGCGACACGGCCAGCATCTGCTTTTGCCCGCCCGACAATTTGCCGGCGGGGTGGTTCCAGAATTTCTCAACCGCCGGGAACAGGCCAAAGATCCACTTCAGCCGCGCCTCGTCCATCTGGCTGGCATTTTTGGCGCTGCGCGCGGCCAGCAGCATGTTTTCTTTCACCGTCAGGTCCGAGAAAATTCCCATGGCCTCGGGCACATAGGCGATGTTCATGCCGGCGATCTGAGGTGTGTTCAGCTTGGTGATGTCGTTGCCATTGAATTTCACGCTGCCTTGCGAGGCCTGCCACAGGCCCATGATGGTGCGCAGCGTGGTCGACTTTCCGGCGCCGTTGCGCCCCAGCAGCATGGTCAGTTGCCCGCGCGGCACAGCCAGGTCCACGCCATGAAGAATGTGATACGCCCCGATGTGCGTGTGCACACCCGAGAGTTCGAGCAGGTTCGCGCTCATGCGGCCTCCTTGGCAATGCCCAGGTAAGCCTCTTGCACCACGGGCGACGCGATCACGGTCGCCGGGTCGCCATCGGCCACCAGCGTGCCGTTGTGCAGCACGATGATGCGGTCGGCCAGCTCGCGCACCACGTCCATCTTGTGCTCCACCAGCAGGATGGTTTTGGTCTTGTCGTTTTTCAGGTTGCGGATCAGGTTCAGGATCACGGGTGCCTCGGCGGCGTTCATGCCGGCCGTGGGTTCGTCAAACATGAAAACACTGGATTCCAGCGCCATCAGCAGCGCCACCTCCAGCTTGCGCTGGTCGCCGTGCGGCAGGCTGGCCACGGTGGCCTGCTGCCGGTCGGCCATGGACACGGCGTCGAGAATTTCCAGAGCGCGCTTGGTCAGCGCGGTGTGGTCGCTCCAGATGCTCCACAGGTTCAGGCCGCGCCGGTGCGCGCCATCTTTCGTGGCCTGCACCGCCAGGCGCACGTTTTCCAGCACCGTGAGGTTGGGAAACAGGTTAGTCAGCTGAAAGGCCCGGCCCAGGCCGGCGCGCGTGCGCGCCGACGGGGTCAGGCCCGACAGGTCACGGCCGTTCAGCGACACGGTGCCGCTGGACGCCTTGAGCTGGCCGGAGATCAGGTTGAAGTAGGTCGTCTTGCCCGCGCCGTTGGGGCCCACGATGGCGGTCAGCGTGCCCGGCTCGAAAGCGCAGGTCACGTTGTTGACCGCCACGTGGCCGCCGAAGCGGATGGTCAAGTCCTGGGTGGCTAACAGACTCATGATCTCCTTTGTGTGCTCTATGGCCTCAGGGGCAGGTACCGATCACGTAGTAATTGGCGCCCGTCATCTTCAGCGTCTTGACGGTGAACGTGTTCCACAGGCCCATGTTCTGGTTGGACCCGTTGGCATAGGCATAGCCGCCCGACTGGTAGGCACGGCCTGCGGTGGTGTGCGCGTAGTTGCTGGCCGTGTAGCAGGTGGCCGGCGGCGGTGCGCTGCCTGTGGTGGTGCCGGTGGCCGCTGCAGACACTGCGCCTTCAACGCCCGCGCTGTCCGCTGCACGCACCGTCCAGCTGTACTGGGTGGCGGCAGCCAGGCCGGTGTCGGTGAACGTCGTGGCTGTGACTGGCAGTGCGTTGGTCTTGTTGGCGTTGCGGTACACGTTGTAGCTGGCGGCACCGCTGACAGCGCTCCAGTTGATCTTCATCGTGGTCGTGGTCGCGTTGGAGGTGCTCACACCGGTGGGTGCCGCCAGCGTCGTGGTGCCGCCACCACCGCCGCCGCCTGAACCTGCGCCTGAGGACACACGGTCCACCATGGCCTTGATGGCGGCCATCTGCGTGCCGGCCTTCTGCGCGAAGTTGGTACCGTACCAGCCGATCCAGTCCCAGCAGGCGTTGGGGTTGGCCAGCGAACCGCTGGCCGAGGTGCTGCGGCTGGTGTTGTCAACCTTGGTCTGGGGGAACAGCACGATGATGCTGTTGGTGTCGGCCCAGCGGCTGTAGCCGGTGTTCTTGACGAACTTGTCGCCGATCTTGTCGGTGCTTTGCTGGCAGCCGTGCAGCGCCACGTGCACCTTGCACTGGCTGCCGCTGGCGCAGTTGGCTGGCACATAGGCCCAGCCGGTGGCAGCCATGCCGGGGTTGCTGACGAATTCGCTCTGGTTGAACTCGATGTAGTTGCCTGCAGCCGGTGCGTTGTTGCGCGGGTTCAGCGTGCCATAGAACTTCTGCAACACGGCCTTGGCGCCATCGTAGCTGCAGTTGCTGATGTAGGGCGATGCCGCGCTGCCGCAGCCGTTGTTGCCGGTGCTGTCAAAGTCGGTCGGGAAGGTGTGCGATGCGCCGCTGCGCACCACATGCTCCATGTTGGCCGTGGTCACGCCGTTGTTGGTGTACTGCGTCTTCAGCGCCGTCACCGGGTTCTGGCCCACGGTGGTGTCGCTGGTGCCGATGAACAGGTACACCTTCTGGTTGGCGATGTTCGACTTGTTGTCGATCGCGCCGCTGGTGCTGTAGCTGTTCAGGCTGTTTTGCATGTTGGTCAGCGCCGTGCTGGAAATGCTGGCGTTGTACATGCACGAGGTGTAGTTGGACAGGCCCGCACACATGTACGGACCCGCAGCGAATACGCCCACGCCCTTGAACAGGCTGGAATAGGCAATACCGAGCTGGTTGGCCATGAAGCCGCCCGAGGACAGGCCGGACACGGTCGTCTGGCTGGTGTCCACGTTGTACTGCGGCAGGTTGATGGCGGCCATGGCCGTGCCGGTGGAAAGCGCTGCAATGGCAGCGAACGTACGAACCAATTTAAACGTCATTGAGTTGTCTCCTGGAGAGTTTTAGGCAAAAACATCACCTGCCCCCGTGTATCCGGGGGTTCCTCATGTACGGGCACAAAAAGAGGGGCGGCCGCCCCGCGAGGCACACCCCAGGCGCTGTTTGCGCCGGGGCTGCCCCTAACCGGTCAGCGCTTGTTGCGGATCGGGATGTTCATTTCCTCGGGCTTGATCTCGCGGACCAGCTCAGGCACGCCCCAGGCAAATGCCGGGTCAGCCTTGATGCGGAAATGGAACATGCTCTGCATGGCCTGGTGGTCTTCCTTGCGGAAGGTCATCTTGCCCTTGGGGGTGTCAAAGCTCATGCCTTCCATAGTGGAGATGAGCTTGTCGGTGTTGGTGTCGCCGTTGGTCTTTTTCAGCGCGGTGACGATGGCCATGGCAGCCGAGAAGCCGCCGGCGGTGAAGAAGTCCGGCGGCGTCTTGAACTGCTGGTAATGCGTGGCCACCATGGCCTCGTTCACCGGGTTCTTGGGGATGCCGAAGTAGTAGTACAGCGCGCCTTCCATGCCAGGGAAGTTCTTGTAGGCCACCATGGCCGGCAAAATGTTGCCGCCCGTGGCCAGCTTGATGCCGTAGCGCTTTTCCAGGTCCAGATCGGCGATCTTGGGGAACGGCGTGGGGCTGCCCGACCATCCCACCGACAGGTACTTGTTGCCCGGCTGGTCCTTGAGCTTGTCAATGATGCGCTGCAGGCCGGCGGTGAAGTCGGTGGTACCCACGGGCAGGTACTCCTCGTGCACGATCTTGGCCTTCTTGGTGAATTCCTTGGCGGCCTTCACGCCGTCACGACCGAAGGCGTTGTCGTTGGCCAGCACGGCCACCACGTTGCCCGGCTGGTCCAGCGCGGCGGCGTTGGCGGCGGCGTCCTGCGACGAATTGCGCCCGGTGCGGAAGATGTACTTGTTCCACTTGTCACCGGTGATGCTGTCGGCCACGGCGGGCTCCACCAGCAGGATCTTCTTGTATTCCTCGGCCACCGGCAGCATGGCCAGGGCCACGGGCGATGCCGTGGGGCCCACGGCGATGTCGACCTTGTCGTCTGCATACGCTGCTGCCAGCGCCGCCTTGCCCACGTCGGGCTTGCCCTGGTCGTCTTTTTCGATCACGACGAGCTTCTTGCCATTGACGGTCATGGTGCCGCCCGTTGCATAGGCCAAACCCATGTTGAAGCCGACGATGGTCTGCTTGGCATAGGCCTCCAGCGGACCCGTCTTGCTGGCAATGATGGCGATCTTGATGTCCTTGGCCTGGGCCTGGACAAGGGGGGCTGCAAAGGTGGTGGCAGCCAGTGCGGCCATGGCTACCCAAGTGCGACGATGCATGGAAGTCTCCTGTTGTAATGGGAACGCAAAACGATCGCACCACTATTGCACATGCCGTGCCAGATCGTAAGACCTTGATTTGATTGAGTTTTCAAGCGCGCATGACTCGCAATGCCTGAAATTCATACACTTCAAATTGCCTGAAATTCAGACAGTGTTTGATTTTCAGGCAATGCTTTCAAGCCGTTCATAGAGCTTGGCGCGCGAGATGCCCAGCAGCTTGGCCGCTGCCAGCTTGTTGCCGCCGGTCGCCGCCATGGCGGCCTCAATGGCACGCTGCTCCAGCTCGGCCACCTGTTCGGCCAGGGGACGCAATGCACCCTCGGGTGAGGCCTCCGCGCCCTGCCCAGCGGCCGCGGCCGGCCAGCGCGCGGGGGCAATCTGCTTCACGCCTGATTCCCGCAACACTTCTTCAAGCACCGCGGTTTCCAGGTGCTGTGAATCGCTGCGCATGGCGGCCTGCTCCAGCACGTTGCGCAGCTCGCGGATGTTGCCGCGCCAGACCTGGCCTGACAACAAGGCCAGCGCCTCGGGGCTCAGCTCGGGCGGGGCCGAGCCGCTGCGGTGCGACATGTCTTCACCCAATACCTCCACCAGCGCTGCGATGTCGCTGCGCCGCTCGCGCAGCGGCGGCACGCGGATGGGCAGCACGTTCAGGCGGTAGTACAGGTCTTCACGGAACTTGCCTTCGCGCACCAGCGCGCCCAGGTCACGCGAGGTGGCTGCGATCAGCCGCGCGTCAAACGGCACCAGCTTGTTGGAGCCCAGCGGCTCGATCTCGCCTTCTTGCAGCGCGCGCAGCAGCTTGGCCTGCAGGCCCTGCGGCATGTCGCCGATTTCGTCCAGGAACAGCGTGCCGCCGTCGGCCAGCTTGAACTTGCCGTCACGGCCCTTGCGGTCGGCGCCGGTATAGGCGCCGGGGGCCACGCCAAAGAACTCGGCCTCCAGCAAGGTGTCGGGCACAGCGGCAATGTTCACGCTGACCAGCGGGCCGCGCGCACGCGCAGAAGCCGCGTGGATGGCGTGCGCGAGCAGTTCTTTGCCGGTGCCGGTTTCGCCCAGCAGCAGCACGGGGCTGGACGACTGCGCGGCACGCCGCGCCTGGCGCTTGACCTCCACCGCCGCCGGGCTGGCGCCCACAAAGCTGGCGAAGGTGTATTTGGTGCGCCGCTGCGTGGCCAGCTCGCGCCGGGCGTCGTCCAGGTCGCGCTGCAGGTGGGCAAACTTGCTGATCAGCGGCTGCAGTGTGGTCTCGGGGTGGTCAAACAGCACGATGCCGATGGCCCCGATCACGCTACCTGTATCGTCGTCGCGCAGCGGAATGCGGCTGACCACAAAGGTGCCGGCCTTGTTGGTCAGCAGGTCGATCAGCACGGCCTGCCCGGTCTCGAGCACGCGGCGCATCTGGGTGTTGGGGATCACGTCCTCGACCATGTGGCCCACAAACTGGTCCACCGACGAAAACCCCAGGTCGGGCAGAAAGCGCTGGTAGCCCTCATTGACCCAGACGATGCGCCCGGAGCGGTTGACCAGAAACATGCCCTGGCTGACGCTGGAAAACAGCTGGAACATCGACCGCGCAGCCAGCGCCAGGATGGCCTCTCCGTCGCGCGGCAGTGTGTTGTCTTGCTCCATGCGCGGATGTTACCGCGCGGGTGCCGTCAGCCCGCGGCCAGCTTAGCGGTGCGCCGCTTCATCACACGCGGCAGGATCAGCACCGCCAGCACGATGATGATCAGCGTGAGCGACATGGGCCGCTGCACAAACACGGCAAAGCTGCCCTCGCCGATGGACACGGCATTGCGCATCTGCGCTTCGGCCAGCGGGCCCAGGATCATGCCCACCACCACCGGCGCGGTCGGAAAGTCAAACCTGCGCATCAGCACGCCCAGCACGCCAATGCCGTACAGCAGCACCAGATCAAACGCACTTTGGCGCATGCCGTAGGCGCCCACGGTGGCAAAGATCAAAATGCCTGCGTACAGCTGCGGCTTGGGGATCTTCAGCAGCTTGACCCACAGGCCCACCATGGGCAGGTTCAGCACCAGCAGCATCAGGTTGCCGATGTACAGCGACGCAATCAGCGCCCACACCAGCGCAGCCGACGTGGTGAACAGCTGCGGCCCGGGCTGGATGCCGTAGTTCTGGAACGCACCCAGCAGGATGGCCGTGGTGTTGGACGTGGGGATGCCCAGCGTCAGGAGCGGGATCAGCGCGGCGGTCACCGTGGCGTTGTTGGCGGCCTCGGGGCCGGCCACGCCCTCGATGGCGCCGGCATTGCCAAATTCTGCGCGGTCCTCGGGCTTGGCCAGCTTCTTCTCGGTGGCGTAACTCAGGAACGTGGGTATCTCGGTGCCGCCGGCGGGGATGCAGCCAAACGGCGTGCCGATGGCGGTGCCCCGCAGCCAGGCCGGCACAGAGCGTTTCCAGTCGCGCCCGCTCATGTAGACCTTGCTCATCTTGTTCTGGCTTTCAACCACGCGGCCTTCAAACAGCGCGGCGTACATCACCTCGGCCACGGCAAACAGGCCCACGGCCACCAGCACGATCTCAATCCCGTCCATGAGTTCGGCCTTGCCCATCGTGTAGCGCGGCTGGCCTGATATCTGGTCCAGCCCGATGCAGCCGATGGCCAGGCCCAGGAACAGCGCCGTCATGCCGCGCAATGTGCTCTTGCCCAGCACCGCGCTCACGGTGGTGAATGCCAGCACCATCAACATGAAGTATTCAGGCGGGCCCAGCTTGACGGCAAATTCGGCCACCCAGGGCGCAAACAGCGTAACGATCACCGTGGCAATCGTGCCCGCCACAAACGAGCCGATGGCGGCTGTGGCCAGCGCGGCGCCCGCGCGCCCGCTCTTGGCCATCTTGTTGCCCTCCATGGCGGTCACCATGCTGGCGGTCTCACCCGGCGTGTTCAGCAAAATGGACGTGGTGGAGCCTCCGTACATCGCGCCGTAGTAGATGCCGGCAAAAAAGATCATGGACGCGGTGATGTCCACCTTGGCCGTGATCGGCAGCAACATGGCCACCGCCACAGCGGGGCCGATGCCGGGCAACACGCCCACGGCCGTGCCCAGCGCGCAGCCCACAAAACACCACAGCAGGTTGCTGACGGTAATGGCAGTGGCAAAGCCCTGCATCAATGCGTTGACGGTATCCATGTCAGAGCCACCCCGTGGACGTCAAGCCCGGCAAATTGATCGCAAGGAACTGCGTGAACATCCAGAACACCGGCGCCGAGATCAGCGCGCCCGTGAGCACATCAGTGGCCCAGGCGCGCGGGCTGTTGGCGCCCGGTTGGTGCGCCGCGCGGCGCAGGCCCTGAACCGCCAGCACGTAGCACAGCGTACAGCTCAGGATGAAACCCAGGGTGGTAATAAGCGCTGCATTGGTCAGCAGGCCGGCCGACACCCAGATGAACGCCGGCCAGTAGGCTGCGTCCCCCGTGGGTTCGTCCATCTCGCGAAAGCCGCCGGTGCGCGCTTCCCAGATGATCATGGCACCGCACAGCGTGAGCACCACCGCCACCACCCAGGGCAAAAAGTTGGGGCCGACGCCGCCGTAGCCGGCGTCACCCGGTATAGAGACCGCACCAGCGGCCAGGGCCAGGCCGATCAGCAGAACGCCGGCGCCAACCAGCGTCTGCGGCCACGGGTTCAGGGCTTGTTGTGTCATGGTTTTTGCCTTGTTTTGCCGTTGCAAGAGGCCAATGAAAAATGCCGCGCTGCCCGTCAGGGGCCGGCGCGGCAGGCTCAGCACGCAGGTCAGATCATGCCGGACTTGACCATCGTGGCACGCAGGCTGGCAAAGTCGCGGTCCACAAACTCGCCAAAGGCGTCGCCGGTCAGGACCGCGGGCGTCCAGTTGTTCTTTTCCAGGGCTTCAGCCCATGCCTTGCTCTTGATGGCCTTGCTGATCTGGTCGATCAGTTCCTTGCGCTGGGCGGCGGTGATGCCGGGGGCGCCATACACGCCGCGCCAGTTGCCGATCTCGACATTGATGCCCTGCTCTTTCAGCGTGGGCACATCGGTGCCCTTCAGCCGGGTGCCCGAGGTCACGGCCACGGCGCGCATCTTGCCGCTGGTGATGTATTCAGCAAACTCGCTGTAGCCGCTGCCGCCCACCGTGACGTTGCCGCCCAGGATGGCTGCGGTGGCTTCGCCGCCCCCACGGAAGGCCACGTAGTTGATCTTGGCCGGGTCCACGCCCACTTCACGGGCGATCATGGCCGCGGCAATGTGCTCGGTGGAGCCGCGCGAGCCGCCGCCCCACTTGACGCTGCCCGGGTCCTTCTTGAGCTGGGCCACCACATCAGCCATGGTCTTGAACGGCGAATTGGCAGGCAGCACGAACACGTTGTATTCGCTGGTCAGGCGCGCCAGCGGCGTGCACTGCGTGAGCGTGACCGGCTGGCGGCCGGTGATGATGCCGCCCAGCATCACGGCGCCCATCACCATCATGGCGTTCGGGTCGCCCTTCTGGTTGAGGAACTGGGCCAGGCCCAAAGCGCCTGCGGCGCCGCCCTTGTTTTCATAGGTCACGCTGTCGGCCGCCTTGGCGTCCTGCAGGGCCTTGCCCAGGGCGCGGCCTGTGGTGTCCCAGCCGCCACCGGGGTTGGCAGGGATCATCATCTTGACGTTGGCTGCCGCATGGGCGGTCAGCGGCAGGGCACCGGCGGCCGCCAGTGCTGCCATGGATTTAAGGAAGGTATCGCGACGCATGGGAAAGGTCTCCTGGGGTTTTTTTACAACCCCGCCATCATGCGCCCGCTGGCTGTCATTCGGCTGTCCGTCGTATTGGGGAAAGTACTAAAGTGCAGGGTCCATGAAACTGCTTCTGGTTGAAGACGACCCCTCCATGCAGGCCACGCTGCAGCGCACGCTGAGCCGCCGCGGCATGGACGTGACCTGCTGCGGCGACGGCCGCCTGGCCCTGGCTGCCTGGCAGGGCAGCCTGCCCGACGTGGTGATGCTGGACCTGACCCTGCCCGGCCTGGACGGGCTGCAGGTGCTGGAGCAGGCGCGCCGTAGCGGCCTGACGACGCCGGTGCTGATCCTGACGGCGCGCGGCACGGTGGGCGACCGCATCATTGGCCTGAACACCGGGGCCGACGACTACCTGCCCAAGCCCTTTGACCTGGACGAGCTGGAAGCCCGACTGCGCGCGCTGGCGCGCCGCCGTGGCGATGCGGCCGCCCCCGCCCCCACAGCCAGCACCTTGAGCGTGGGCGCCCTGCGCTACGACCGCGACAGCGGCGCCGTGTACCACCGCGACCAGGTCATGGAGCTGACCCCGCGCGAGCTGGCGCTGATGCACGCGGTGATGGCCAAACCGGGCCACGCTGTGTCCAAGGAAAAGCTGTTCGAGCTGGTGTTCCCCGGCGAGGCCGACGTGCAGTACGAAGCGATTGAGGTGGTGGTGTACCGCCTGCGCAAGAAGCTGGCCCACACGGGCGTGACGCTCATGACTTTGCGCGGGCTGGGGTATCTGCTGAAGGTGGCGGCTTGACCGAACGGGCCACGCCGAGGCCACTATCCCTCAGGCGCTACTTGCTGCTGGGCATCCTGCTGCCCATCGGCCTGTTTGTGTTCATCAACACCGTGAGCCTGTACCGCCAGGCACTGGACGCGGTCAACGTAGCCTACGACCGCACGCTGCTGGCGTCCACCAAATCCATCGGCGAGCTCCTGGATGTAGAGGGCTATGACGACGCGGCCCGCTTGCGCGTGACCGTGCCCTATGCCGCGCTGGAGGCTTTTGAAGCCGACAACCAAAGCCGCATGTTCTACCGAGTGTCGACCCTGGGCGGCGACATGGTGTCGGGCTTTGCCGAGCTGCCGGCGTGGCGCGGCACCCTGCCTGACCGCAACACCTATGCTGCGCTGGTGGACTTTTACGACGCGCGCTTTCGCAACGAGCCGGTGCGCGTGGCCGTGCTGCTGCAGCCGGTGGCCAGCGCCAACGGCCGGGGCATGGCCGTGATCCAGGTGGCCGAGACACTGGAGCTGCGCGAAGCGCTGGCGCGGCGCATATTGATCGACACGCTGTGGCGCCAGGCGGTGCTGGTGGCCGTGATTGCGCTGGTGGCCGTGGTGGTGGTGCAGCGCGCCACCCGGCCGGTACGGCGCATCAGCGCGGCGCTGCAGGCCCGCCCCGAAGGCGACTTGAGCCGCATCGAGGCGCCCGATGCCCCGCGCGAGCTGCTGCCGCTGGTGGACGCCACCAACCAGGTGATGGAGCGGCTGCAGCATCTGCTGGACCACCAGAAACGCTTTGTGCGCGATGCATCACACCAGCTGCGCACGCCGCTTGCCGTGCTGAAGACCCAGGTGCAGTCGGCCCTGCGCGGCGACGTGGACGCACGCCAGGCGCTGGACGAGATCAACGCCACGGTGGAACGCGCCACGCAGCTGGCCAACCAGATGCTGGCCCTGGCCAAGGTGGAGCAGCTGCGCCAGCAGGCCGGTGACGACGTGATGGACCTGGCCGAGGTGGTGCGCTCGGTGGCGCTGGACCTGTCGCCCCTGCTGGCGGACAAGGACATCGACTTTGACATTGCCACCGTACCGGCCCGGGTGCGTGCCCACGACTGGATGCTGCGCGAGCTGTCGCGCAACCTGCTGCACAACGCCATCAAGCACACGCCGGCGGGCTGCAGCCTGTCGGTGCGCGTGGTGGCCGATGCGCACCACGCCGCGCTGACCATTGCCGACAGCGGCCCGGGCATCAGCGCCGACCTGCGCACGCGGCTGTTCCAGCCGTTTTCAGCCGGCGACGTGCGCAGCGGCTCGGGCCTGGGCCTGGCCATCTGCCACGAGATCACCGCCGCCTTAGGCGGCAGCATTGCGCTGGACAACCGCGAAGCGCATGGCCGCGTCAGCGGGCTGGACGCGACCGTGCGGCTGCCTCTGGCTGCGCTGGGCGCCCCCGAACCGGCGCAAAATCCGGGTTAATGGACAAATTGCGAATCGACAAATGGCTGTGGGCCGCGCGCTTTTACAAGACGCGGTCGCTGGCCACTGAAGAAATCAACAAGGGCCGCGTGCAGGTCAATGGCCTGGACGTGAAGCCCGCGCGCGAGGTCAAGGCCGGCGACACGGTGGCGCTGCGCCAGGGGCCGGTGACCCGCACGGTGACGGTGCGGTCCTTAAGCGGCACGCGCGGCCCCGCCCCGGTGGCGCAGCAGCTTTACGAGGAAACCCCAGAGAGCGTGAAGGCCCGCGAGCAGGCCGCCGAACAGCGCCGCTATGCGCCCGAGCCGGCCCTGAGCATCGAGCACGGCCGCCCCACCAAACGCGAGCGGCGCGAGCTGGAAGGTGCCCAGGGCCAGTGGGACGAACGCTGGAGCGCGTCCATCGAGCCCAAGGGTCGGCGCTAAAAGCGCTGGGCCTCAGGCGGCGAGCCTGCTGCCCTGCCGACGCGCCCATGAGTTCAAGGCATGGGCGATGGCCTGTTTGGCATTGTTCAGGTGGGGCACATCGGTCTAGATTGGCGGCATGAACCTGCCCTCTCAAACACCCCGAAAAAGCCCCCAGCATGTGTGCGTGCTGGGCGCCGGCATCGTCGGCCTGGCCACTGCCTGGCAATTGCAGCGCGACGGCTTTGCAGTGACCGTGGTGGACCGCGCACAGGCCGGCGCCGGCGCCAGCGCGGCCAATGGCGCGCAGCTGAGCTATTCGTACGTGCAGCCGCTGGCCGACCCCGCCATCTGGCGCCAGTTGCCCAAGCTGCTGCTGTCGGCCGATTCGCCGCTGAAGCTGAAGCTGCAGATTGACCCGCACCAGTGGGCCTGGGGCCTGCGCTTTCTGGCGGCGTGCCGCGCGGGTGTGTCGCAGCGCACCACGGCGGCGCTGCTGGCGCTGGCCGCGCAAAGCCGCGCGGGCTTTGAACAGCTGTTGAGCGAAGATCGGCTGGACTGCGACTTTTCTGCCACCGGCAAGCTGGTGCTGTACACCGACGTTGCCGCGTTTGCGGCGGCGCGCCGGCAGATGGACCTGCAGCATGCGCTGGGCAGCGTGCAGCACGCACTGTCGCCCGCCGAAACCGTGGGCGTGGAGCCTGCGCTGGCCCACTACGCCACCCATAACGCGCCGCGCTTTGCCGGCGCCATCTACACCCCCGGCGAATGCGCAGCAGACTGCTACAAGGTCTGCCTGGCGCTGCAACGCCTGCTGCAGGCGCGCGGCGTGCGCTTTGTGTTTGACACCGCTGTGACCCGGCTGGTGCCGGACGGCCACCGCGTGGTGGCGGCTGAAACGCCGCAGGGCCTGCTGGAGGCGGATGCCTTTGTGGTGGCGCTGGGCAGCGCGTCGCACCGGCTGGCGCGCCCACTGGGGCTGGATGTGCCGGTGTACCCGCTCAAGGGCTACAGCATCACGGTGGAAGCGAGCCCGGTGGCCGGCCACGCCCCGCGCGTGAACGTGACCGACGCCGCACGCAAGGTGGTGTTTGCCCGCATTGGCAACCGCCTGCGCGTGGCCGGCATGGCCGAGCTGGTGGGTGACAGCACCAGCATCCCTGCCGCGCGCATTGAATCCCTGGTGGCCACGGCGCGCGATGTGTTTGCGCAGGCGGCTGGTTACGACGACGTGCAGCCCTGGGCCGGCCTGCGCCCGGCCACGCCCACCGGTCTGCCGGTGATGGGCGCGCTGCCCGGTGCGCCACGCAACCTGCTGTTCAACACCGGGCATGGTGCCCTGGGCTTCACGCTGGCGTTTGGCAGCGCGCAGCGCATTGCAGCGCAGCTGCGGCAGGAACACGCCGCGGTATTCAGCCCCGCTGCTGCAGGGCCCGCTGCAGCGGGCACGCGTCGTGCATGGGGCTTTCACTAGGCAAGACTGCGCACCGCTGTGGTGTACTGCAGGGCTGCATTCCAACCTTGGACCTTTTTGGAGAACCCCATGAAACTGAAGCATCTGGCAACCGCCCTGGTAGCCGCCGTGGCACTGAGCGGCGCCGCACAGGCCCAGCAGTTCTTTCGCATCGGCACGGGCGGCACCGCCGGCACCTACTACCCCGTGGGCGGCATGATCGCCAACGCGGTGTCGCAGCCCGGCAAGATCGTGGCCACCGCACAGGCCAGCAATGGCTCGCTGGCCAACGTGAACGCCGTGGCCAGTGGTGCCATGGAGGCCGGCTTCTCGCAGTCTGACGTGGCCACCTGGGCCTTTACCGGCACCGGCGCCTTTGAGGGCAAGCCCAAGGTCACCGACCTGCGCATGATCGCCAACCTGTACCCCGAAAGCATCCACCTGGTGGTCAAGAAGGGCTCGGGCATCAAGACCGTGGCCGACCTCAAGGGCAAGCGCGTGGCGCTGGACGAGCCAGGCTCGGGCACGCTGATCAACGCGCGCATGGTGCTGGCCGCCTATGGCGTGAAAGAGGCCGACATCAAGCCCGAATACATCAAGCCCAACCAGGCCGGCGACAAGCTGAAAGACGGCGCGCTGGACGCGTTCTTCTTTGTGGGCGGCGCGCCGGCAGGCGCCATTGCCGAGCTGGCATCGGGTGGCACGGGCATTGAGCTGGTGCCGCTGACGGGCACGTCGGCCGACGGCCTGCGCATGGCCAACCCCTACTTTGCCGTGGACACCATTGCCGCCAACACCTACAAGGACGTGCCCGCCGTGCAGACGCTGGCCGTGGGCGCGCAGATGGTCACCAACGCCAAGGTCGACACCGAAACCGTCTACCAGATCACCAAGGCCATGTTTGGCGACGCCGCGCAAAAGGCGCTGCAGGCCGGCCATGCCAAGGGCAAATTCATCACCAAGGAAAACGCCGTCAAGGGCGTGGGCATCCCCTACCACCCCGGCGCTGAAAAGTTCTACAAGGAAGTGGGCCTGTTGAAGTAACCCCCCCGCCCCCCCAAGGGGGCGCCCCCAGTGGCCCGGCAAAGCCGGTTCCACGGGGGCCCTCGAATAAAAACGCACCCCCTTCATGACCGCAGCGACGCTAGACGACAAGAAGCTCCAGGAGCTGGAAGAAAAATTCGACCCCGAGATGCGGTTTCGCCCCTCGGTGCCGCCAGCCACCCAGATCATCAAGTGGCTGCTGATCGCGCTGTCGTGCTTTCACTTTTACACGGCCGGCTTTGGCCTGCTGCGCGAGACCACGCACCGCGGCGTGCACCTGGCCTTTGTGCTGGGCCTGGTGTTTCTGGTGTTTGCCGCCAGCAAGAAAGCACATGACCATCCCAGCAAGCCCGGCCTGCTGGCGCCCGGCGGCGTGCCGCTGGTGGACTGGCTGCTGGGCCTGGCCTGCGCGGCCAGCGTGCTGTATATCCCCTGGGTGTTTGCCGACCTGGCCTTTCGCGTGGGCAACCCCGACCTGTCGGACGTGGTGTTTGGCTCCATCCTGTTTTTGACGCTGCTGGAGGCCACGCGCCGCTCCATGGGCTGGCCGCTGCCGCTGATAGCCATCGGCTTCACGCTGTATGCGATGTTTGGCTCGTACTTTCCGGGCCTGCTCAAGCACGCGGGCGCCAGCTGGAGCCAGATGATCAACCACCAGTACCTCACCAGCCAGGGCATTTATGGCGTGGCGGTGGGCGTGGTGGCCACTTATGTATTCCACTTTGTGCTGTTTGGCGTGATGGCCACGCGTATCGGCCTGGGCCAGCTGTTTCTGGACATCGCGTCCAGCGTGGCCGGGCGCTATGCGGGCGGGCCGGCCAAGGTCAGTGTGTTTGGCTCGGCCATGTTTGGCATGCTCAGCGGCTCGTCAGTGGCCAATGCGGTGACGGTGGGGTCGCTGACCATCCCGGCCATGATCCGCGTGGGCTACAAGCGCGAATTTGCCGGCGCGGTAGAGGCCGCGTCGTCCACCGGCGGACAGATCACGCCGCCGGTGCTGGGCGCGGCGGCGTTTTTGATGATCGAATTTTTGAACGTCTCGTACCAGACAATCATTGCGGCGGCCATCATCCCGGCGTTCATGCATTTCTTTGGCGTGTTCATGCAGGTGCACTTTGAGGCCAAGCGCTACGGCCTGCGCGGCCTGACCGAAGAAGAAATGCCCAAGCTGCGCGAATCCCTGCGCCAGCGCTGGCCCACGCTGATTCCGCTGGTGCTGCTGATCGGCTTGCTGGTGTCGGGCCGCACGCCCTACCTGGCCGCGTTCACCGGCATCACGTCCTGCATGATCGTGGGCCTGACCACGCAGGTCAGCGGCAACAGCGCCAAAAACTGGGTCTTGCTGGTGGTGCTGCACGCCATGCTGGCCGTCATTTCATTTGGCGACCTGGGCAGCAGCAGCGAATGGATCAAGCTGGGCATCTTTACCGTGGGTGTGGCCCTGGCGCTGGCCGGCTGGAAGCTGGCCGGCATTACCGGGCGCATACCGCATGCGGTGCTGGTGGAAGCCTTTGAAACCGGCGCCAAATACGCGCTGGCCGTGGGCGCCGCAGCGGCCACGGTGGGCATTGTGATCGGCGTGGTCACGCTCACGGGCGTGGGCTTCAAGATCAGCTACATCATCACGACCTGGGCCACCACCAGTGCGGGCGCATTGTCTGTGGTGGTGCCGGAATATTTTGCCAGCACCAAGGGCCTGACGCTGTTTGCCGCGCTGGTCATGACGGGCGTGGTCTGCATATTGATGGGCTGCGGCATCCCCACCACGGCCAACTACATCATCATGGTGACGGTGGCCGCGCCCACGCTGGTGCAGCTGGGTGTCGAGCCGCTGGTGGCGCATTTCTTTGTGTTTTATTACGGGGTGCTGGCAGACATCACACCCCCGGTGGCGCTGGCGGCGTATGCGGCCGCGGGCATGGCGGGCAGCGACCCGTTCAAGACCGGCAACACGGCGTTCCGCCTGGGCATGGCCAAGGTGCTGGTGCCGTTTGTGTTTGTGTTCTCGCCCTCATTGCTGCTGGTGGCCAAGGGCTTTACCTGGTTTGACTTCACCGTCACCTTTTTGGGCTGCGTGTTTGGCATCACGGTGCTGGCGGCGGCGCTGAGCCGCTTCTTTCTGGTGGAGATGAAACGCTGGGAACAGGTGGTGTGCATCGTGGCCGCCCTGCTGCTGATTGCGCCGGGGTTGACGGTCACATTGGTGGGCGTGGCCATCACCATCCCGATGCTGATGCGCCAGCTGGCGGCGTGGAAGCGCGTCAAGGCCGGTGCGTTGGGCTCGCCTGCCTGACAACGGCGCGGCGCCAACGTCTGACGGCCCTGTCAGCGCATACTGACGCGGGCTGTGGGACGCCATCCATTTGTGCCGCGCAGCGTGCCAAAACGCCCCATTGGCGCACGCAGCCGCCCATACTGCGCTCCTGTTTTCAAGAACAAGGAGCCATCATGAGCAAAACAACCAACGTACTGCAACGGGTCAGCATCATCCTGGCGGTGACCGCCGCCTCCTACGGCCTGAACGCCCAGGCGCAGACCGCCAATGTGGGTGTGAACGCCAACGCCAGCGTCAGCACCCAGGCCACCAGCACTGTGGGCCAGAAGATCGACAAGGGCATCGACAACACCAAGAAGACCACCAAGAAAACCGTGGAATTCACCAAGGACGTGAGCAAGGACGCCGCCGACGCGACGCGCCGCACGGGCAACAAGATTGCCGAGAAGATCCCCGGTACCGATGCCAATGCCCAGGTGAAGGCCGGGGCGGCGGCTGAGGCGGCTGTGAAGAAGCCGTAAGGCGTTAGCCGGGGGGCGTGCACGCCGATCAGATATCCAGCAGGATCATGCGCGGATCTCATCACGAACAGGATCGCCGGGCTGCTCACGCGTAAGCACAAAGCCGGGCTCGAATGCGGCCAAGCCGGCCTCCAGCGTTTTCCACGGTTGATCCACGGGCAGCAGCAAAACGCCGTTGCCAAAGTGTTTGATGGCTACTTCCGTGCCCGCAAACCGATATGCCTTGGGCAGCTTAACGGCCTGGCTGCGGTCAGACTGGAAAAGACGGGCAGTGTCCACAGGGCGGCTCCGAAAAAATGACAGGCACCAATGGTATCCATCGTTTCGCAGCCCTTTCCAATGCTGGCAGGTGTATCGTCCCCTCACCATGGCCCGACAGCTCAGCCCGCAACAACAGTATGGCCACCTCTGGCTGGCCGAGGTGCAGCGGTTTGAGAACGACTACGACGACTGGGAATCAGCCCAGTGCGCCGAGCTGCCTGATGCGTTGTGGTTTCATGCCATAGCGGCAGACGAAGACCCCCACTTTGGCGAAGAGATGCACGACTGGGAGGAGTACATCGTGGCGCACGACCTGCGCCTGCCGCTGGAGCAGTCTTGCCACGAAGGCATGCTGCTGCCCACCGGCCAGCGCGCCGTGCGGCTGCGCTCGTGCCCCGAGAGCCTGCTGCGCCCGCTGCGCTGGTTCTTTGAAGAATGCCCCCGCCACGTCAAGGCGTACCTGGCGCTACACAACCACGCTTGGGTCCGCATGGAGCGGGCCCGGCGCACCGGCAACCCCGACTGGCGGCCGGAGACGGTGCTGGCAGCGGCGGAGGAAAGGGTGTTTTTCAGGCCGCCGAAGTTGACGGTTAGGAAGTACGCGTGGTGATATGAAAACAGCGATTCAAGTCCTTGAGGCTTTTGATTCCATTCGTCGGGGCCAACGTGCTGGCACCTATTCACCCCACAAGCCCTTGCTTATCATGCTCGCGCTGGCCCGGGTGCAGCGAGGCGACAAACGGTTGGTAGCTTTCGCGGACATCGAAGAATTGTTGAAGCAACTCTTGATTGAGTTCGGACCCAGCAGTGCGGCGAAATCAAGGCACTACCCTTTCTGGCATCTCGCAACAGATGGACGTGGCGCTCTGTGGGACCTGAACGGCCCGCGCCAAATTCTGGAACGATCGGCGGGTGTCACGCCAACTTTGGGAGAGCTTCGAGAGCACCACATCAAGGCGGGTTTTCCTCCTGAGATTGACGAAGCGCTACGTCATGTCCCCGGGCTGCTGGAGGCGGTAGCCTCCCGCATTTTGAATACCTATTTTCCAGATACCCTTCATGCTGACATCGTGGCCGCTCTGGGTTTGAACCTGGATGGCATTAGGGAATTGCGTGATAGCGCGACAACGGCAGACGACTACATAGCGACAGCACGACGCAAGCGCGACCCTGGATTCAGAGATCGGGTGCTGCGCGCCTACGAGTTTCGCTGCTGTGTCTGCGGCTTCGATCTGCGAATTGGGCACACGCCAGCTGGTCTTGAAGCGGCTCACATCAAATGGCATCACGTCGGCGGACCAGACATTGAACCCAATGGCTTGTCGTTGTGCGCGCTTCACCACAAGCTTTTTGATCTGGGGGCGTTTACCGTCGAGCCATCCGAACGTAGAGTTGTTTTCAGCCAGCTGGCTATCAGTGGCGCGCGAGGCACAACCGGTGAACTGCAGTTTCATGGACACCCAATCCATGCGCCCCAGCATGACGGCTTGATGCCAGCCGCAGAGTTTCTGAATTGGAATGCAACGAACGTATTCAAGAACCCGCCACGACCGATCGAGTAACGCGACCTATCCGTCCCAAACGGCCTTCGGAAGCCCCAATGCAAAACGCCCCTCTCGGGGCGTTCTGTTTTGATGCTTTGGCGGAAACGGAGGGATTCGAACCCTCGATGAGGCTCTACACCCCATACTCCCTTAGCAGGGGAGCACCTTCGGCCACTCGGTCACGTTTCCTGGCGAAAAAAGATTATCTCACGACTTGTGTGGCAAATCAGCCTGCGGGCTGGTCCAGGTCGAATGCCTTGTGCAGGGCGCGCACGGCCAGCTCCATGTATTTCTCGTCAATGACCACCGAGGTCTTGATTTCGCTGGTAGAGATCATCTGGATGTTGATGCCCTCCTCGCTCAGCGAGCGGAACATCTTGCTGGCAATGCCCACGTGGCTGCGCATGCCGATGCCCACGATGCTGACCTTGCAGATCTTGGTGTCGCCCTCGATCGTGTCGGTGCCCAGCGTGGGCAGCACCTTGGCGCGCAGCAGGTCTACCGTGCGGGCGTAGTCGTTGCGGTGCACGGTAAAGCTGAAGTCGGTTTTGCCGTCTTTGGAGATGTTCTGGATGATCACGTCCACCTCGATGTTGGCGTCGGCCACGGCACCCAGGATGTTGTAGGCAATGCCGGGCTTGTCGGGCACGCCCAGGACCGAGATCTTGGCTTCGTCGCGGTTGAATGCGATGCCGGATACGACGGCTTGTTCCATTTTTTCGTCTTCCTCAAAAGTGATCAACGTGCCGGACTTGGCTTCTTCGTCGATGTCAATGTCCCACGGGGTGAAGCTGCTCAGCACGCGCAGCGGCACCTTGTATTTGCCGGCAAATTCCACCGACCGGATCTGCAGCACCTTGGAGCCCATGGATGCCATCTCCAGCATCTCTTCAAAGCTCACGGTGTGCAGGCGGCGGGCTTCGGGCACAACGCGCGGGTCGGTGGTGTACACGCCGTCTACGTCGGTGTAGATCAGGCATTCATGCGCCTTCATGGCGGCGGCCACGGCCACAGCCGAGGTGTCGCTGCCGCCCCGGCCCAGCGTGGTGATGTTGCCTGCGTCGTCCACGCCCTGAAAGCCGGTGACGATCACCACACGGCCCGCGGCCAGGTCGGCGCGCACCTTTTTGTCGTCGATGGATTCGATGCGGGCCTTGGTGTAGGCGCTGTTGGTCTTGATGGGCACCTGCCAGCCGGCGTAGCTGACGGAGCCCATGCCTTCGGCCTGCAGCGCAATGGCCAGCAGCGCGCTGGACGCCTGCTCGCCGGTGGCGGCCAGCATGTCGAGTTCGCGCGATACGGCGTCAGACGCCTTGGCGGGGGCCAGCTCTTTGGCCAGGCCCAGCAGGCGGTTGGTTTCGCCGCTCATGGCGCTGGGCACCACCACCATCTGGTGGCCGGCTCGCGCCCATTTGGCCACGCGCTTGGCGACGTTGCGGATGCGCTCGGTAGAGCCCATCGACGTGCCGCCGTATTTATGAACGATCAGTGCCATTGGATTGGAAGAGAGGACAGACGCGGCGGGTTGGCGGGGGTCGCGGTTTGAATCGCGGTGTTTTGCAGCGGGCCGCACCGCGCAAAACCACGGGATTATACCGGGGCGATGTAGGCCAGCCGCGGCCCTGCCCGCTCGACAAAGCCCGCGCCCACCTTGATGTGGATGCCGTGGCCGCGAGTGGTGCAGGCCTCAATCTGGTCCAGCAGCTCGTCCAGTTGCGCGGCAGACGCCGCCGTTCCGTGCGCGCGGCGCAGCCAGTGGCGCAGCGCATTGCCCTGGCGCGCGCGGCTCAGTGCGCGCAGCGCGGCAATGGCGGGCGGGTCGCCCGCGGCCTGCAGGTCCAGCGTGGCCAGTTCGTCCAGCAGGGCCTGCGCCTGGGCGGCGTGGCGGGTTGACCGTGCAAAGGTTTCGCGAAATTGGGGAAAGGTCTGCTCCAGCGCCGGCAGCAGGCCGTGGCGGATGCGGTTGCGGGTGTAGGCCGTGTTGGCGTTGGTGGGGTCGTCTACCCAGGCGATGGTCTGTTCTGCCAGCCAGGCGCGGATGGCCGGGCCGCTCACGCCCAGCAGCGGGCGGCCAAAGGCCATGCCGTGCCGTTCAAAGGTTTCGGGCATGGCGGCCAGGCCCGGCAGGCCGGCGCCTCGGCTCAAGGCCAGCAACAGGGTTTCAACCTGGTCGTCGGCATGCTGGGCCAGCAGCACCTGCCTGGCGCCGCATTGGCGTGCGGCATCGGCCAGGGCCTGGTAGCGGGCCTTGCGGGCGGCGTCTTCGGGGCTTTCACCGGTTGCGTGGCGTGCGTCTACCTGCACCAGCTGCAGAGGCACGCCTAGAGCAGCGCACACGCTTTCGCAGTGGCGGGCAAAGCCGTCGGCGGCGGCCTGCAGGCCGTGGTGGATGTGAATGGCGCCGGTCTGGCCCGGCCAGCGCGCGGCGCAGGCCCACAGCAGTGCGGTGGAATCAGCGCCGCCGCTGTAGGCCACCGCCAGCGGCAGGTCGGCCGGCCAGCTGCCCAGGGCAACGGCAGCCGGGTTCAGGGCATCAGCGGGCGTCGGCCTTGGTGTCGGTGTAACGGCCATAACTTTGCAGCCGTTCGTAGCGCCGGTCCAAAAGCTCGCGCACCTTCAGGTCGCTGACCTGGCGGTAGGCGTCGTTCAGCGCGCGCTTGAGGAAGGCCGCCATCTGCTTGTGGTCACGGTGCGCGCCGCCCACGGGCTCGTTCACGATCTTGTCCACCAGGCCCAGGGCCTTCAGGCGATGGGCGGTGATGCCCAGGGCCTCGGCGGCGTCTTGGGCCTTGTCGGATGTCTTCCAGAGGATGGAGGCGCAGCCCTCGGGGCTGATCACCGAATAGATGGAGTACTGCAGCATCAGCACCTGGTCGCCCACCGAAATGGCCAGCGCGCCGCCAGAGCCGCCTTCGCCAATGATGGTGGTGATGATGGGGACCTCGAGCTGGGCCATCTCGTAGATGTTGCGGCCAATGGCCTCCGACTGGCCGCGCTCTTCAGCGTCAATGCCGGGGTAGGCGCCGGGTGTGTCCACAAAGGTGAACACGGGCAGCTTGAATTTTTCTGCGGTCTTCATCAGGCGCAGGGCCTTGCGGTAGCCCTCGGGCTTGCTCATGCCAAAGTTGCGCAGGCCACGCTCCTTGGTGTCGCGGCCCTTTTGGTGGCCCAGCACCATGCAGGCGGTGCCGTTAAAGCGGGCCAGGCCGCCCACGATGCTCAGGTCGTCCGAGAAGTGCCGGTCGCCGTGCAGCTCGATGAAGTCGGTGAAGATTTCATTGACGTAGTCCAGCGTGTAGGGCCGCTCGGCATGGCGTGCGATCTTGGTGATCTGCCATGGGGTGAGCACACCGTAGATGTCTTTGGTGAGCTGCTGGCTTTTCTTGCTGAGCTGGTCGATCTCTTCAGAGATGTCGACTGCTGATTCTGTCTGCACGTAGCGCAGTTCTTCGATCTTGGTTTCAAGCTCCGCAATCGGCTGCTCGAAGTCGAGGAAGGTTTTCTTTGCCAAGGTTTGACTCCTTGTGTGTTGGCTTGAACGCCGCCGGTCAGTAAGACACGGGAAGGGGGTCTAGCGAGCGCCAAATATACCAAGTTGCAACGCTGCGGTACGGCGCCCAGGCGTCGGCCACCTCGCGCGCGTCGCTGCGGCTGACCGGGTCGCCCGAAAAATAGTTCTGGCTGATGCCGTTGATCAGGCCGATGTCGTCCAGCGGCAGCACATCAGGGCGCATCAGGTGAAAGATCAAAAACATCTCGGCCGTCCAGCGGCCAATGCCGCGAATGGCCACCAGTTCGGCAATGATGGCCTCGTCGTCCATGCCTTCCCAGGATTTCACGTGCACCGCGCCCGAGTCAAAGTGCAGGGCCAGATCCACCAGGTATTCAATCTTGCGCGCGCTCAGGCCTGCGGCGCGCATGTCGTCCACCTTGAGCTTGAGCACGTTGGCGGCCGTCAGCTTGCGGGGCAGCTTTTCAAACCGCTCCCACACGGTCTGCGCGGCCTTCACTGAAATCTGCTGGCCCACAATGCTGCGCGCCAGCGTGGTGAAGGCGTCGCCATGCGACTGCAGGCAGGCGTCGCCAAATTTGGGGATCAACCGCTTCATGACACGGTCTTTTTTGGCCAGGTGGCGGCAGGCTTCTTCCCAGTAGGCGGGTGTTGCCACCGTCACCACGGGGTCGGCCGCCTTGCGCGTGGGGCTCACTGCGCGGCCTCCCAGGTGGTGCCGGTTGCGGAGTCTTTCAGCACTATGCCCTGGGCCAGCAATGCGTTGCGGATGCGGTCGGCCTCGGCAAAGTCCTTGGCTTTTTTGGCGGCGGCGCGGGCTTCTATCTGCTGCTGGATGCTGGCTTCGTCAATGCCGGCGCCGGCCTGCAAAAAAGCCTGCGGGTCGCCTTGCAACAGGCCCAGCACGCCACCCAGGGCCTTCAGCAGGCCGGCTGCCTGCGCCGATTGGCTGCGGTTGGCTTCGGCCGCCAGTTCAAACAGCACGGCCACGGCCTCGGGCGTGCCAAAGTCGGTGTCCATCGCGGCCTTGAAACGCGCGGCATGCGGCTGCGCCCAGTCGATCGTCACATCTGCCGGCACCACGGCGTGCAGCGCGGTGTACAGGCGCTTGAGCGCACTGCGCGCGTCGTCCAGGTGCACGTCGCTGTAGTTCAGCGGGCTGCGGTAGTGCGCCCGCACAATGAAAAAGCGGATGGTCTCGGCGTCGAACTTTTCCAGCACCTCGCGGATGGTGAAAAAGTTGCCAAGGCTCTTGGACATCTTCTCGTTGTCGATGTTCACAAAGCCGTTGTGTATCCACACCCTGGCCATTGGTTTGCCGTTGGCGCCTTCGCTCTGGGCGATTTCATTCTCGTGGTGGGGGAACTGCAGGTCAGCCCCGCCGCCATGGATGTCAAAGGTCTCGCCCAGCGTGGCGCACGCCATGGCCGAGCATTCAATGTGCCACCCGGGGCGGCCCTTGCCCCAGGCGCTGTCCCACTGGGCGTCGGCGGGTTCGGTGGGTTTGGCGGATTTCCACAGCACAAAGTCCAGCGGGTCGTCCTTGCCGTCCAGCACGGCCACCCGCTCGCCGGCGTGCAGCTCGTCCAGCGACTTGCCCGAGAGCTTGCCGTAGCCGGCAAATTTGCGCACTGCGTAGTTCACGTCGCCGGCCGGCGTCTGGTAGGCCAGGCCCTTGTCCTGCAGCGTCTTGACGATGGCCAGCATCTGGGGCACGTAGTCGGTCGCGCGGGGGTCGTGGTCGGGCCGCTCGATGCCCAGAGCGTCAAAGTCGCGGTACATCTCGCCGATCATGCGCTCGGTCAGGGCCTTGATGGGTTCTTTGTTTTCAACAGCCCGGCGGATGATCTTGTCTTCGATGTCGGTGATGTTGCGCACATAGGTCACCCGCAGGCCACTGGCCTTGAGCCAGCGCTGCACCTGATCAAACGCCACGGCTGACCGCGCATGGCCGATATGGCACAGGTCGTACACCGTGATGCCGCACACATACATCCGTATATGGCCGGGCTCAATCGGTGACAGTTCCTCCAGTTCACGCGTCAGCGTGTTGTAGATGCGCAGGCTCATGGATGGGTAACGTGGCGACGGCCCGGCAGCATGCAGGGCGGGCGCGGAATACGAAGGTTGTTCGGGTTGTCTGGGGCTGTACCAGGAGGTTTGATGGACACCCCCCTCGGCTACAATCCAGCGCAGTATATAGCCCTGTCTTTGGGCCTGTCTCACGCGTTCGACACAAGAGGTTTTATGACGCACGCCCGCTCCCCGGTCTCCAAAGCCCTGCGCCTGCTGGCGTTGGCAGCCCTGTTCAGCTTTTCTGCCGTCCATGCCGACGAATACGGCGACGTGGGCCAGCTGCTGCGTTCGGGCAAGCTGGCCGAGGCCCTGACCAAAGCCGACCAGTACCTGGCCGGCAAGCCGCGCGACCCGCAGATGCGCTTTTTGAGGGGCGTGATCCAGACCGAAGCGGGCAAGCCGGCCGACGCGATCACCACCTTCACCAAGCTCACCGAAGATTACCCCGAGCTGCCCGAGCCCTACAACAACCTGGCCGTGCTGTATGCGGGCCAGAGCCAGTTTGACAAGGCACGCGCCGCGCTTGAAATGGCGATCCGCACCAACCCCAGCTACGCCACCGCCCACGAAAACCTGGGCGACGTGTATGCCAAGCTGGCCAGCCAGGCCTACAGCAAGGCCCTGCAGCTGGACAGCAACAACACCGGCGTGCAGCCCAAGCTGGCGCTCATTCGTGACCTGTTCGCCCCTGGTGCCAAGGGCCAGCGCCCCACAGCACCCGCTGCCGCAGCCCCGGCCCCCGCCGTGGTGGCCAAGGCACCCACGCCGGCACCGGCTCCCGCAGCTGCCCCTGCTGCTGCCGCGCCTACACCTGCAGCACCGGCTGCCGCCCCTGCGGCGTCCAGCGCAGCCGCCAAAGACGTCGAAGCCGCCGTGCGTGCCTGGGCTGCAGCCTGGGCCGCCAAGGACATGGGTGGCTACCTGGGTGCTTATGGCAAGGAATTTGACCCTCCCGGCAACCAGGACCGCAAGGCCTGGGAAGAGGAACGCCGCGCCCGCATCGTGAGCAAATCGCGCATCGCCGTTCGCCTGAGCGATGTGGAGGTGTCGGTCAACGGCAGCCGCGCCACCGCCAAATTCCGCCAGGCCTATACGGCCGATACCCTGAACATCTCAAGCCGCAAGACGCTGGACATGGTGAAGGCCGGTGAACGCTGGCTCATCGTCAAGGAATCCACGGGCGGTTGATGACGTGTCCATGACACGTTCGTTACTTGCAGCCGGGTTGGTGTGTACGCTTGTGCTGCTGCAGAGCGGCTGGGCCGTGGCCGCCGACGAAAAAAAGCAGCGCAAGAAAAAGCCGCAGCAAACCAGCCAGCAGGCCGCCAAGGCGGATCGTCCACGCGGCAAGGCCGCCACCGCAGCGGCTACCGCTGCGGCGGCTGCAGCCGTTGTGGCCCCTCGCGCTGTTGCCCGCCCCGCCCCCGCCGTGCGCGACGGCGAGACCGAGGCCCGACTGATCGAGGTCTACCGCCTGATCGGCCAGGCCCGCGGGCGCGACGCTCTGGCCCGCGCCGAGGCGCTGGTGCGCGACCACCCCAACTTCCAGCTGGCGCAGCTGGTCTATGGCGACCTGCTCGCGTCGCAGACGCGCCCGGTGCGTATGCTGGGCGATGTGCCCGACACCACCGCCAGGGCCGGCGCTGCGCTGCTGGCCGAGCTGCGCGATGAATCGCAGGTGCGCATTCGCGCCCTGCGCGAGCGCCCGCCCGCAGGCACCGTGCCGTCGCAGTTCCTCACGCTGTCGACGCGCGTGAAGCACGCGATTGCGGTGGACGCGTCGCGCTCGCGGCTGTACCTGTTCCAGAACACCGCCACCGGCCTGAAGCTGATGGGCGACTACTACATCTCGGTGGGCAAGCTGGGCATCGAAAAAGTGGTCGAAGGCGACCAGCGCACGCCGCTGGGCGTGTATTTCATTACCAGCAACCTGGACCCGAAGTCGCTGAAAGACTTTTACGGCTCGGGCGCGCTGCCCATCAACTACCCCAACGCCTATGACGCGCGCCGCGGCAAAACCGGCAGCGGCATCTGGCTGCACGGCACGCCGCCCAACCAGTTTTCGCGCGCGCCCAAGGCCACTGACGGCTGCGTGGTGCTGGCCAACCCGGACCTGGAGCGCATCATCAGCACGGTCGAGGTGCGCACCACGCCGGTGGTGATTGCGCAAACGCTGCAATGGGTGGCACCGCAAACCACGCGCGCCGACGCGCAGCGCTTTGAAGACGCACTGAACGCCTGGCGCGCGGCCAAGTCCAGCGGCAATACAGACCAGGTTTTGAGCTTTTACGCTGCCGACTTTGCTGCCGGTGGCAAGACCCTGGCGCAATGGGCGCCCACCCTGAAAACCGAGGTGGAACGCGTGCGCGGGCGCGGCATTGAACTCAAGGACCTGACCTACCTGCGCTGGACCGATACCGCAGACACCATGGTGGTAACCTTTGGCGAGGTCACCACCGGGGAGCGCAGCGGTGCCACCAAGCGCCAGTATTGGGTGCGCCAGGGACAGCAATGGAAAATTTTCTACGAAGGAGTGACCGGATGAACGCATCCCTCATGGCCATGACACGCCGCGCCACCCTGGCCACATTGGCCCTGGGTCTGGCAGCCGGCGCGGCTTTCGCGCAGGACACCCCCAAGGTCAAGTTCTCCACCTCGGCGGGGGATTTCGTCGTGGAGCTGTACCCCGACAAGGCCCCCAAGACGGTGGAAAACTTCCTGCAGTACGTGAAAGACAAGCACTACGACGGCACGATCTTTCACCGCGTGATTGACAACTTCATGGTGCAAGGCGGCGGCTACAACGCGGCCTATGTCGAGAAAAAAACACGCCCGCCCGTACCGCACGAAGGCCGCGAAGCCCTGGCCAAGGGTGGCCCCAAAAACGTGATCGGTACGCTGGCCATGGCCCGCACCAACGACCCCAATTCGGCGTCGTCGCAGTTCTTCATCAACGTCAAGGACAACGCGTTTCTGGACCCCACCCTGATCCCGCCGGGCGATCCGGTGCCGAAGTTTGAATACGGCGGCCGCGTGTATGAGAACGTCGCCCGCGCCCAGCTGATGGCCGCGCCGCAGCTGTATGGCTACACCGTGTTCGGCAAGGTCGTGAGCGGCATGGACGTGGTCAACAAGATGAAGGCCACCCCCACCGGCCCTGGCGGCCCCTTTGGCAGCGACGTGCCCAAGACCGCCATCACCATCAACAGCGCTTCCCTCGTGAAGTAATCAAAGTCAACAAGGCATTCACCATGAGCAACCCCAAAGTCGAACTGCACATCGCCAAGCTCGGCGTCATCACCCTGGAGCTGGATCAGGCCAAGGCCCCCCTGTCGGTGGCCAACTTCATCAGCTATGTGACCAAGGGTCACTACAACAACACCATCTTTCACCGCGTGATCCCCGGCTTCATGGTCCAGGGCGGCGGCTTTGAGCCGGGCATGGGCCAAAAGCCCACCGACGCGCCGATTGAAAACGAAGCCAACAACGGCCTGAAGAACGACAACTACACCGTGGCCATGGCCCGCACCCAGGCGCCGCATTCGGCCACCGCGCAGTTTTTCATCAACATCGCCGACAACGCCTTTTTGAACCACACCGCGCCCAGCATGCAGGGCTGGGGCTATGCCGTGTTCGGCAAAGTGGTGGCTGGCGCCGATGTGGTGGACAAGATCAAGGCCGTCAAGACCGGCCGCAAGGGCTTTCATGACGACGTGCCCAACGACGACGTGGTGATCGAAAAAGCCGTCGTCGTCTGATATGGCCCCCACGCTTGTCGCTTCGCGTACTGCGCTGCCCCCCGAGGGGGCCGCAGTCGCCTTGGGGCGGCCCGGCGGCGACTGACCCCGGCTTCGATGGACGCGACGACCGTGCCCCGGTTCGCCGAGCTGCCCGCTCCCGCGAACTGGCGCACGGTTGATTTCATTTCAGACCTGCACCTGCAGGCAACTGAGCCCGCCACGTTGGAGGCCTGGCGCCGCTACATGGCCGCCACACCGGCCGACGCGGTGTTCATCCTGGGCGACCTGTTTGAGGTCTGGGTGGGCGACGATGTGCTCGCCCAACCCGGCTTTGAGGCCGATTGCGCCGCCGTCATGCGGGCCGCTGCGCAGCGCACCCCGGTATTCTTCATGCACGGCAACCGCGACTTTCTGGCGGGCGATGGCCTCATGGCTGCAGCCGGCACCACGCTGCTGCATGACCCGACCGTGCTGGCCTTCAATGACCAGCGGTTCGTGCTGACCCATGGCGACGCACTGTGCCTGGACGACCACGATTACATGGCCTTTCGCGCACAGGTGCGCACACCGCAATGGCAGCAGCGCTTTGTGGCGCAGCCGCTGGCTGAGCGCCAGGCCGTGGCCCGGGGCCTGCGCGACGCCAGCGAATCACGCAAGCGAGCCGCCAGCGACTATGCCGATGTGGATGGCCCCGCCGCGCGCGGCTGGCTCACCGCAGCGCAGGCGGCGGTGATGATCCATGGTCACACGCACAAGCCGGCCGCACACGACCTGGGCCTTGGCCTGCAACGCGTGGTGCTCAGCGACTGGGACGCCGCTGCGCAACCCGCACGCCTGCAGGTGCTGCGCCTGGACGCAAGCGGCCTGCACCGCCTGACGCTGGCCTGATGTTCGGCTGGCTGCGCAGGCGCACCGCACCCCGCGCCATTCCCGACGCGTTGTGGCACGGCGCGCTGTCACGTTACCCGTTCCTGGCAGCACGGCCCGATGCCGAGCTCCAGCAGCTGCGCACGCTGACTGCGGGCTTTCTGGCAACCAAGGAATTTCATGGCGCGCAGGGCTTTGCCATCACCGACGAAGTGGCCGTAGACATCGCTGCCCAGGCCGTGCTGCCGGTGCTGCACCTGGACCAGGGCCTAGCCTGGTATGACGACTTTGTGGGTATCGTGGTGCACAGGGACGAAGTGGTGGCCCGGCGCGAAATGGTGGACGACGCCGGCGTGGTCCACCACTACGACGAGGTGCTGGCCGGCGAAGCCATGGAAGGCGGCCCTGTGATGCTGAGCTGGCGCGACGTGGCTGGCGCAGGCGTCACGGCCCGCGAGGGCTACAACGTGGTGATCCACGAGTTTGTGCACAAGCTGGATATGCGCGACGGCGCGCCCGACGGCTGCCCGCCCCTGGCATCCGCCCAGGCCCGCCGCGACTGGCTGGCCGTGCTGCAGCCGCAGTACGACGCGTTTCGCGAACAAGTCATCATCGCCGAGCGCTTTGGCGGCGCGCCCACCTGGCTGGACCCTTATGGGGCTCAGTCCATCGACGAGTTTTTTGCGGTGGCCAGCGAGGCGTATTTCGTCAACCGCGAGCGCTTTGGCGCTGAATTTGCCGATCTGTTGCGGTTGATGGACAGCTTCTTCAAGCCGTCCAAAACCTGAGCCTTTATCCGCGCAACAGCGCTTTCAGCACGTTCTGCAACCGTCGCGCGGCCTGCGCATCGTGCGCGCTGGCCAGCACCTTTGCTGCGTCCTGCCCCCAGGTCTGCACCGGGGTGGGGTCGTTGCGGCGCGTCAGCAGCTGCAGTTGCAGCGCACGCCGGGCATTGATGTGCTCGGCGGGCGTGGGTACTTCGGCCGCCATTTCCAGGCGCAACAAGGCTTCTGACGCATCACCCGCAGGGGCAGCGCCCACGGCCTGCACCCAGGCACCCCGCACGCCCGTGGCCACAGCCCGGCCCAGCTCCTGCTGGGGCGGCACCTGGTCAGCGGCGCGTTGCTCCCACGCAGTCAGCAGCTGTGTCAGCGCCTCGCCATGGGCCTGTGCGGCCAGCTTCTTCAGGGCCATCTGGGCATGTTCCAGCGCGTCGCGCTGGGCCCTGAAGGCCACGTCGCCCAGGCGCGGGCCGCGGTCTTCGCGCTCGGCGCGGTCGCCAAAGCGGCCACCCCGGTCATCGCGGCGCGGCTCAAATTTGTTGTCCATGCCGCCACGGCCACCGCCGGGTGCGCCCTTGCGGTCGCCAAACTTGCCGCCACGGCCTGCCTGAGCGGGCTCGGCTTTTTTCATGCCCGGGCGGTCGTCACCACGCATGGCGACCACGGGTTTGGGGGCCGGCTTGGGGGCCGGTGCCGGTGCAGCGGCTTCGGCAGGAGCGTCTGTGGATGCGTCGTCGGCCGGTGCATCGGTGGAGCCATCGCATGCGGTCGCCTCGCTGGCTGCGTCTTGTGCAGCAGCAGGCGCGGCATCCGCCATGGCCTGCTTGTGCTCCTGGGCTGCCTTGTCCTGGCTGGCCACCTCGGCGGCCGCCTGGGCCTGACCGCGCAGCGCGGCGTCCAGCGCCGACATGGCGGCGCGGATCTTTTGGGCGTCACCGGTCGCGTTGGCGGCTTCCAGTGCCTTGGACGCATCGAGCACCGCGCGGTCGCGTTCGCTCAGCGCAGCAGCGGCCCTGTCGCGGTCTTCACCCTTGCGGTTGAAGGCGTCGTCAATCGGCTTGCGAAAAGCGTCCCACAGCTTCTGTTCGTGTTTGCGGTCCAGCGGCACGGTCTGCGCTTCGGCCTGCCAGCGCTGTTGCAGCGCCTTGACGGCGTCGATGCGCATCATGGGCGCGGCGCCCAGCACCTTGGCCTCTTCAATCATCGCGTGGCGGCGCTCCAGGCTTGCCTTTTGCACGGCCTCCAGCGGGGCCAACGCAGCCTTGAAGGCGTCTTTCCAGACCGGCTGCAGCTCGGCAAAGGCCTTTTCGCTCAGGTGGCCGGCGTCGCGCCAGCGGTCGCTGAACTGGTGCAGGATGCGGTTGAAGCCCTTCCAGTCGCCGCCCCTGGCGGTCGTGTTGTGGGCGGCCCAGGCCTTGAGTTCTTCAACCAGTGCCAGGCGTTGTGCCTTGTGCTCTGCGGCTTCGGACTTGACCTTGTCCAGCCACACTTCAACCACCTTGTAGGCCTCGTTGCAGGCTTCGTCAAACCGCTTCCACAGCGCGTGGTTGGGCACGCCGCCCTGGTCGGTCTGCTTCCACTGGTCGCGCAGGGCCCGCAGGGTTTCCTGCATCTTGCGGCCGCCCAAACGGGGCTTGGGCGCAGCCGGTGCGGCGGGTTCTTCGCCCTCAACCACAGGCTTGTTCACCGGCTTTTCAAACAGCCCTTCGGCCTTGGCCACCAGTTCCTGGCGCAGCTGGTCGGCGCGCCAGCGCTGCCAGCCTTCCAGTTCGCCGGCGGCGGCCAGCGCCGCCTGGGCCTGGCTGTCCAGCTTGTCGTCTATCAGACGGCCGTTTTCCTTCAGGGCGTTGCGCAAGGCAGCGGCAGCACCGGCGCTGGCCTTGCCATGGCCTTCAGCGATTTCTTTTTCCAGCGTTTGCAGCACGGCACGCACGGCTTGCGTGGCCTTGGCGCGCACCTCGGGGTCGACCTTGGGGCGGGCCGGGCGCGGGGCGGCGGCTTCGGCCTGGCCGCCGCGTGCCACGCGCAGCTCGTCAGCCCACACGGGCACGGGCGGCAGCGGTGCTGCAGAGTCATCGGCCGCTGCGGCGGCCACGCCCAGCGCGCTCTGGAATGCGTCCCACACGACCTGCAGCTGCGCGCGCGATGCGTCCAGCAGCGACGGGAACTTGGCGTCCAGGCTGGCCCAGTTGATGTCAGCCTGCAGGGCGTCCGCCTGGGCCTGCCAGGCGGGCACGTCGTTGCGCAACGATTCTGCGGCGGTCTGGGCATCGCGCCACGATTTGGTGGACAGGATTTCAATGCGCTGGGCCAGCAGCACGGCGGCTTCGCGCTGCACCTGCACGCGGTGCTGCAGGTCTTCAATGCCCTTGACCCGCTCGGCCAGCTGTACCTTCAGACCGGCCAGCGGCTCCCGGGACAGTGGCGCGCCGGCCTTGGCGGCGTCGCGCTGCCAGGCCATGGCGTCGGCGATGTTCACCTTGGCCAGGGCCAGCAGCGCCTGGGCCTTTTCGGCCCATTCAGCGGCAATGGCCTCTTGCCCCTTGGTGCGGCGGATGTCGTCGAGCTTTTCGCGCAGCAGCTTGGCCGCGCCCTTGTCGCGCGAGCTCAGGTCCTTGTAGACGTCCTGCATCTGCTCGGGCGACGGGTTGGTGGCCAGCCAGTCGCGCACGCGTGCGGCGCGCTCGCCCGAGGTGGGCGCTGAAAACGCGCCGCCGGTCAGGGCGTCGAGTGCTTGGGTATCGGTGGTTTTGGGGCTGGCTTGGGTCACTGCAAAGATTTCTTGAGAAAACAGGCCGTCAAACGGCGAAGCTGCCATTTTCGCTGTTTATCGGCCGGTCTACTGCGTTGCCAGGTTCAACTCGGCCCGCGGGCTCCATTTAGCCTCTGGCGCAACGGCCTTCGCGGCCCCCAGAAACAGCCGCTGTGCGGGCAGTTCCCGCCCTGTGAGGTAGTCGCGTACGGCCACGCCGCGCTGTACCGCCAGCTCGCGGGCGGTGCTTTCATCCACCGTGATGTGCGCCAACAGCAGCGAACGCATCTCGTCCGGTGGCAGGTCCTTGGCCAGGCCGATGAGGTTGCGCGGCTTGGCGATATCGGCCCGGCGGTACACCGCGGCCAGCAGGGCGGGCTCTTCGGCCGGTGCAAGCGTCACTGCGGCGGTGGCGGCCAGCCCGGCGGCGCGGCGCTTTTCAGCGCGCAGCAAGTCGGCGAGCTTTTCGCGCTTGAGCGCCTCGCGCTCGGCGTCCAGGCTGGCGGTGCCCACCACGGTCATGCGCAGTGCGGGGCGGTCTGTCAGCGCACGCGCC